>JAXMHN010000039.1:0-65227 GCA_046346765.1 Verrucomicrobiota bacterium | reverse complement strand
CGGGCGCGTGTCTACCTCGGACAAACCACGCCTGGAAGTGCATGGTGCGGACGAGGTCATCCTCTTGTTGACCGCCGCCACCGATTACGCCGGATTTGCCGGACGCCATACGTCCGATGCTGTCCGGGCCAGCCTCGACGACATGACGAAAGCCGCGGCTCAATCCTGGACGGAACTTCGCCGGGCCCATCTGGGGGATTACCAGCACTGGTTTGGGCGAGTCAGCCTTTCTCTCGCGTCAGCCGGGCCGAACGCCGAAGACGTCTCGACCTTGCCGGTTCCCCGTCGGTTGGTGCGCTTAAAGCAGGGCGGCGCGGATCCTGGCTTGATGGCCCTCTACTTTCAATATGGCCGGTATCTCCTGATCAGTTCCTCCCGGCCAGGAGGGCTACCGGCGAACCTGCAGGGACTCTGGGCGGAGGAAATGCAGACGCCGTGGAATGGCGACTATCATCTCGATATCAACGTGCAGATGAATTACTGGCCCGCGGAGGTCTGCAACCTATCCGAGCTGCACGAGCCGATGTTCAAGCTGATTCAATCGCTCCGGGCTCCCGGAACCCGGACGGCCCGGGCCTATTATGACGCCCGCGGCTGGGTCGCACACGTCATCGCGAATCCCTGGGGTTACACTTCGCCGGGCGAGCACGCTTCGTGGGGAGCGACGGTGAGCGGCTCGGCCTGGCTCTGTCAACATCTGTGGGAACATTACGCCTACACACGCGACCGTCAGTTCCTGGCGTGGGCTTACCCGCTTCTCAAAGAGGCCGCCTTGTTCTACACCGACATGCTGATCGAAGAACCTTCCCATCACTGGCTGGTGACCGCGCCTTCAAATTCACCGGAGAACAGTTTTCGGACCCAAGAGGGCTTCGTTGGCCAGGTTTGCATGGGGCCGGCGATCGATCAGCAGCTGCTGCGCAATCTTTTCGATCATTGCATCGCAGCGGCAGAACTGCTCGATCTCGACCCTGACCTGCGCCGGGAACTCGCGGTCAGACGAGCCCGGCTCGCTCCGAACCAAATCGGGTCGCGCGGACAATTGCTGGAATGGCTCGAAGAATATGACGAGCCGGAGCCCCATCACCGGCACGTTTCTCACCTGTGGGCCCTCTTCCCGGGAGAGGAAATCAACCTGGACCAGACACCGGACCTCGCCCGGGCCGCACGCGTATCCTTGGAACGTCGGGGCGATTCTGCCACTGGCTGGTCGCTCGCCTGGAAAATCAACTTCTGGGCACGATTGGGCGATGGGGCGCGCGCAGAAAAACTTCTGCGCGATTTGCTCAATCCGACCGGTGACCTTGGCTTCGATTACAAAGGAGGGGGCTCAGGGTCATATGCCAACCTGTTCTGCGCCCATCCACCGTTCCAGATCGACGGTAATTTCGGGGCCTGCGCGGGCATCGCCGAGATGCTCCTGCAAAGTCACGCCGGGCTCCTGCGACTCCTTCCGGCCCTGCCGCCCGCCTGGCCCGCCGGAAAAGTGACCGGTCTGCGCGCGCGGGGCGGATTCACCGTCGGCATCGAATGGTCTCAGGGCAAGCTGCGCCAGGCGGCCATCCGAGCCGATGGCGAGCAACCATGCGAACTGACGGAAACGACGGCGCTGACGGTCCGCGACAGCGCCGGGCGCGACGTCCCGGTCCAACGGAAGGATGGCCGGCTCAACTTTATTGCCCGCGGAGGCGAGCTATATGACATCAGGCCGGCTGAGGTGCAGACTCGCTAGCGACCGTTGATTGACATTGGAAGCGGTTGTGCTTCCGGCGATAATCACTTATGAATCGACGAATGACACTCGGACCTCGGTCTGGATGGGCCACGCTCCTTTTCCTGCTCGTCGGCCTGAGCAGGACGCCAGTTCATGCTGCCGAGACCTATCTTTTCACTTCTTTCCGCGGCAATGGTGAAGATGGGCTCCATCTGGCTGTCAGCACCAATGGCTATGAGTGGAGCAGCCTGGGCGGGGATCGCTCTTTTCTCCGGCCCACGGTCGGCGGAAAACTCATGCGCGACCCTTGCCTGGCTCGCGCCAGTGACGGCAAATTTCATCTCGTCTGGACCACAGGATGGACCGCCGAAAGCGGCAAGGTTTTCGGTTACGCCTCGTCCCGCGACCTGGTCAATTGGTCCGAACAGCGCGGCATCGAGGTGATGCAGAACGAACCTAAGACTCGCAATATCTGGGCGCCGGAACTGTTCTTCGATCCCGCCGCTCGACAGTGGCTGATCTTCTGGTCGTCCACGATCCCAGGCAAGTTTGCCGACACCGACGCGACCGGTGACGATGGGTATAATCACCGAATTTACTTCGTCACGACCAAGGATTTTCAGACCTTCAGCGAGTCCAAGCTCCTCTACGATCCCGGGTTCAATTGCATCGACGCCACGCTGCTGACCGCGCACGGCCAGTGCTATCTGATCTTCAAAGACGAGCGGAAAAACCCTTTGAAAAAGGAGCTGCGTTACGCCACCGCCCTGAGCCCGAGCGGCCCATTCGGCCCACCCTCCGCGCCGCTTACCGGAAACTGGGTGGAAGGCCCGTCCGCCATTCAGATCGGCGGACAATGGCTCGTCTACTTCGATCATTATTCAGGGAAACATTATTACGGCGCGGTGCGGTCCGTAGACCTGGAGCACTGGGAAGATTGCTCGCGGGAAATGCGCTTTCCACCGGGACATCGGCATGGAACCGTCCTGTCGATTCCAGCTGAATTCGCCCGTCAACTCGCCGGCGCAGTTCCCTAAACCGATCGCCTTATGCCCAAGACGCTGCTGACTTTCGTCGATGATGTTTATGAAGATCTGGAACTCTGGTACCCGCTGCTTCGTCTGCAGGAGGCTGGCTATGGCATGCGCCTGGCCGCGACTGCCCTCCGCACCTTCCACGGGAAGCACGGCTATCCCGCAGCCAGCGACTTGCTCCTCAAAGACGCTCGCAGCGACCAATTCTGCGGTCTCTTGATCCCCGGCGGCTTCATGCCTGACAAACTGCGCCGCGATCCTCAAGTGCTCGCCCTGACTCGGGAATTCTTCGGTCAGGGCAAGCTCGTCGCTTTCATCTGCCATGGCGGATGGATACCGATCTCGGCCAAGATCCTGCAGGGCCGTCGCGCCACAGGGTCGCTCGGCATCAAGGACGATCTGGAGAACGCGGGCGCGATCTGGATCGATCAGCCGGTCGTGGTGGACGCCAACCTCATCTCCAGCCGAACACCGCGGGATCTGGCGCCTTTTGCGAAGGCGATGGTCGACTTTCTTGAAGCGGGCAACCAGGCGGCTTGAGGCCGCGGCGGCGGGGGCTAAGCGCCAGATTTGCCGGCGTGCGCCGATCACTCACTGGTCTCGACAGGTGCCAGGTTTCAGATGGCGGCCTGTCTCCCGGAGATCGTAATCGCGTCGCTCGGAACAAACTGGAAGCAAAAGCGACATCGGAACGCGCGCCTCAAGCCCGGGTTGACTACCTCAAGGATGACCAAGGCCGAAGCGAATCGCCAGAAAGCACCAGGAACAAACACCGACGGGAGTTGATCCGACCGCGCCTGCAGGTCATCCAACTCGATGAGAACCAATTCCTGTTTGTGACGCCCACGATCATCGATCCGGCCGGCAAGCGGGTGCACGCCGAATAGTCCGGGTCAGCGTGCTGGCGGTCGACGCCGTTGCCCCGGTTGAATGGCAAAGCGGCCGGCCGCAAAAAAGATGGGCAAGGCCATCAAAGCCCAGTAGCTTCGGGCGATGGATCCTTTGCTTAAATTGTTGCGGGATGATGCTTCGTTGAAGCCGGTCGATCTGGCACGGATGCTGAACCTGTCGGAAGCGGAGGTGACGGCGAAGATCAAGGAGTATCAGGCTGATCAAGTGATTCTGGCGTTCCGCACGGTGCTGAACGAGGAGCGTCTCGGGCTTCAATTCGTCCGAGCGGTCATTGAGGTCAAGATTACGCCCGAACGCGGCGGAGGATTTGATCGTCTGGCGGAGCGCATCGCCAAGTATGACGAGGTGATTTCCTGCTACCTGATGTCCGGAGGATACGATTTGTTGGTGATTGTCGAAGGGGAAACGCTCCGGGAAGTGGCCAGCTTCGTTTCGGAGAAGCTGGCGACCATACAAGGGGTCATCTCCACGGCGACTCACTTCATGCTCAAGCCGTATAAACAACAAGGGGTCCTGATGACGCGGGATCAGCAGGATCACCGGCTGGCTATCGCCCCGTGACCGGGGCTTGCCCTGTCACAAGTTACTGCGCTTTGGACAAGGCGCTCTTGATTCCGTCGAAATTGGGGAGTTGTTTGGGATCGTCACTGAACTCCGCGTAGCGGACCACTCCCTGCTTGTCGATGACGAAGGCCGAGCGCTTGGGCACTCCGCCCATACCCAGATTGATCTGAGGCAGGAAGCTGTCGTAAGCCACTCCGTATGCCTGGGTCACTTTGTGCTCGTAGTCGCTCAAAAGGGTCACTTTGATGCCTTCCTTTTGGGCCCAGGCTTCCTGCGCGAACGGATTGTCGCCGCTGATGCCATAGACTTCGGCGTTCAGGCTTGAATAGCCATTCAGGCCTTGGCTGACATCGCACATTTCCTTGGTGCAAACGCTGGTGTAAGCCATCGGAAAGAAGAGCAAGACGGTGTTCTTCTTCCCAAAGTTGTTGCTCAACTTCACCTTTTTGGGGCCTTCGGCCGTTTTGGTGCTCAGTTCAAAATCCGGGGCTTTGGATCCGACAGTAATAGCCATACTTGTTTTGGTTGATCAGATTTGCTTCCTACGCGGAAGTTTTATAGATGCCACCGCTGCCGGTGTCAAACGGTCAGTCAGCCCTGGCGCGGGCTTGGTCCGGCGCCCAATGCCTCCAGCACTTCCTCAGCGTGCTCCTCCGGCTTTACTTCCGGCCAAATCCTCTCGATGCGTCCGTCTGCTCCGATCAGAAAGGTGACTCGGTGCGTGCCCAGGTACTTACGCCCCATGAAGCTCTTTTCTCCCCAAACCCCGTACGCTGCCACGATCTTTCGCTCAGCGTCGGACAGCAAAGGAAAAGGCAATTTGAACTTCCGGGTGAACTTCTCGTGCGAGCGGATCGGGTCGACGCTAACCCCGAGCACAACGACACCTTGGTCGGCGAATTCGGCGAAGCGATCGCGAAATCCGCACGCCTCTTTGGTGCAACCCGGCGTGTCATCCTTCGGATAGAAAAACAGGACGACACGCTTGCCCTTGAAGTCGGCCAGGCTGACTTCTTCGCCGCTGGTGATCACGGCGCGGAAAGGCGGGGCCTGATCGCCGACGGCCAGTTTGCTTTCGAATTTAAAGCCCATGGCCCCGCACACTAACCAGCGCCCGGCAGATTCAAAGCTTTCTCGGTTCTCTCTCGGATGGCGCGGCGGACGGTTGCGCGGTCGGGCCGCTGCTCGGACTGGCGCTCAGCTGGCGGATGCCATCGTAGACATAGGCCATGCCTGATACGCCCGTGCAGAGGGCGGCACCCGCACTCCAGAATTGCAGCCAAGTTGCGTCCCATTTGAACAATCCCCAAAGCACACAGGTCATCTGGAGGACAGTCGCCAGCTTGCCGATGAAAATTGGCCGCACAGTCACGCTGCCGCAGCTGTAATAAATGACCACCAGCCCGATCAGGAGAAGCACATCCCGTCCGACAATTGTTCCGACGAGCCAAAGGGGAGTCTGAGGCAGCCAAGGGCGGTTGTCGAAGCTCAACAGGAGCACCCCGGAAACGAGGAGAAGCTTGTCCGCCAGCGGATCGAGAATCGCTCCCAACTGGCTCCGTTGATTGTAGCGGCGCGCCATGTAGCCATCCAGTCCGTCGCTGATGGCCGCAATCCCAAAGGTCAGAATGGCCGCGAGCCGATAGCCTTCCACCCCGCGTTCGACGTAGTAAAGGGCCTGGACGACAAAAAACGGAACCAGAAGCACACGCAGGATGGTGATTTTATTGGCGGTGGTCATGCCGGCAGCGGCAGTTTTGCGTTCGGGCCGCGAGGCGTCAACACCCTTGCGCTATTCTGGCACGGGCGCACCGGCGATCGCCGTGGGAACTTGTTGACCATGGATGCCGGGCCGCTACTGTGGTGCCGCATGACACTCGAGGATTCCGTAGGAGATATCATTCGCAAAGCGCGGCAGTCGGCCAATGCCTCAGCCGAAACGGTTGCCCAAACCGCCGGCCTGTCGCCCGATGAATTGGCAACCCTCGAAGATACTGGCAAAGCGGCCCGCGTCCCCAACTATGAGGCCATCGGAAGACTCCTCGGCTTGGACGGCCCCAAACTGCGGCGAATCGCGGAAGGTTGGTTGCCTCCCACAATCGACGTCGGTCTTTGGCGGGAACTGCGCCAAATCACCACGCAGGGATCGGGCATGTCGGTCAACTGCTATCTCGTTTGGGATGAAGTCACCCGCGAAGCGGCTCTGTTCGACACCGGATTTGACGGCCGACCCATTTTTGATCTGATCGAGCGCGAGCAGTTGCAGCTCAAACATCTCTTTATCACGCATACGCACGCCGATCACGTGGCCGCCCTCGGTCCCATCCGCGAAAAATTCCCCAAGCTGAAACTTCACAGCAGCGCCAGAAAAGCGCCCCCGCCGGACCAACGGAACCGTGCGAACGATTTTATCCATCTCGACGCTGCGGGTAACCAACCGATAATTCCCGGCCACGCCGAAGATGGGGTTACCTACATCATCGGCAACTGGCCGGATGACGCGCCCAACGTCGCCATTGTTGGTGATGCCATCTTCGCCGGCTCGATGGGCGGAGCGCGCGACCAGGCGCCGCTGGCCAAGCAGAAGGTCCGAGACCAGATTCTGTCCTTGCCCCCGGCGACGCTGATCGGTCCTGGGCACGGGCCGCTGACGACGGTGGAACTGGAGAAGGCGAACAACCCATTTCTGGTTTGACTCGGCGGGCGCGCCCCGAAGCGGAGGGAAATCACAGAGAAAACCGTTGACCACGCCTTAGCTGCGCTGATACCTTCGGTATACGAATAACTCGGCCATGGCTCGCTGTTTGGTTAGCGTCGTAGCCGCACGACTAACGCGGCCCGAGGCTTGGCTCATTGCTCACCGGCCGCCCGCCGTTCCAGAAGGAACGCGGGTTTTTTGATTTAGGGCAGGTGAGCTTACCGGAAGCCTCGGCGGGAGCGTGGAGATGCGACGCGCGAGCGGGTGGCCGCTTGTCCAAGACATTATGCGACACACGATATCAGTGCTGGTGGAAAATAACTGGCGTGCTCACGCGCATGGCCGGCTTGTTTAGCGGTCGCGGCTTCAATATTGACACCCTGAATGTAGCGCCCACCCGTGATTCGAGCACTGCTATGATGATCGTAACGCGAGGCGACGAGGCGACCATGGAGCAAATCGTCAAACAGATCAGGCAAGCTGGTCGATGTCCTCGAAGTCATCGATTTCCGCGAATACGAATACATCGACCGCGAATTGGTTTTCGTCCGGCCGAAGTCGACTCCAAATCCCGCGCCGAGGTCATGCAGATCACCGATATTTTCCGCGAAGATCGTCGATGTGCGCCGATACCCTCACCGTCGAAGTCACTGGCGATGAAGGCAAGGTCGAGAAACTGATCGAATTGCCGAAGGCATTCGGCATTCTCGATTTGACCCGCACGCGCAGCGGCTCTGCCTCGAATAGGCGCTCCTCCCATTCCCATTGGCCTCTACCCCAACGAACCATGCCTGCAAAAGTATACTCGGAAAAAGACGCTGACCTGAACGTGCTCCAAGGCAAGACCGGCCAGTGCTCGGCTTTGGCTCAAGGCCACGCCCACGCTCAACCTCAAAGAAAGCGGCCTCCACGTCATCATTGGACTGTACGAAGGCAGCAAATCCGTTCCGGTTGCCAAGGAACACGGCTTTGAGGTCGTCCCAACCGCCGAAGCCGTCCGCCGGGCCGATGTCATCTTCGTGGCGCTCCCAGATACGAAACAGGAATCCGTTTACGCCCGCGATATCGCCCCGAACCTGCAAAAGGGCAAGACCCTGCTCTTCTCGCACGGATTCTCCATCCATTTCAAGACGGTCGTGCCGCCCAAGGACATCGACGTCATCCTGGTAGCGCCGAAAGGCCCTGGCCATATCGTGCGCCGCCAATACACCGAGGGCAAAGGCGTCCCGGCGCTGATTGCCGTTTACCAGAACCTAGCCGCCGCCAGGCCAAGAAAGTAGCGCTCGCTTGGGCGAAGGGCACGGCGCCGCCCGGGCTGGCGTGATTGAAACGTCGTTCAAAGAAGAAACCGAGACCGACTTGTTCGGCGAGCAGACAGTGCTGCGTGGCGGCCTCAGTGCTCTCGTCCAGGCCGGTTATGAAACTCTCGTCGAAGCCGGTTACCAGCCGGAGATGGCTTACTTTCGAGTGTTTGCACGGTTGAAGCTCATTGTGGACCTGATGAACGAAGCTGGCATCAGCGGCATGCGCTTCTCGATTTCTGAGACGGCCAAGTGGGGTGACGTGTTCGTCGGACCGAAGATCATTGACGCATCCGTCAAGAAACGGATGAGCAAGCCCTGAAGGAGATCCAGTCCGGAAAATTCGCCAAAGGTTGGGTTCAAGAGTATCAGTCCGGATACAAGCGCTATCAATCGTTGCTCAAGGCAGGCGAAAAGCACTCGATTGAGAAGGTCGGAGCCCGTCTCCGGTCGATGATGCCCTGGATGAAAAACGCTCGATCAAGCGGGGTCCAAGTGGCCTATTGACCACTTTCAGCGGGGCTTCCGCAACCAAGCGTTTCGAATGGTGTTAGCCAGGAGTGTGCATTATACTGCGCCCATGAGTCCGATCCCAAAAGCGCCGCTCCTGATCCTGCTCGGCCTCGGCACCCTCGTGACGGTGTCGGCCGTCGTGAATACTCCGGATCCGCAAGAACGGAACTATCGCGTCATCATTGACCGCAATCCCTTTGGGCTGAAGCCGCCCCTGCCCCCGCCGACCAATCCTCCCACCTTAACTCAGCCGAAGGACGAAGTCCTGCTCACAGGCATAACCTCGTTCGGCGGTTTGGAAGGCCTATTTTCAAACGAAAGCCCCCAAGGCAAGTCGGCGGATTATTACACCTTGGGTGTCGACGAAAAGAAAATGGCTTGGAGGTCCTCGAGATCAATCTCAAAGAAAAGAGCGTCCGCGTCCGCAATTCGCGGAAAAAGTCATGACCCCGCGGCTGACGGGGTCAGCGCCTGCCTCGGCCAGTGTTCCCGCTGGAACGCCCGGAGTTCGTGGACGGCAGGGGCGACCGCGCCGCCGCCTCTCCTGGGGCGATGCAAAATGCGGCCCACCGGCGGCGGAGCGCCGACCATGCCCGGCATGACTCCTACCATCCGACGACCGGCCCGGGCGGCCGCGTCCGCACCATTCCATCCCGCAACATTCGGACGCCCGCGGTCACTCCGAACCTGGGCGGCGGGCTGGAACAACCCCGAGTGCAAGAAGGCAGCCGGCCGGATCCTAACGCAGGCGCGCAGGATCTCCTCATGCTCGAACTGCAGAAGCGGGCCAATCCGGCCGTCGAGTTTCCGCCAACGCCACTACCGCAGTGAGATGTCCCCTCGACTTGTTCTAATCGCATTGGTGGCCGTCTGCCTGTTCGGGCTGACTGTGCCGGCCCACGCTGACGGTTCAACCACCAACTGCACCGAGACCTCCGTGCAGTCCCTGCTGCGGGGTGGAGGCTTGGTCACGATCGCCTGTGACAGTTCGATCACCCTGACCAACGGCATCCAAATCGAGCAAGACACCGTCATCGACGGCACGGGCCACACCGTTACCTTGTCGGGCGGCATTTCGACCAATTTACTGCATCTCATTGTGGTCGAACCTGGGGTCAGCCTCACTCTCCGCAACCTGACGCTGAGCGGGGGCCGTTTTGCGGGCCTGACTGGGCGCGCTGGCCAACCGGGCGAAAGGGCCTTTGGCGCCGCCCTGCATAGCAAGGGAGGCTTCGTGACTTTGGAACGGTGCACCGTGGCCAATAATCTGGTCACCGGCGGCACGGGCGGCGACTCCATCCAGCCCGGCCGGGGCGGCGGCAACGGTGGAGAGGCGTTTGGAGCGGCGATCTACAACGACGGCGGCCGCCTGATCATCACCAACTCGATTTTCTTTCAGAATCTCGCGGTCGGAGGAAGCGGTGGGACAGGCGGCGATGGGCCAGACCTCGGGAACGGCGGCAATGGCGGCGACGGGGGGCGAGCGGGCACGGCCGGCGGGGCTGCAATTTATAATACAGGCCATGGCGAGGTTGCCATTTACGACAGTTTCTTTACCAGCAACCGGGTCACGGGAACGGTCGCTGGCAGTGGCGGGGCCGGGACGGGCTTCCTTGGGTCACCTGGTCAACCTGGAGAGAGCGCCCTGGTTCAGGGCGGCGCGATTTTCAACGAAAGCGGCGACATTCTGATCCAGAATACAACTTTCGCCGATAACACTGCCGCCGGACCCGCTGGGCATCCAGGTAACCCCGGCAACATCCTTTTCGAGCCACAACGAGGCATTTCTGGCGGCCGAGCGATGGGCGCCGCGCTGTTCAATGCCGGCACCCTCGCCCTGACCAACTGCACCCTGACTGAGAACATCGCGACGGGTGGCCAGGGCGGTGAGGGCGGCACCGGCCGCACCGAGGACTTCGGCACTGACGGGGGGCGTGGCGGCAATGGCGGCGACGCGACTGGCGGCGGCGTCTATACGGCCTCGGGTGGTAGTGCCGTGATTGTGAACTGCACCTTCTCGCGGAATCGAGTCATCGGTGGCGAACCTGGGTTGGGTGGAATTGGCGGTGGCTTGGGCGACGAAGGCGACCCAGGGTCGGTCGGCGGACAAAGCGGCGCGGCCATTCTCAACGACCGCGGCTCGATCGAATTGAAGAATTCCATTCTGGGGGGGACGACAGCCGCTTTGAATGCTGGGGGCCAGGTGCAAGATGGCGGTTTCAATCTTAGCTCGGACACCACTCCCGCCTTCACGACGGCAACCAGCCGTAATTCAATCGATCCGCTCCTTGGCTCGTTCAACAGCGATAACCCGACGGCACCCGCCCTCGGCTTGAAAACCAATAGCCCTGCCATCAACGCCATCACTGTGTTGGGCGGGAACGGGGCGCCGCTTTTTGACCAACGCAAGAAACTGCGCACCGAACCGTTTGATATTGGTGCCTTTGAAGCCGGGGCGGTCAACACCAGCATTTCCCTGCGGGCGCAATACCGCACGAATGAAGTGGGCCTCAGCTGGAGTGCCGACAGTAGTTTCGTCTTGCAGACGACCTCAGCGGTGGGGTCAGGCGCTTCCTGGACCGCGGTGACCAATCAGCCCACGATCGGAACGGATAACCGCACCCTGCGGCTGCCCATCACCAAGACGAATCAATTCTACCGCCTGATTCGACCCTAGAACGCCTTCGCCGCGGCGTGATTCTGGTCTCTGCCCGGGATTATTCTTCGCTCTGACTCAATCGCGTCAGGACGCTGAAATCCTCCAGCGTCGTCGTATCGCCGCGGATCTCAGCCCCGGCTGCGATGTCCTTGAGCAAGCGCCGCATGATTTTGCCCGAGCGCGTCTTCGGCAGAGCCTCGGCAAAGCGGATGTCATCTGGTTTTGCGACCGGTCCAATCTCCTTGGCGACGTGGTTGCGGATTTCATCGCGCAAAGCGGGCTCGGGTTTGACCCCGGCTTTGAGAGTGACGAAGGCGACGAGGGCCTGCCCCTTCAAATCGTCCGTCCGCCCCACGACTGCGGCTTCGGCCACTTTCAGATTGCTGACGATGGCGCTCTCCACTTCGGCGGTGCCGATGCGGTGCCCAGCGACGTTGAGGACGTCATCGATCCGGCCGACAATCCAGAAATAGCCATCCTTGTCTTTGCGACAACCGTCGCCGGTAAAGTAACTGCCGCGGATTTCACTCCAGTAAGTGGCCTCATACCGTTTTGGATCACCCCAAAGGCCTCGCAGCATGCTCGGCCATGGCCGCCGGACCACCAGCTTGCCGCCAGTATCCGGAGGCACAGGGTTGCCGGCGTCGTCCACCACTTCCGGCAAAATCCCGAAGAACGGTAAGGTGGCCGAACCGGGCTTGGCTGGGATGGCCCCGGGCAAAGGCGTGATCATAATGGCCCCCGTTTCGGTCTGCCACCACGTATCGACAATCGGGCAACGCTTGCCACCGATGACTTCGTAATACCAAACCCAGGCTTCCGGATTGATGGGCTCACCGACCGTCCCGAGCAGCCGCAACGACCGCAGATCATGCTTCTGGGGCCATTCCGGACCCCATTTCATAAACGCCCGGATCGCGGTGGGCGCTGTGTACAAGATCGTCACGCCGTATTTTTCGACGACCCGCCAAAAGCGGTCCGGTTCCGGGAAGTTGGGCGCGCCTTCGTACATAAGGCTGGTCGCGCCATTGGCCAAAGGCCCATACACCACGTAACTGTGGCCTGTTACCCAACCAACGTCTGCGGTGCACCAATAGACGTCTGTCTCCCGCAAGTCGAAGACATATTTGGACGTCAGCTTCGCTCCGAGCAAATACCCGGCGGTGGTATGGAGGATGCCTTTGGGTTTCCCGGTTGAACCGCTTGTGTACAAAATGAACAGCGGGTGCTCGCTATCCATTGGTTCGGCCGGACAGTCGGCCGTAACGTAGTCCAATTCGCGATGCCACCAAACGTCGCGCCCTTCGGCAATGTGCACCTCGTTGTTGGCCCGCCGCAGCACGATGACTTTCTCGATCGTGTCGGCCAGGCGATGTCCTTGGGCATCCCGCAATGCGAGCGCCTCATCCACATTCTTTTTTAGTTGCACGACAGCGCCTCGCCGGAAGCCGCCATCGGCCGTGATGACCATCTTCGCTTTCGAATCCTGAATGCGGTCGGCCACGGACTGCGCGCTGAATCCGCCAAACACCACCGAATGGACCGCTCCAATCCGCGCGCATGCCAGCATCGCCACGGCCGCTTCCGGCACCATCGGCAAGTAGATGATGACCCGGTCCCCTTTCGCAATGCCGTTTCGCTTCAGCACATTGGCAAAGAGACACACCTCGCGGTGCAGCTGCTTGTAGGTCAGCGTTCGCTCCTCCCCGCTCTTGCCGCCGCCGGCGGGCTCGCCTTCCCAGATCAACGCAGCTTTGTTCGCGGTCGGTGTGTCCAGGTGCCGATCCAAACAATTGGCGGACAGATTCAGCTGCCCGCCCACGAACCATTTGGCGAATGGTTCGTTCCACTGCAGGACTTCGTCCCAGGGACGCGTCCAAACCAGTTCCGTCTTCGCCTGTCGCGCCCAGAACTCGTGCGGTGAGTCAATCGATTGCTGGTAAAGACGGCGATAGTCCTCGAGCGAACTTATCCGGGCCTGGGCGGCAAACTGGGAGGGCGGAGGAAAGACGCGCTCTTCGTGAAGGACCGAGGTGATCGGAACCGGCGTAACAGAACTGGATTGGCTCATAACGCAAAAGGGAACTAGACCGGCGTAAGCTTATGAATCGGCTCCAACCCGTCAACTGTTAACGGTCGCGCCAGCTCTCCGGCACGGTCTCGGCGCCGGTCTCACGGGGCCAGGCAAGCATCACCCAGTCCCGGTAGAATCGTTGCTCTCCGCCCTCATCTCCCGTATAACGAGCGCGTGCTCGACTCGCCCAGCCAACACATCGATGCCCGCACGCGCTACTGCGCCGTTTACGGCCATCCTGTCGGCCATTCGGCATCGCCGCCGATGCAGAATGCCGGGATTGCCCACTTGCGATTGAATTGGAAGTATTTGGCGTTCGATGTCCATCCGGATCACCTTGAAGCGGCCATTGCCGGGGCCAAAGCGATGAAATTTGTCGGGCTCAACCTTACGCTCCCCCACAAGCTGCTGGCCTTGAAAATGGTCGATGAATTGGACGAGACCGGGAAGAGCTGCGGAGCCATTAATACAATCCGCTTTGAAGCCCGCGACGAAAGCGGCGCCTGGCGGTCCTTGGGCCTGCTTCGGCAGGACGTCGTCGGCGAGATTCGGAGCGTGGGCTTCAACACCGACGCGGACGCCATTGTCCGGTCGCTGCGTGCAGACCTCCAGGTTGAGCCGCATGGGGCCACCATCCTGCTTCTCGGAGCGGGCGGGGCTGGCTTTGTCACCGCCCTGCGACTTGCCCAGGAAGGCGCGCAAGAACTTTTCCTGGTGAACCGGACGCGGGCAAAGTCGGAGGAAATGGCTCAACTGATCCGGGAGCGGTTCGCGGGAACCCGCGTGACCATCGGCTATCCGAAGGGGAAGGTTGACCTGGCGGTGAATGCCACGTCGCTCGGCTTGAAAGCGGACGATCCCCTGCCATTTGACGCCCAACAGCTTTCGCTCGGCAACATGGGCGCCGTCTATGACATGATTTACCGGCCTGCGGAAACGCCGTTGCTCCGAGCGGCCGCGGCCGCCGGCTGCCGTGTAGCGAATGGGCTCGGCATGTTACTGTACCAAGGGGCGAGGGCGCTTGAGATCTGGGCCGGGCAGGCTGCTCCGCTGGACGTCATGCGCCAAGCCTTGGAAACGGCGGTCTATGGCCGCTGAGACTTTTCAGCGAATTCAGGTATTAATAAGAAGGACAGCTGTGAAGACGAAGCACTGCGTCATGGGATTACTGCATGTTTGACCCCCAAATCTGGAGCGCCGTCCCGTTTCACTTCTGGTCGGTCGCGTTGTTCGTGCTGGGTTGCATGGTTGGCAGCCTTTTGAATGTCTGCATCTACCGCATGCCGCGGGACGAAAGCATCATTTTCCCGCCCTCCCATTGCCCGCACTGCCAATATCGCATACCGTGGTACCTGAACGTTCCCCTGGTGACTTGGCTGCTTTTGCGCGGCAAGTGCCGCAACTGTGGCGCTCCCATCTCGGTCCGATACTTTCTGGTCGAACTGCTCACGGGCATCGCTTTTCTGACGGTGTGGTGGACCTACGGCCGCCAGTCGCCGGGAGTTGCTTTGGTTGGTTGCCTCGTTCTGGCGGGGCTGATTACGGCCACTTTCATCGACTTCGAACACTTCATCATTCCGGATGAGATCACGCTGGGTGGTGTGGTGGTGGGTTTTCTCCTCTCGGCGGCCGTCCCCGCGTTGCACAATGCGGCCACCGCCGGCGAAGGGCTCCGCCGCAGTTTGATTGGCATCCTGGCAGGAGCCGCCCTCATCTACGGCATTCTCCGGCTGGGCAAACTTCTTTTTGGCCGGCAGAAATTCACGTTGCAGCCGGAAACCAAGGTAGTCTTTACGGAAACGTCCCTGCTTCTTCCTGACCAGGAGATTCCCTATGACGAGATCTTCTACCGCAAGACGGACGCCATTGAAGTTCACGCCGGCCGGGTCGAATTGCTGGACCGGTGTTATGCCAACGCCGCCGTCCGCCTGACTCCAAAGTCGCTCCAGGTCAGCGACGACCAATTCGATCCGGAGAGCATTCCGCAGTTTGAGGTGCTCGCTGATCACGTCGTCCTGCCCCGGGAAGCGATGGGGCTGGGTGACGTTAAGTTCATGGCAGCGATTGGCGCGTTTCTCGGTTGGCCAGCCGTTCTGTTTTCGCTGATGGTCAGTGCCTTTCTCGGGTCTATCGTCGGCGTCACGCTGATCGCCTTGCGACGGCGCGATTGGTCGAGTCGCATTCCGTACGGGCCGTATATCGCAGCGGCAGCTGCGGTCTGGATTTACGGAGGCAAACGGCTCGTGGCATGGTGGTGGGGACGAGGCATCTGACAAACGCGAGCTTCCCCGCTTCTCCTGCACTGGACTGCGCCGCAGAAGGCGCTTGAAATCCAAGGGGAAAGGCCCCTTTACTTCACCAACCATGCAAAACCTTGCCATCTTTTGGGGGACCATTCTCCTTTCCCCTCTCTTCCTGGCCTCAACGTCGACCTGCGCGGCCGCCACGACCTTGCACCTCTCGCGGGCAACCCTGGTCGACAAGATTCGAGGCGGTTGGGCCGGCCAGATGATTGGCGTTTCCTATGGCGCCCCGACCGAATTTCGATCGAACGCCAAGATTAACGAGGCCGAGTTGAAGTGGCAGCCGGTCATGGTCAGCAACTCGATTGAGCAAGACGATCTCTATGTCGAGATGACCCTGTCCCGAGTTTTGGACACGGTTGGCCTCAATGCCAGCACGGCCCAATTCGGCGACATGTTCAAGGACTCCAAGTATCACCTCTGGCACGCGAATGCCGCTGCCCGCCGCGTCTTGAACCAAGGCATCAAGAGTCCGTGGTCAGGCCATCCCAAGTATAACGTCCACGCCAACGACATCGACTTTCAGATCGAGGCCGATTTCATCGGCCTGATGTGTCCTGGGCTGCCTCGGGTCTCGAACCAACTTTGCGACCGCGTTGGCCGGGTGATGAATTATGGCGATGGCCTCTACGGCGGAATGTTCGTCTGCGGCTGCTACGCGGCCGCCTTTTTTGAAACCGATCCGCGCCAGATCGTCGAGGCAGGGCTGGCTTGCATTCCAGCCAAGAGCGGCTATGCGATGGTCATCCGCGATCTGCTCGATTGGTCAGCCCAGCAGCCCAACGACTGGAGGGCGGTCTGGCGTCTGATGGAAGACAAATGGGACAAGGATGATCCTTGCCCGGATGGGGCCCTGATTCCATTCAACATCGACGCGAAGCTCAATGGGGCTTATATCGCGTTTGGCCTGCTCTTCGGACAAGGTGATTTGGCCAAGACGCTTGAAATCTCCACCCGTTGCGGCCAGGACTCAGACTGCAATCCTTCCAGCGCCGCCGGCATTCTCGGGGTGGTCCTCGGCTATGCGAACATTCCAGAGGAGTTCAAAGGAGGCATCGCCCAGCTGGCGGACAAGAAATTTGATTTCACCGACTACTCGTTCAACAGCATTTGCGAATCGACCGTGAACCGGGCGCTCACCTTGATCAAAAAGAACGGCGGCAAAGTGACCGATCAGGAGATTACCATTCCAAAGCAAACTCCCAAAGCCCCCAAACTCGAGCAATGGGATCCAGGCGTGCCTTATGCCCGGCTGACTGCCAAGGATCCGGCCTGGTCCTGGAAAGGCGGCTGGACGGAGAACAAAGGAGCCATGATCGCCACCACCGCAGGCAACGAAGCGACCCTCACGTTCAACGGCGTCGCTATAGTCCTTATGGGCGCATTGTCTCAGGACGGTGGACGGGTTCAGGTCTACGTTGATGGACGGCGAGCCGCCGTCGCCGATGCCTACATTGTCGAACGGACGCACGACAACGCCCTTTGGCATACCTATGGCCTGAAACCAGGCCAGCACACCATTCGCGTCGTCACTCTGGCGGAGACTGACCCGCGCTCGAAGGGCCGTCGCGTCACCCTCGAGCAAGCGGTCGTTTACCGTCCCCGCTGAGATCAGCCAACATCCCAAGTTCAAGTCCTGGTCTTGTTGTCTTCCTTCCGATTCGCCTCGGGGGGCTGGGGAACGGTGGCCGGGCCGAAACCCCGCTGTTCAAGCCGGCTCACCCCGCGCAGGACGATCAGGACGATGAGCGTGGCCCCCGCGGCAAGGAAGTAGCGATGCACTGCAACCGCCACGCCGATCGGCGCCACCGCCAGGAGCGATGCCGCGGTGGTCAACCCCTGCGCCACGCTCCGCTGCCGATCGAAAATCACGGTCCCAGCCCCAATGAAAGCAATCCCGGTCACGATCGCCTCGACCAATCGCACGGGATCGAGGCGAAGCGAATCGGGCCGCACCCATTCCTGCGCATCCAGGATCAAGAACTCGCCGACGCGGACGAAGAGCATGGAAGCAAAACAGACGAGCATGTGGGTGCGCAATCCGGCCCATTTTCCGGCCGCTTGCCGCTCCCATCCGATGATGCCGCCCAGCACCAGTGCGATCAACGCCTGGCCGAGCACCTCCAATTCCGATCTCAAACCCTCCATAGTATAAGTTGCTAGTCGGGCCCGCAAAAGCAACCCGCCTCCCAGCTGCTTTTGGTTTGTCACCATCTGCCCTGCGCCGCACGATGCCCCCATGTTGACGCTGGAGCATTTGGCGGCTCTGCAACGGGCCTATTCCGAAGCAACCCAGGCCCAGGTGAAGGAATTCGCCCTGGGGGACCGGGCGCTGTCGTTCAACGCCCGCCCCGCCATTATGGGAGTGATCAACCTTTCGCCCGATTCCTGGTACCGCGAGAGCGTCGTTCTCTCGACCGATCGCGCCGTGCAACGCGGCCGAGTCCTGGCCGCCCAGGGCGCCGACATCATCGATTTGGGCGCCGAGTCAACGCTGCCCAATGCGGCTCGCCTCGAGAGCGCCCGCCAATTGGCAAAACTTCGCCCGGTCATCCGCGAACTGGCCGCAGCCGGCCTGGCCGTTTCGGTTGAAACATACGACTCGGCCGTGGCGGAAGCAGCCCTTGCCGCAGGCGCGCGCGTGCTGAATCTGACCGGCCTGCGGGAGAGCGCCGCCATCTTCGAACGAGCTGCCGAGGCCGATGCGGCCGTGATTCTGTGTTATGTACAGGGGAAAAGTGTCCGGGAAGTTGGCCGGTTCAAGTTCGCGGCTGACCCTGTCGGCGCGATGCACGATTATTTCGAGCGCGCCATCGATAGCGCCATGCGCCAAGGCGTCTCCAAGCTTTTCATCGACCCCGGCCTGGGCTTCTACTATCGCAACCTGCTCGACAGCGCCGTCCGGGTCCGATTCCAGATGGAGGTTTTTCTGAATGCTTTTCGCCTCCGATCCCTGGGCTTTCCCATCTGCCAAGCTCTGCCCCACGCCTTCGAGTATTTCGGCGAAGAAGTCCGCTGCGCTGAACCGTTCTTTGCGGTTTTGGCGGCCCTGGGTAAAACGGATCTGTTCCGCACCCATGAGGTCGCTCGGACGAAAGCGGTCCTCGACACGCTGGCGGTTTACCAACCACGCTCGTAGCCACGTCAATCGGGCCTCCCATACGCTTGATCTCGCTCGCTGCGGCATCTTGGTTCATTGACTTGCGCTACAACGCCCGTCATAGTCTGAACATGAACTTCGACATCTCGCCCTTGCTCAACGAGTGGGAGTATCAACCCGGCCAGATCGGGGTGCGCCAGTTCAAAAGCAAGGACGGAGTTCAGAAGATTCAGCTGCGCGTCGACCTCGGAGTTCTGCAAATGAACGCCCAGGGCCGGCCGGACGGTAAGACTCCCAACGGTTACGAGTCTCTGCTCGAGTATTTCGAAGCGCGCCTGGCGAAATTCAAGCGGGCGCACAACGGCGACGATGAAGGGTTCGAACTGGTTGCGGATGACTGTTCCCGACTGCAGCAGGAGGCGATTCAATACCACCATCGCTACATCTGCCTGTTTCAACTTCAGGACTACGCCGGCGTCGCTCGAGACACCAAGCGCAATCTAAAGGTCTTCGACCTGGTGGAGAGTTATGCTGTGTCGGAAGAACTCGCCTGGAGCTTGCAACAGTTTCGCCCCCAGGTTCTGATGATGCTCGCCCGGGCCCGCGGTTCTATCGCCCTCGACTCGGGCGACTTTAATGAAGCCATCGCTGCCGTGAAAAACGGCCTGGAGCAACTCCGCGAATTTTACCAGAAGAACGGGCGCCTCGAATTGCTTGAACAAAGCGGCGAGATCCAGTCTCTCGAAGGTTGGTTGAAGGAACTCCACACCAAACGCCCTTTGACCAAACGCGAAAAACTGGAGTCCGCGCTCGATGAAGCCATCCGGCGTGAAGACTACGAGGAAGCGGCCAAGGTTCGCGATACGCTGCGCAACCTCCGGACCTCAAAATAGTCTCGAACCCGCCCGAAGAACGGTTCGGGCTGCCTGGCTTTAATCCCAGCGCGACCGCTTGGTCACAGTCTCCGGCGGGGATCCTCTTTCCCTCGCGCCTCGACATCCGACCTATCGGGGTATTGAAGAGACTCTCAGGCGCAAAGGCGGGCGCAAGTTTGGCGATTTGCGGCAGACCATGCAGTGCAGCGACGACGCAATGAGCTTGAGCTCGACGACCTTTCCCACCGTCTCTCCGGAAAGATCCCGCCGCGGCGCGCTACTTAATTCTTGGAAGCCAGGCGGTTAGCCTACTTCTTCTCCGCTTCTTTCTTGAGGCGCTCCTGCTCTTTCAGTTTCTCCTGTTCGAGCTGTTCCGGTTTAATGATCTCGATCTTGGCGCCTTTCTTAAGTTCTTCGGCGGAGGGGACCTTGATGATATCACTGGTCACCGGCTGTTGGGGAGCGGCGATCGTGGCCGGTTTCTCCGCCGGTTGAATGGAGACCAACTCGACTTCGAAAACCAACGTGGCATTGGGCCCGATCAAAGCGCCCTGGCCCCGGTCGCGGTAAGCCAAATCACTCGGGATGACCAGCTGCCATTTGGAGCCAACCGGCATCAGGAGGAGGGCTTCCGTCCACCCTGGAATGACGCCGGTGACCTTGAAATTGGCGGGTTGCCCGCGCTTGTAGGAACTGTCGAACTCGGTGCCGTCAGTCAATGTGCCACGATAGTTGACGCTAACGGTGTCATTGGTCGTGGGTTTGGGTCCGGTTCCTTGGGTCAGGACCTTGTACTGCAAGCCGGAAGGGAGGGTTTGCACGCCGGGCTTGGCCTTGTTTTCACTGAGAAACTTTTCGCTCTCGACCTTGTTTTTCTCGCCGAGCTGTTTGCGTTTTTCATCGCGGCGGGTGCGGAGGTCAGCTTGGAAAGCGGTCAAGAGTTCGCGGTTCTCCTGATCGGTCACGATCGATTCCTTGCCTTCCATGACATCTTTGAGCGCAGACACCAGGACGTCCAGATCCACGTCCGAACCCTCTATCCCTTGCCGTTTCCAGGCGCTCCCAATGTTGTAACCCATGCTGTAACTCGTCTTTTCCTTCTTGTCCTTAAGGACTTTCTTGTCCTCCGCCCGCGCCACGCCAGCGGTGAAGCAAATCGTCAAAATCGCGTAGATGTATTTCGTCGTCATGTGTATCTGCGAATTGTTCATCAAAGTGGGTGCTCTTTCAAATGAATTTGTCATCCCGATCGCCATCGTTCAAACCTAACTGAGGCGCGCAAGCCGCCCCGTCTCACAGCGGAACCATATCTCCAGTTGCAGGCCTGCGCGAGGGCCAACGCCTCCAAACGTCAACCGAAAAGGCCGGAAGTGGTCTAAGGCCAACAGGGCAATTTCCACGCCGCGGGCTTGCTGCTCATCCCCCCGAATCCTCTTTTACCGCCCGCAAATCCATCACGAAAACACCATAACCTACCCCGGCCGCGTCCTTCGATTTCGCCATCTGAAACGCCATCCACCGGCCGTCATCGCTCACGACCGGGTTGGAAGCCTTGAAGCCGGGGACATCGCTGAAATAGGTGAGGCGCGTCTTGTAAGGCCCACCATCGAGCGGCAACTTCCAAATGTCCACGTGCCCTGGGCCTTGCCTGTTCTGGCGGTCGCACTCAACCAAAGTGTGTTTGCCATCCGGGAAGATGCCTTCGGGCTCGTCGTATTCGTCCGCTGAATTGGTCAAGTTCGTCACCTCTTTCGTGTTCAGGTCGAGCACGCACACTTCCGTCCCTTGATAACCATAGGCCGAAAAGGTAAGACGCGTTTCACCCGGGGGCACGAAGCTCTGTGTTTCCAGCGTGCACTTGAATGCGAGGTCCCGGCTGTGCAGGACGAGTCGTTGATTCGCCAACCGCGGCCTGCCGCCTTCGTACACTATGTCAGCTTCCTGAATCCGCGAATCTCCCCGCTCCATTTCCTCCGGATACTGCGCGCTCACGTGGGTCCAGGCAATATGAGGCCGAGTTCGGGAAACGGCCGGTCCTTCGCTGCACTTGGTTCCGAGCGGAACCGGAGGTTGCGTCAGATCCTTCGACAACACCGATAGCCAGCATTGCGTCCGGGAATCCCCGGGCTGGGCCGGATCCATTCGCTCGGGACCGGACAGGAGGATGTCTCCGCTCGCAAGATAGAGCGCGCGCGTATATCCGTGATGAGGAAAATGATGGGTCAATGGCCGGATGATTGCCGTCGCCACCTCCACCTCGTAGACGTCGCCGAAGGTCTTTTCGAGAAAGAGAATCCTCTTGCCGTCAGGCGACCAGTCAGCCCTCTCCCCAAACCATGTCATCCGCTTGATGTGCCCGGGCAGGTGATCCGCTGGACTGTTGGTTGTCCCAGAGCGGCGTTGATTGGTCGATTTGTCGGTTTCGTCTTTGCCGAGCTGCGCCAGGAGCTGGGCGGCCCTTTCACTCTCGGCCAATTCCTCGCCCAGGTCGAACGGCCGGATCTCTTGCAGACTGCCCACCGTACTCAGTTCAAGCAGGGACAGGTAAACCTCACTATCCGGACCTGGTTTCGCGATACTGGCCGGGCTCTTCGTCACGGCCGCCTGCAAGAGAGCTCCGAGATCCAGGCCGCCGGCGGGTAACCGATAAGCCACCAAATAACGTTGAGGACCCCGGGCAATGACCTCCCCCTGAGTAACGTAAGCGCGGCTTGGGCCAAAGGCGCCGACCAGATTGTTCTGCGACGTTGCGCCGGAGCTGTTTCCGGTGACGTTAACGGACACATTGCCGCCCGCACTGCTGGCGCCATGGACAACGAACCGCCGCCACTCAGGGCCGAGGTTCTTCAATTTCATGGCGAGCGGCTTTGTCTCTCCCGAAACGACGTCTCTCAAATCCTGGCCGAAGGCTGCTGCGGCAGAGAGCCATGCGATGACCAGAGCCGCAACAACCCGATGGCCCGCGGTAACCTCGGTCCATTGGCGAATGAACTTGAGCCCCTGGGAGGAACGCGCGCTTGTGGTCATAGGCCGACACTGATTTCACGCGCCAATGGCGTCAACCTGTTTCCCTTGGAGTGTTTGGATGATGCCTCCGCACTATCCACCTCGAAAGGGCGTCGACGCGTTTTGGGCAGCTTTTCCGGATGCACAGCGGCCCCTCGAGAATCGACCCATCTCTTCAAACTGCATGCCGCGCTGAAAGCCATTTCACCCGGAGATGCACACGGAACAACAAGGAGGACACTCGGTCGCCATCCGAGTGAAGTCCGTGTTTACTCCGTGTCATCTCCGTGTTATCTCCGAATAGTCCCGGCAGCCGAATCGCACAAGACAGCCTCAGACCGTCCGGAGGCCCATTCCGTGACACGCTCAAGTTATGATCTTCTTTCAACGAACTGGTCATCCTGATGGCGTCCGCGCGTTTCATGAGGGCTTACCCAGGGCGGTGAGGACGCTTCTGGTGTTAGCCTGCGCCCATGTTTGGGTGTTAGCAGCGGAAGCGGCCGGCACGGAATCTCAGGTGGGAAAGACGGATCAATTCTCAGACCTGCCGCCCGGACTCAGAACGGTCCTCCAGCAAACCGAACCCCTGCCCTACCCTCGAGGCAATCGCCTCCCTTTGTTTATCTTACCTATCCAGGACAGCTTGCGCCATCTCAACGATTCTCAGACCGATAGCGCGCTGGAGGCTTTATCGCGACGCGGCATAGCTTACACGACGTCGTGGAATCCGGCTCAGAGTGACGAAAGCCTGGGGGAGGGCTTGCGGATCGCAAGGCAGGCAACGCGCCATCGGCTCCCGACGGCCGTGGACGCGACGAGATGCATCGACGGGTTCTTTGACGGAAGCCCCGAGACGCTGCACATCGACGCGGCCGGCAAGGCGTTTCCGGATTTGTCCTTCGATCCGAACCGGAAGATGGGCTGCCCGCTTGCGGTGTTGGGCCGTGTTCCAGCGATGCGGAAGCGGATCGAGTTCTTCCTGCGCGGTTATGCGGCCGGGAACGTCGCCGTTGATTTCGTCTTTGCTGACTGGGAAATCGATGGGCCACTCGAATGGAACGATGCCTGGGCGCATTCCAAGCGCTGCGAACGGTGCCGCGCGGGGCTGCAGGGATTGGACGATTTCCGACTCTTTCAGCAGCAAATTCGGCGGATCCGGAGTCAGCTGCAGCGGGAGGTTTTAGCCGAACCGGTGCGCGCGCTCTTTCCTCAAGCACTGGTGGGTAACTACGGAGTCTATCCCCACAACGGCTACCGCTATTGGGACGATTATTACGAACAGCTGCCTGCAGGCGCCCCGTTCGTCACGGATCAAGCCGCCCGCTACCGGGAGTGGGCCAACGAGTTCGCGCCCTGCGGCTATACCATGGCCATGCCCGTCGTTTACACTTGGGCTTCCATTTACCAATGGTACAACTTCGCCGAGACCGACTATCGCTGGTTCTACAACGGCTTGCTGGTTGGTTCCAACGCCGGACAGCACACTCCAGCTCACGTTCCGCTGGTCACCTTTGTCCATCACGCCATCACGGTGCCACCGCCCAACGCGCTCCAAACCATGAAACCCTTTGCGCCCGGCCGATACCAGGCGCTTCTCTGGCATCTGCTCCTGCGAGGGCACGACGCCTTCTTTCTCTGGTGTTTGCTGGAGGAATTGGAGGAGGAGACGCGCCTCGTCCATCAAGTTTATGCCGCATCACTCGCCTATCGCGACTTCCTCGAAAACGGACAGCCAGTGGCATTCGACATTCCCAAAGCGCCATCGACGGTCATATCCGGCCTCCAGCTCAATCATCGAGTGCTGGCGCTACGGACCGATTTCGGCTCGAGAGCCGGACCCGTCGAGGTGAAGCTGCCTGGCGGCACTTTGAAAGTGCCTCCGGCGGATCGCCCGCAGATTCTGGACGTGCGCTAAAGGTGCCGTTTCGGCCGGAGGCGGCCATTTCCGTCGCGGACGACACGTTGAGCAGGTCAACGTGTTGCCTGGGCTTGAGGCTGCGGCGCGTGCCAATCCAACGATGCGTTGGTCAGGGCGGAGAAGCCGTCGGCAACGTCAGCACTACCAGGCGGGAGGGTGCCCCGGACGAGCAGTAAACACGTTGGGTAGCTTTCCGGTAGTCGTCTGCCCTGGCGGTGGGAATATTGACGAAGGTCTGTGGATTACGATCCACCAGCGGAAACCAGGTGCTTTGCACTTGCACCATCACCCGGTGGCCCCGCCGAAACGTGTGCAAAACGTCCGGCATGGTGAAGTTGATCGGCACGACTTCGCCCGGCGCGAATGGTTCAGGTTTTTCAAAACTCTTGCGAAACTTGCCTCGGAACACGTCCCCCCGGACTAGTTGTTGGTAACCCCCATGCGAACGTGGGCCGGGTTGGGATTCGGATCGGGAAAGTCGCCGGCGTACACATCGATCAGCTTCACCACCCAGTCTGCGTCTGTGCCCGTAGTGGAGACATGCAAGCCGACTCGCAGCGGCCCGGCCAGGGTGAGATCGTCCTCAAGCACGTCCGTTTCATAAACAAGCACGTCCGGGCGAGCGGCCGCGAACCGCTGATCGTGCACCGGGTACGAACGAGGATAATCCGTCGTGACTTCCATGGTGAAAGGGACTGGTTTGGCGGGATCGCTCACGTACTCGTCAAACACCTCGCCGGTCTCGCCGGGCGCGGTGAAATTCAGACCGCCGCCGCGCTGAAAGTAGAGGGTGCGCTCCACCGCTGTCGCTGGCGGCCAGGCCTCAAACCGACGCCAACGGTCCGTGCCAGTCTCAAACAGGTGTGCTTCCGCCACGGTGTAATTCGTGTCTCCCTTGAGAAAGTGGCGGAAGAACGGCAGTTCGATCTTGCGGCGGTAAAACTCGGCCGTTTTGCTGTGGAACTGAATGTCGCCGAGCTTGTCGCCGTCTTTGCGTCCCCAATCGCCGTGGGCCCACGGGCCCATGACGAGGACGTTGGTGATGCCGGGGTTTTGTCGCTCGGTCCAGCGGTAGGTCTCGAGCGGCCCGAAGAGGTCTTCGGCATCGTACCAGCCCCCGACGGTCATGACGGCACACCGGACGTTCTGGAGGTGCGGCCGGATGTTGCGGGCTTGCCAATAAGCATCGTAGGTGGGATGAGCGAGGAACTCGGTCCATTCCGGGACACTGCCTTTGAAGAGCACCTGATCGGAGTTGGCCAGGGGGCCCATCCGCAAGTAGAAATCGTATCCGTCAGGCGTTTTGAAATTGAACGGCTTCAAATCCTCGTGGAGTGGGTCGGTGGCCCGTTGAGCAAAGTAATGGAAGAAGCCGAAGTTCTGCGAAAGGAAGAACGCGCCGTTGTGGTGAAGATCGTCCCCCATGAACCAGTCGCTGATCGGCGCTTGGGGAGAAGCAGCTTTGAGCGCTGGATGCGATTGGATCATCCCCATCGAAGTGTAGAAGCCAGGGTAAGAGATCCCAAACATCCCCACCCGCCCATTGTTGTTCGGCACGTTCTTCACCAGCCAATCAATCGTGTCGTAAGCATCCGAACTCTCGTCCGTGTCCTTGGCGCCTTTATTGGGATTGAACGGTCGCACATGCACGTAAACGCCTTCCGAACCGTAGCGGCCGCGAACATCCTGAGTCACTAGAATGAATTTGTCCTCCGCCAGCACCCGCACCGAGCCAGCGGGCTCGTTATAGTTGGCCGAACCATACGGCTTCAAGGCATAGGGCGTGCGCGTCAGAAGAATCGGCCAGGGCTCCGTGTCGTCTTTCGGCACATATACCCGCGTCAGCAGCCTGACGCCGTCGCGCATCGGAACCCGATGCTCGTATTTGGTGTAGTTTTCGGCCAGCCAGAGCGCGTTACTGTCCGGGAGGGATTGCGCATGGACGAATAAGCTTGAACCGAGCAAGCAACTCCAGGCCGACCAGAGGATCATCAGCGGCCGTTTCAGCTGGTTCCCCTCCAACTGCCGACCACTGCGGGACACGGAAGCAGGGAACAGTGCCATGGCGGAATGGTGGGCCATTTGCAGCCGGCGGCAAGCAAAACCGCTGCTGGCGGTTGCCCCCCTTTTGCCCTCCTCGACTTGGAGCGCGCGCTCGGTGCGCGCCAGGATGCCCAGCTGCTACGGCCAGGGGTGGCTCTGAATGTGTTCCACTGGAGGCCGTTGGCAGGGGAAGGTCCGTCCGCGAAACTTCCGCATTGCAATTGTCGGGCCCAACAGGCAGTTTGTCCTCCGGTTCGGGGCGTAGCGTAGCCTGGCTAGCGCGCGTGTTTCGGGTACACGAGGTCGTGAGTTCAAATCTCACCGCCCCGACCATCTCTCACAACCTCATTCGAGGAACTGGCAACTTCAAGCTGTCCACCGCATTTTAGATATGCGATTGCTTATCAACCAGCATTGCGTTTGTTGCCTGGGCAAGTCAGTTGTTGGAAGAGCTGCCGGCCGAGCTGGCTGTCGCTGATCAACGGCCAATAGGAAAACCCGTCTGTTACGGTGCCAGGTCGACGGGGCGAATGCGGAAGAAGTGCCCGCGTGTTTCCAAGGAAAACGCGCGTCTCCAAACCAGGCCGTCCCCAGCAATGCGGGCGACCTCATCCCAGACGGCTTCGGCCCCGAGCGCGGGACTGGATTCCAGTCGGTAACCGGTCTCTATCTGGGCAGAAAAGCTCAACTGCACCTGGTTGGTGACGCGGGTAATCATCAACCGTGGGGCCTGGACTTCGGCCTCGTTTGTTCGGAGGTGCGCGGAAAGAAATGACAGGGCCAGCTCTGCCCGGTATTCGTGGCCTCCCGGATGCTCCTGATATTCGAAGTTCAGCCCGGCGGCTGTGAGCGCGTTCGTGAACTGGCGCGCCTCGGCAATCGGGACCAGCGGATCGGCGGTGCCGTGCACAATCCGAATCCCATTCAGTCGGGTGGGTTGCTGGATGTACCGTTGGAGGTCGCCGTGCTGCACATCGCCTTCCAGACACCTCTGGTGGATCTTCTCATCCAGGACCAATTGGCCGTCCTGTCGGATGTAAGGATAGTCAGCGAAGAGTGGTGGGCGCTCCAGGTTTGGCGAAAGGCCGGCGCACAACGCCTGGACGCTGTTGATCGGAAAAGCGACGGCATCAAACTGCGCCAGGTTGGTAGGGTGCAGGGTCACGAATTGGCGAGCCAAACCGTCCAGGAGCTTGCCGCGGGCGTCATACAAACCGGACTCTGCCACGACCGCGGAGAACAGATTGGGATACTTGAGCGCAAGGTGCATCGCTCCCCATCCGCCCATCGAAAAGCCAGTGATCCCGCGGCTCTCCCGTGATGTGAGAGTGCGGTAGTGGGTGTCGATCAAACCAACGAGCTCTTCGGTGATGTATGTCTCGTAATCGCCAATCGCCGCCGAACTCAGATAGAAGGAGCCTTTGAGACGATTGGCGCCATTGACGAACACGGCGAGCATCGCGGAAACCGTGCCTTGTCGGATGAGTGAATCCAGACTGCTTTGGACGGCGCCGACCAAGGCGTTCTCATCCTGAGTGTAGCCATGCAAGACATAGATCACCGGCAAATGGTTGGTTGTCACATCGTAGCTCGCCGGGAGATACACTTTGAATGGCCGGCTGGGGTTGTCCCCATATAGGCCTTGAGCGAGCGCCTCGCTGGTCATCCGGCCCGACTCGACACGCCCGCGCTGGGCCAGCGCGTAGAGGCAGGTCGATGCCAGCATGATGAGGGACCAGAACGAACGCCAAACCAAAGAAGCACGCAACGATTGTCGGTTCATGATTTCAGTCCTCCGAGTGAGCTCAACGCTCCATCATGGTCAAGGGCCGCGATCGGCACATTCCCGACTCCTTCCGGCGTCCAGCTATTGGCTGAGTCGGATCGGGCTTGGAACTAATGATGGTTTAAGACCGGGAATCGGTCTGCCGTCGCGATCGGTGAATCGAACGGCGCCTTGCCAGTCCCCAGTTTGATTGACGACTTTAAAGACCAAAACATTAATTCCGGCTTTCAAGGCAATACCAGCCACGACATCCTCGAGGGCAAAGGCAGGGCGGAGCTGGCGACATTGGTAGACCAGTTGAGTGTTCAGATAGACGGCGCATTGGTCATCGCTGTTGACCCTCAGGAGCACGTCTGTCTGCGCGGTCTCACTCTGCAGGTAGCATGCTGCGTAAGCCACGCTCCATGCGGTCGGGGCTGCGGCTAAGCGGTTGAAATCCAAAACTCCCCTGGCCAACTCCACCTCGCGCCAGACGAGGTCGGCCTGACCGATATGGAGGCGATCGCCGCTGAGTGGGGCCAACTCACGCTCCTGGGGAATTTGTTCCTGCCGCAATCCGCGCGCGCCATCAGGCTCTCGAAGCGGAATGGGCAGCAGAACAAGCCAACGCGGGATCGCACCCGAAGCGGGCGAGTCCATGCCCCGCAAGTCCAATCGTGGAATCGGTTGGGATAGGCGACCGGCCCAGCGCGCAGCGGCCTCGCGCTCTTGCGTTGACCACTCTTGAACCTGCTCGGGCGAGGCTGTGGTCCAAACACGGGCAGTGTGATCGGCGCTGGCGGTGACAAAAAACCGTCCGTCAGGCGAGAACAGAACGGAATGAATCCAGGCGCCGTGGGCCGGCCAGGTGAGCAGCTCCTTGCCTGTGGAAGAATCCCATAGCTTGGCCGTGCCGTCGTAGCTCCCGGTGAGAATGCGTTGGCCATCGGGTGAGAAGGTCGCGTGCACCATACCATTGTGCCCATGGAGCGTCGCTCGTTCCCGCCCGGTTGAGGCATCCCACAGTTTGGCCGAAGCATCGCCGCTGCCCGTCACGAGGGATTGGCCATCTGGGGAAAAGGCCACGGATCCGACCCAGTCGCTATGCCCCCGGAGGGTGCAGAGTTCGCGGCCCGACGAAGCATCCCAGACCTTGGCGGTTTGATCTTGGCTGCCAGTCGCGATCCGCCGACCGTCGGGAGAAAACGCCACCGCTGGCACCCAGCTTTGGTGCCCGTGGAGAGTGAGTTGTTCCTTGCCAGTGGTGGCGTCCCAAATTCTGACCGTTTGGTCCGCGCTCGCACTCGCCAACCGATCGCCGTCGGGAGAAACGGCCACGCCTAGAATGCCAGCCCCATGGCCGACACATTTGAGGAACTCCTCTCCGTCCGCTGACCGCCAGATACGGAGGGTCTGGTCGTCGCTGACCGACACAATGCGTTGGTCGCCGGCCATAAACGCGGCCCCCAAAGCCCACGCGGTATGACCGCGGAATGTGGTCAGTTCCTTTCCGTGCACTGCGTCCCAGACGCGCACCGTCTGGTCTTCGCTGGCGGTCACGATCTGCCGTCCACTGTGGGAGACTGCCGCCGCGTAAACGGTCGCGGTATGGCCCCGCAGGACCAGACCCTCAGGTTCGGCCCGCGCCGGCCAGACTCTCACCGTGCCGTCGTCGCTGGCCGTCACGATCCATTGTCCGTCTCGCGAGAAGGCAACGGAGCGAACGGGCGCTTCGTGGCCTTTAAAAAGGAAGCGCGTGCCGCCGGTGGCCAAGTCCCAGAGCCGGACCGTGCCGTCCGAACTCCCGGTCAAAAGACAGCTCCCATCCGGCGAGAAGGCAGCGGCATCGACGACGCCGGAATGTCCGCTCAGGACCGCCCGCTCCCTGCCGTCGGCCCGATCCCATAACCTCGCAGTCCGGTCAGCACCGCCGGTGCTGATCCAATGCCCGTCCGAAGACACCGCGGCCGTTTGCACCGCGGCCCCATGGCCACGGAGCACCAGCCGTCCTTCCCCAGTCGCCGCGTTCCAAACCCTGGCGGTATGATCTTCACTCGCCGTGACAATCCACTGTCCGTCGGAGGAGAAGACGGCGGCTGTCACCGTCCCGTTATGTCCGGTCAGCGAAAGTAGTTCTTTACCAGTGCTCAGATCCCAGACTCGGGCTGTCTCATCGGCACTCGCCGTCAGGACTCGCTGGTTATCGGGCGACACACTGATGCAGGTCAGGCCGGCAGTATGACCTTTGAAGAGCCGGCATTCTTTGCCTGACTCTGCTTCCCACAGGCTGGCGGTTTGATCGGCGCTGGCGGTCAGCACGTGCTGGCCGTCCGACAGGAAGGTCACGGCCGTCACCGGGGCCGAGTGTCCGCGGAAGACGAGACGCTCGTCGCCGCGGGCCACATCCCAGATCCTGGCTACATGATCCTCGCCGCCGGTTGCCATCAAGCGGCCGTCAGGAGAGAAAACGGCGGAGAGGGCCGATCCGAGATGGGCGTGAATTCTGCCCGTATCTTGATGCAGCCGCCGTTGCCAATAGAACCATTCAAATCCGCGGTCGGGAAAGTCGGCCGTCTCCATCAACAACCGTCGGACTTGACTGAGGTGGTTTTGATCCCATGCCTGCTGGATCAGCTGCAGGTTGGCCACGTACAGATTGCGGTTGGCCACGGCGCGCTCTTTCTCGGCGATCCGTCGGGCGGCACTGGCCGCATCCCGGTCCCCTTGGGCGGCGCGACGCTCCTGCTCTTCTGCCAACCTGGCCTTTTCCGTGGCGCGTTGAGCTTCCAGGGCCCGCCGGGCTGACCGCCAACTGACGATCGCCCCTGCCACCAAAGCGAGCAGAACCACAGCCGCCGCCACGCAGGCGACCTTGTTACGCCGAATCGCTTTCTGCAGACGATAGGCCGAGGACGTTGGCCGCGCGACGATCGGTTCATGGCTGAGATGACGCTTCAAATCCATCGCCAAGCCGTTGGCGGTTTCGTAGCGCCGTGCCCGGTCCTTTTCGAGGCATTTCATGACAATCCAGTCGAGATCAGCCGGGAGTGAAGCCCACCCCGCGGCACTGCGGAGATCCGCTCGAGCGTGGCGGATCTGTCGGAGCCGAGTGGACGGCCGAATTGGGTCTCGCTCGCGAATGATCCGGCGCATTTCGTCCAGGCCGGACTGAACCAACTCCTTCGTGTCGAAGGGTGTGGTCCCTGTCAGAAGCTCGTAGAGTAAAACGCCGAGACTGTAGACGTCAGTTCGAGTGTCAATGTCCAACCCGCTCATCTCCGCTTGTTCCGGGCTCATGTAAGCGGGGGTCCCGATGAATTGCTGGAACTGAGTGTAGATGGTTTTGTCCGTCAGATCGCCTTGGGTGGCTTTGGCAATCCCAAAGTCGATCACCTTCGGGACCGGAACGCCGTCATGCAACGTGACGAGAATGTTGGAGGGCTTGATATCGCGGTGAATGATTCCCTTCTGATGGGCGTGCTGAATGGCATGACACACTTTCGCGAACAAGTGCAGACGCTCCTTTGTCTCGAGTTTGGCCTCGCTACAGTACTGCGTGATCGGAATGCCTCGGACCAACTCCATCACGAAGAAGGGACGTCCCAGCTCGGTTGCACCGGCATCGAGGACCTTGGCTATGTTTGGATGATCCATCAAGGCCAGCGCCTGGCGCTCCGCTTCGAAGCGCGCGACGACCTGACGGGTATCCATGCCCGGTTTGATGACTTTCAGCGCCACACGCCGTCGGACTGGCATTGCCTGTTCCGCCGCCCAGACGGTGCCAAAGCCACCTTCACCAATTCTCTCCAGTAGCTTGTAGTGACCGATGACTTGGCCAGGCGACTCAAGCGCGGGCCGCAACTCGGTGACCTCGTCCGGGCTCAAGACCGCAGCGGTTTCGAGAAAGGAGTCCTGTTGATGGTTTCGCAGCAAGCACGCCACTCGATGGGAGAGCCCGGGATGGTCACGGCAGGCGCCGTCGATGAAGGCGGCTCGCGCCTCCGGCGAGCCGATTTCGACGGCGCGGAGAAAGATGTCGCGCGCCAGGCGCTGCTGATGAGCTTCGCTTTCTTCCATAGCCTTCTTCTCTTACATGCGGCTGGAAGAGAAAACTCCGCCAACATTCCGAGGAAAAAGTCGACTCCTGACGGGATGTTAACGTTCGCGGCGGATCGCGTCGCGCAGCCAGGCCTTGGCAAACGTCCAGAGTCGTTCCGCTTGCCGTCGTGAAATCGTCATCGCTTCACTGACCTCGCCCATACTCATGCCGACGAAATATCGAAGCTTCACCAACCGCGCCGCCTCCGCGTCGACTGCCGCCAGCGAGTCCAAGACTTCGTCCAGGGCGAGCAATTCCGTTTCGGGAACCTGTAGGTCCAGTTGTGCCTCTTCGAACGGTTCCGGCTTTACCAGCCCTGAGGACTGACGGACCTGTCGTTTGCGCGCGCGATCGATCAGGATGCGGCGCATGGCTTCGCCCGCAGCTCCAAAGAAATGAGCGCGGTTCTGCCAGACAGGCTGTTGATCGCCCCCCAAACGCAGCCACGCTTCATGGACCAGGGCCGTGGGCTGGAAAGTGTGCCCGGCGGGTTCGCGCGCGAGTTTCGCCGCTGCTAGCTGGCGCAGCTCATGATAGACGGCGGGAAGCAGCTCTTCAGCAGCCTTGGCGTCGCCCGAGCGCACGCATTCCAGGATGCGGGTCACCTCGCTCATCCCGGACGCAACATATGCCATCAACCACCTTAGAACCAGCCCGAAGGACGCGGCGATCAGCTTGGATCAAGGTTACGGACCCGGGGCGGTTGCCGGACATTCTGAGTGCCAACTTTTGTGGATTTTGTTGATCCGCATATATTTGCAGGGATCGGAAGCCAATAAAAAAGCCGGCCGAAGAGCTCGGCCGGCCGCGAAAATCGTAGCCCGCGCCAGAACCAAATGAAACTCCCACTTGAACAGCAAGCAGGTTCTCCGGCGCGGACAACTAAGGCTTCGACGTAGGCACGGAGATGGTTTATTCAAACCCCTCGGCATCGGCGGCAGCCAGCTGAAGCAGAACAGCCCGCGCCAGAACCAAATGAAACCCTCGCTTGAACGGCAAGCGAGCCTTCCGGCGCGGACCATGTGCGAGTTGGACGCTGCTGCCAGAGCAGCGTATTCAAAATCGATCCATCGATTTAGATACAAGGTATAAGTTAGCTATATAAGCCCTTTCCAATCGGGGAGGGTTGCCACCACGTAGGACCTCGTACGGCTGCTGAACGCCAGCCGCCCCGGCCTGCAACGTCGTTGCGTCAGACTATGGGCGTCCGCTCCCGCCGACCTCGACGTCAAACGCCGCCGTGAAGATTTGGCCCTCCGATCTCATCTGCACCCAGAGACGGTAATTACCTGCCTTGGGAAATGCGTATGGGAAGGCGATCTCGCCGGGCCCGGCAGCGGCGTTGACGTGACGGCTGTGGGATTCCAAGGCCGGTGTCGACATTTGGGAACCGCTCACATTCACCGAAACTGGCTTTCCGCTGAGAAAGAACTCGTGGGCGGCCATCGAGATCGTCCCGGATGGGTGCAGATGGGCGAAGACAGCCCCATCTGCCCGGCGAATGACCGCGTGGCCCAGCATGCCCATGTAAGGCTCGATCAGCGCCAAGTTGCCAGCCGGGGTGAGGAGTTTGAAGCGGAGATCATCATCGACATTCGCCAAGAGCGGTCGGGAAGGTTCGAAGAGCACTTGGTAGCCGCCGGCAACCGTGGCAATCTGCGACCCTGCCCTTCCTGTTCTCGATGACGAACTGCCCCGCGAATCGACCTGCCAGGAATCGTCCGGATCAGGCGCATAAAACAGATTGGTGGCGAGCCTCTCGGATACGGCGGTGGAACAGACCGGCTCGGCGGCATTGGCCAGCCAAAGGCGCCTCATGGCGTCAGAGGGGGGTGGAATTTGGACCGAACCAACCAGCGTCTCGGCAAACCCGTCCTCATGGGTGACGTCAGCGTAGGCGTGATAGGCGCCTGCGGGCAAAGGCGGGAGAGGCACATCGAATTGCGCCTCGCCGCGGAGCTTGGGATGGAGATGAGCGAAACTGCCGGGCTGTTGATGGCTGACGAGGAACAGATGCATCAACTTGCCATGATCGGGGATGAGTGGGATCCATCCCCCGCGGCGGACCGCCGTATCCACCCCCAAAGTGAGCAGCCATTGCTGATGATCGGAATGCACCGTGGCGGAGAGCGGCGAAGGTTTGTAGAGCACGTTGTTGCGGTAATGGCGATCCTCGACGTCCCACCACTTTTTGCCCCCCAAAAGGAGGAGTGCCAAGGCGAGGGCGCTCAGGGCCATGGCAGCACGCCCGCGCCACAAATCCTTACGAGTGGGCGTTGTCCCGGCCGGAACCTGGCACTGGCCAAAGACCGCCCCGGCAATGCCTACCGCGCTCAGGAAGAGAACGCCCCCTAGGACTGACAGCACAGCGACGTGAATCGACGACATCGCTTTGGTGTTGGTCGCCGTCGAGTTGACCGGAACGACTAACGTGCCGGTCCCTTCCGGATGCTCGACGGTCACGTCGACGCTGTACGCCCCAGACTTCATCAGCCAAAGCTGAGCGGCATACAGATTCGTTTCACCCGGCACGGGCCTGGCTTCATCAGGGCTGGGCGAACCCTCGCGCCCGGCTTTCCCAAACACCGGCAGCACGGTGATCCGTCGGACGGGCCCTTGCGCCCGGACCGCGATCTCCGCTAATCCGGGCACAACTTGCGGGGGGCGAATAATGACTCGAACCGGATAAGCGCTGGCGTGGCCCTCGAAGACAACGTTTGGGCTGCCGACATGCGCCTCAGCCGCCAGGCTGCACCCTAGAAACCACAAAACCAGCCACGTTCTCATCTCTGCAGGCGACAAAGGAACTGGCCCGCCCAGAGCCCAAGGCGCGCTGAAATGAATGCCCGGCCGAACGCCGCGAGCAAACCCTTGACCGTGACAGGGTCTTGCTCAAACTCGAAGAACCGGTTCATCCAGTCCCCCGGCCGGGCAAAGTAGGGCCAATGTCCACTCCGTGCGAAGAAGCGGTTATCGGCCGCATCGCTCAACAAGAAGCTGGAGAACGGCCACTGCACCGCCAGGACGAGGGCGATGAAGGCGCCGGCCAGCCCGAGGGCGAGGAGCCAATCATGCCACCAGCGTGGCTTCGACCGCGACCTGCCCCCGACGCCTAGGCCCGTTCCAACGGCTTCACCGCGGCGGACGACCAGCCCGTAAATGAGATCAATCGCCACTGCCGGCACGATCAACAAGAGGGGGAAGGCAGGTGGCACCATGTGGTCCACCGGGTGGTAGACCGGCGCCAGCTTCGGCCGAGCGGGAAACAACGGCAGGATCAAGATCATCCCAATGTAAACGAGCATGTAAGTCGCCGCCGCAATCGTTGCGCCCCCGCGGATCCGGGCAGCCCGCGCCGCCAGCACCAGCAGCAAGGGAAAGGGCGTCGCCGCCACGGCATAGAACCGCGCTCCGTGTTGCAGATTGGGCCAGGTATACTCGGTCGCAAAATCCGCCCAAAGCGTAATCATGACGCCAACGGCCAGCGCGCAGATCAACCCGTTCAGAGTCTGGCGGCCGGCGGACGCCCGATTCTGCCAGGAGAACACGAAAAGCAAGACGCCCATCCCCACGGCGAACATGCCCAACCCCAGGACAGCGTGGGGTGGGCTGACAATCTTTACATCCAGGCCGTAGCGATTGTGCCACCAGTCGTCGAAAGGCGCCGAGGTCAACATCGCCAAAGATCCCCAAGCTGTTACCCATACCCCCAACGGGGCGCGCAGCTTGCCGAAGGCAACGGCTGCATTCCGCTCCTCGCCTGTCCGGGCAAACGTCGCCCGCCATGCAACCGACGCGAAGAGGAAGGCCGGCACGAGCCCGCCAAGTTGGATGAGGATGTGCGCCGGTGTCCAAAAGGTGTCCCGACCAATGGTCGAGTGATGGGAAATGTCCCAAAGCAAGCCGATGGGCAAACAGGCGAGGCCCGCCACCGCCAAATAAACCGATTTGGGCAACGGGAAACCACCGGTCAAGGGAGACCGGGATGGGACGGGAGCGACCATCTCGACTGGGACAGAAGGCATGGGACGTCGGGCACTAATGCCGCGTGAATCTACAGCGGCGGCGGGGAGGATTCAACCCGGCCGGAGCGGAAAGGGGCGGAAACGGCTTGCGTTGGGCGATCGATTACATTATGATATCACCACGATAGCTTTATCACCCGGTCAACAAAGCTCTCCAACTCCGATCCTTCCTATGCAAAACCCCTCCCCCTCCCACATCAATCGAGAACAGTCCATACCGGTGGCCAACGGCTGGTTGATGTTGTTCGTCAACCTGGCCGTTTTACTGGGCGCCGTCTCCGTGCTGATCCGCGCCATTTACCTTGGCGGGACGCTGCAGGAACCGGTTTCGCCTCTGTTGGTGGCAGCGTGGATCTTGATGATCCTGATCGGTTTGATCGCCCTGCGCGGCTTTTTCGCCCTGCAACCGAACGAAGCCAAAGTGCTGATGCTTTGTGGAGCGTATAAAGGGACGATGCGGCAAAGCGGTTTCAGCTGGACGAACCCGTTCTACACCAAGCGCACCGTCTCGCTGCGATCGCGGAACTTGAACGGGGAGAAGTTGAAAGTGAATGACAAGCGCGGCAACCCGATCGAGATCGCCGCCGTTGTGGTCTGGCGAGTGGAAGACACAGCTCAAGCCATCTTCGACGTCCAGGACTACGAGAACTATGTGCGGATCCAGAGCGAATCGGCGGTGCGGCATCTGGCCAACTCCTACGCCTACGACCACGGGGAAGAAAACGAGATCACCTTGCGAAGCGGCGGTGACGAAGTCGCGGCGGCGCTCAAGCAGGAGCTCCAGGAGCGCCTGGCGAAAGCGGGTGTCCTCGTCGAAGAAGCACGCCTGACACACTTGGCCTACGCTCCGGAAATCGCCCAGGCAATGCTCCGGCGCCAGCAGGCCGAGGCGGTCATTGCGGCCCGGCAGAAGATCGTCCACGGGGCGGTCAGCATGGTGGACATGGCCCTGCGCGACCTGGCGGAACGCGACGTCGTCCATCTGGACGACGAACGGAAAGCGTCCATGGTCAGCAACCTGCTCGTGGTCCTTTGTGGCGAAGCCGAAGTCAGCCCGGTCGTCAACACCGGCACTCTCTACACCTAGGCAGCCCGTGGAAGCCCGCAAGCCGTTCCTCCTTCGGATTGATCCCGAACTCTGGAAAGAGCTCGAAAGCTGGGCCCAGTCCGAACTGCGCAGCGTCAACGGCCAAATCGAGTACGTCCTCAAACAAGCCGTCCAGAAACGGCGGCGTAACACCCCGGACAACGCCAACGCCAACGGCGGGAAATAAGCTCTCCCAGCTTAACTCTTCCGTTCCAGGAGGAACTTGGCGAGCATCTCGAGCGCTCCAGCTCGGCCTTGGAAGGGGAGAAGGGCTTTGAAAGCACGTTCCGTCAGGGTCTGGGCGATCGCCCGGGAACGCTCCAGCCCCACAATCGACGGATAGGTGGCTTTCTGCGCGGCCGTGTCCTTCCCCGCTGTCTTGCCGAGCTGTTCGCTGCTCTGGGTAATATCAAGGATGTCATCGATCACTTGAAATGCGAGCCCGACATTGTAGCCAAAGGCCGTCAAGGCTTCGAGTTGCGCCGGGGAACAGTTGGCGCTCATTCCTCCAAGCCGGACGGCGCAGCCGAGCAATGCCGACGTTTTCCGCTCATGAATGAACTGAAGTTCTTTGGACGAAATCCTCTTACCTTCACTTTCCAGGTCAGCCACCTGGCCAGCGATCAGCTGCCGCGAGCCAGCGGCTTTGGCCAACTCCAGCACGATGGTTTGATGGGAGTAGCGCGGACGAGCTGGGGCCTGCGCGGCCAGCTCAAAGGCGACAGTCAACAAGGCGTCGCCGGCCAGGACAGCGATGCCTTCGCCGAACACCTTATGGTTCGTCAGCTTCCCTCGGCGGTAGTCGTCATTGTCCATCGCGGGCAGATCATCGTGGATGAGCGAGTAAGTATGGATGCATTCGACCGCGCAAGCCAAGGGCATGGCGGCGGTGTCCTTCCCTCCACAAGCCTCGGCTGCCGCCAAACAAAGAGCCGGACGCATGCGCTTGCCTCCGGCAAAAAGGGAGTAACGCATTGCCTTGTGAATCGTTTGCGGCTTGGTTTTGGCCGAAGGCAACAGCCGGTCGAGGGCGCGATTCACCGCTTCCGAACGGCTGTTCAAATAGGCCTGAACATCCGTCGGGACGGTTGTGAATCGCGTTTCGCTGCCGGCAGTCGCTGACATAGGACGGCCTTTTTAGGCTCTCCGCTGCGGTTTGGGAATCTCAAAGTTGGAGCTTGCGGCGGACCTGGACGAACTCATCGGTCGAATGCAGGCCAGGCGATGGAGCCGAAGTGGATTCGCCCGGTCGGGGAATAACATCGACGAATCAGGCGCGCAGAGCCACACTCTGCGCTTCAAATCTATGCAACCGATCTCTCGCCGTCGTTTTCTCCAGAGCTCTTCTCTCACCCTCCCGCTCGTCGCAGGGCTGAGCTTGCCCGCGAGCCTCCGGTCCGCGGGGGCCAACGAGCAGGTGCGCGTGGGGCTGATCGGATGCGGCGGGATGGGGAAAGGCGATCTCGCGACGTTCTTCCTCAATCCGGAAGTCGAATGCCCGGTGATTTGCGACGTGGACGATAAACAGCTAGCCGAAGGGATTAAGCTCGTTCAGGACAAGCGCGGCAAAACGCCCGCGACAGTCAAGGATTTCCGGCGTGTCCTGGAGAGGAAAGATGTGGACGTGCTGCTAGTGGCGACGCCGGACCACTGGCATGCGCTGCCGACCGTCCTCGGATGTCAGGCTGAGAAGGACATCTACGTCGAGAAGCCCCTCGCCACGAGCATCGCGGAGGGACGGGCCATGCTGGAAGCAGCGCGCCGCCATCACCGCATCGTCCAAATGGGCGCGCACCGCCGCAGTTCACCGACCTACGCCCAGGCTTTGGAGATGGTTCGTTCCGGGCAGTTGGGCAAAGTCGGGTTGGTCCGAGCCTGGGCTTATCTGGACTGGTTCCAGCCGATCGGCAAGCCGAGCGACGGTCCCGTGCCGCAAGGCGTTGATTATGACATGTGGCTGGGTCCGGCCCGGCAACGGCCCTTTAACCCCAATCGCTTCCATTTCAACTTCCGCTGGTTCTGGGACTATGCCGGTGGGCTGATGACGGATTGGGGCGTGCACCTGCTGCAAGTGTTGCTCTGGGGAATGGGGCCGGAGGCGCCCAAGGCGGTCATGTCGAGCGGCGGCAAATACGTGCTCGACGACAATTCGGAGACCCCGGACACGCAGATCACCGTTTACGAATTTCCATCCTACACCATGGTTTGGGAACATAAGGTAGGCGTAGGTCAGGGCCTGTACAACCGTCCCTGGGGCATGGCGTTCATCGGCACCGAAGGAACCCTCGTGATCAACGACGAAGGATCGCAGGTCCTCGTCGAGCATCGCAAAGCTTCGCTTGAACCGGGAAAGTTCCCTCCTGGAGTCGACCCGCGTCCCGCGCACGTCCGCAACTTCCTGGACGGAGTTAAATCGCGGCAGCAACCGGTGGAGAATCTCGAAGTCGGCCACCACATTTCGACCGTGGCACACCTTGGCAACCTGGCCTTGCGCACCGGGCGCAAGATCGCCTGGGACCACGCGGGCGAGCGCGTCCTGGGTGATGCCGAAGCAGATCGATTGGTCAGCGTCGATTATCGCGCCCCTTGGAAGCTACCGTATTTGGCGGAACGGGCCTAGACTAGGCGTTGGCACAACCGACTACCTCTTTGGGCCCATTCACAGACGGCCATTCGTTCTCTATCCTGTCATGCATGGAGAACTTCATTACCGTCGTCACCCGTTTCCAACTGCCGGCCGGCGTGACCGCCGATCAGATTCGCGGCGCCTTTGACGAGGCCGCACCCAAATTCCGCCACGTGCCCGGCTTAGTCCGGAAACAGTTTATTCGTTCGAAGGACTGCCGGACGGCTGGCGGAGTTTATTTGTGGAACGACGAACGCGCCGCCCAGGCCTTCATGCACGAGTACGTCGCGCCGATGATCCGCGAACGGTTTCACGTCGAGCCCTCGATTGAATTCTACGAGTCGCCCGTGATCGTGGAGAATTGAAGCTAAGCCAAGCGAGGGCGTGCCGCCGCATCACAGCGTGGCGCGCTCAGCCGCTTACCTCCTCAATTTTGACCGGGCGCCGCTCGGCCAGAGACCGTTTCGACGCCAAGCCGATGATGGCAGGCGCCAGACCGTCGTGGCCACCGACCGGCGGCTCGCGGTCATTCAAAACTGCGTCCACGAAGGCCTGCATTTCGATCACGTAGGACTCCTGGTAGCGGTCGAGGAAAAAGTGTTGCGGTTTGGATGTCTGCACGGTCTCGGCGTTGAGGAGCATATGGCTGTCTGGCGTCCGATTCAGGGCGGTGACCATGCCTTTTGAGCCGAAGGCCTCGACGCGCTGGTCGTAGCCGTAGGCGGCTTGGCGGGAGTTATCGATCGTGGCCAGCATCCCGTTTCGCAGCCGCATGGTAATGATGCAGGTATCAACGTCGCCCGCTTGGCCGATCTCCGGGTCGACCAGGGCGTCGCCGATGACATACACTTCCTCGACTTCGCTTCCGGTCATGAATCGGGTCATATCAAAGTCATGGATGGTCATATCCATGAAGATGCCGCCAGACACCTTCACATAAGAGATTGGCGGCGGCGCGGGGTCCCGGCTGGTGATTCGGAGAATGTGCGGCTGCCCGATCTTGCCCGCGGCGATCAACTCCTTGAGTTTGGCGAAACTGGGATCAAAGCGCCGATTGAAGCCGACCTGAAACTTGATCCCGGCCTTCTCCACGGCAGCCAGCGCCCGCCGAATGCGTTCCAAATTCAGATCGATGGGCTTCTCACAGAAGATGTGTTTTCCGGCGGCGGCCGCCGCCTCGATGATGTCCGCGTGGGTGTTGGTCGCGGAACAGATGGCGATCGCCTGAACCTGTGGGTCTTTGAGCAAATCGCGGTAGTCAGCGCTCGTCTTGCTGGCATGGACTTGGGCGGCCAGATCGCGGGCGGCCGCGGGATTGACATCGGCCACCCCGGCCAAGGAGGCGCCTCGGACGCGGCCGGCGATATTTTCGGCGTGAATGCGCCCGATACGGCCGGCGCCGATCACGGCGATCTGCAAGGAAGTCGAAGACATAGTTCAATCAAGACGGACTCTAGACCGAGCAAGGCAGCTCACGCGCGCGGCTCTCACAATCCACACGCCCTTAAATATTCACGGTTGCGCCGGGCATATTCCAGCGGAGCGCCCATGCCCGGCAGCACATCCTGCTCCACCACAATCCAGCCTTGATATCGGCTCGCCCTCAGTTCGGCCGTCACACTCGCGAAATCGACGTCGCCCTTGCCGAGCTCGCAAAACACACCGTGTTTCAGCGACTCGAAATAGTCCCAACCCTGTCTCCGCGATTCCGCGCGCACGGCCGGGCTGCAGTCCTTGTAATGGACATACCAGATGCGCTCCCGAAACTGCCGGAGTGCCGCCACCGGATCGCCGCCGCCGCCAAACCGGTAGTGGCCGGTGTCAAAACAAAGTCCGACCAGCTTCGGGTCCGTGACCGTCAGGAGCGCTTCAATTTCCCAAGGCGTTTCCACGTAACCCGCACAGTGATGGTGGAAGACGGTCCGCAACCCGGCGCGACGCCGGATGGCCTCGGCGACCCGATTCACCCCGCGGCCATAGACCTCCCATTGGACGGGTGACAAGCTCTGTTCGCGTCGGACGCGCCCGGCAACCTGAGTGCGGGTTGGGTCTTTGCCATTTTCGTCGGCCAACACCAGGAAGGGGGTCGAGCCGGCGGCATCGGCCATGAGCTTCGCGGTTCGGACGGCACGCTCTTCGCCTTCGGCGTGGGCGGATTCATTGGCGAAAGCCACGGGCACGAAGGCGCCCAGCAGGTCCAGGTGGCGGGCCGTCAGTTGCGTCCGAAGGTCAACCGGGTCCGTGGGCATGAAACCCCAATCACCTAATTCGGTGCCGGCATAGCCGGTGGCTTGGATTTCATCGAGGACCTGTGCATAACCGAGGGCTTTGCCCGGGAGATCAAACTCGAGCACGCCCCAGGAACAAGGCGCGTTGGCGATGCGGATGGAGGAATCAGTCATAGTTAGGGCTCAGAATGTCCGCGTCCATTGTCGCGGCCAGCGTTCGACCACGACCTTGGTTTGGGTAAAGAACTCAATCGCGTGCCGTCCTTGGCCGTGCAAGTCGCCGAAGAAGCTCTCACGCGCCCCGCTAAAGGGGAAAAAAGCCATCGGCGCCGCCACCCCGATGTTGATGCCGACATTGCCGACCTCCGCTTCGTGCCGGAACTTGCGCGCGCTCGCGCCGCTGCTCGTGAATAAGCAAGCCATGTTGCCATAGGCGCCCGAATTGACGAAGGCAATCGCGTCTTCAACCGTCGCCACGTGCATCAGGCCGAGGACAGGGCCGAAAATCTCAGTCCGGACAACTTGCCCGACCGTATTCAAGTTATCGAGGATGGTCGGCCGGACGAAGTTGCCCCGCTCATAGCCGTCAACGCGGGCGTTCCGGCCGTCGACCAACGGAGAAGCGCCCTCGGCCAAGGCCTGGCCGATCAAGCCTTCCACGCGGGCCTTGCTTTGCGGGCTGATGACCGGGCCCATCTGCACCCGTTCATCCAGGCCATAACCAACCGTCCGGCTTTGGGCCGCTTCGACCAGGGCCTCGGTAAAAGGCTGGCGCGCTTCGCCGACGGTGACGACCAGCGAAGCGGCCAGGCACCGCTGCCCGGCGCAGCCAAAGGCGCTATCAGCCGTGATTCGAATCGTCGTCTCCGGGTCGGCATCGGGCAGAATGATGATCGGGTTCTTGGCCCCGCCTTGACATTGGGCGCGTTTACCATTGGCCGCAGCGCGGGCGTAAACATGGCGGGCCACCGGGGTTGAGCCGACCAGGCTGATCGCTTTCACTTCGGGATGGTCCAGGAGGGCGTCCACCGTTTCGCGTCCGCCGTTGACGAGGTTAAAGACGCCCTTGGGCAGGCCGGTTTGGGCGACGAGCTCGGCAATGCGTTGCATTGTCAGCGGCACTTTTTCAGACGGCTTGACAATGTAAGTATTGCCGCAGGCCAGCGCGTAAGGCATAAACCAGAATGGAATCATGCCCGGAAAGTTGAAAGGGCAGATGCACGCGCAGACCCCGAGCGGCTGGCGAATCATGATCTCGTCGATCCCAGCGGCAATGTCTTCGGAAAAATCACCCTGGAGAAGGCTGGGGGCGCCGCAGGCCACTTCCACATTTTCAACCGCCCGCTGCATTTCGCCCCGAGCCTCGCCAATCGTCTTGCCGCATTCCATCGTGATGGTCCGCGCCAGTTCGTCGAAATGCTCCTGCAGCAGCTTCCGTAACTTGAAGAGGAATTGGACCCGGTCGGTGACAGGGGTGCGGCGCCACTCTGGAAACGCTTTGGCGGCGGCCTGGACGGCGGCCTGGACCTCGGCCGCCGGCGAGAATGGCACGCGCCCCAGCACCTCGGCGGTGGCTGGATTGACCACGTCGTGGAATTCGGCGGCATTCGAATCGCGCCACTCGCCTTCGATGTAGTTGCGGATCACAGGAAGTAACGTTCGTTCTTGACGGCTTGTTCGAACTCCTTGCGGGCGGCTTGAACCGACGGGCGTTCTGACACTTCCGCGATGGGCACGTCCCACCACGACTCGTAACCGGGAGCGCGCTTCTCCGCATCGGTTTCCATGACGATGACGGTCGTTTCAGAGTGCTGGCTGGCTTTGGCCAAGGCCTCTTTCAATTCACCGACATCTCGGGCGCTGATCACATGCGCTCCCAAGCTGCGGGCGTTGGCGGCATAATCGACCGGGATGGCTTCGCCCTCCAACTGGCCGCTCTTGTCATCGCGGAAGCGATAACTCGTGCCGAACCCGGCGCTGCCAATGGCCCTCGACAAGCCCCCGATGCTTTGGAACCCGTGGTTGTCGAGCAGTATCACCGTCAGCTTGAACCCTTCCTGCACACTGGTGACCAACTCGCTCGACATCATCAGCCATGACCCGTCGCCGACCATGACGTATACCTCACGCTCCGGCGCGGCCATCTTGACTCCCAGACCGCCGGCCACCTCGTAGCCCATGCAAGAATAGCCATACTCCAAATAGTGCCCCTTCGGATCCCTGGTCCGCCAAAGCCGGTGAAGGTCTCCGGGCAAACTACCCGCCGCGCACAGCACCACATCCTGCGGGCGGGCGAAATCGTTGACCGCCCCAATCACCTCCGCCTGGCTCACGGGCAAGCCGGTGGGGGTGTGGTAAAGCCTTTCGACCTCCGGTCCCAATCCCGATGCAGTTTCTCGGCGCGCTTACGATAGGCCGCCGACGCGCCAGCCCTTCAAGGCCTTGGCCAGCACCTCGAGGGCCGCGCGCCGTCGCTCACCAGCGGCAACGCCGAGTGTTTAAACGCATCGAACTCGGCCACGTTGATGTTAATAAAACGCACCTTCGGATGCTGAAAGGCTGTCTTGGATGCCGTCGTGAAATCGCTATACCGCGTGCCGATGCCAATCACCAGATCCGCCTCGCGCGCCAGAATGTTGGCGGCGAACGTTCCGGTGACGCCGATCGCCCCGAGGTTCTGCGGATGGTCGTAGGGGAGCGAGCCCTTGCCCGCCTGCGTTTCGCCGACGGGAATGCCAGTTTGGGCGGCCAACTTGGCCAGGGCCTCGTGCGCTTCGCTGTAGAGAACGCCGCCACCAGCGACCATTAACGGTCTCTTGCTGGCCCGAATCAACTGCACCGCCCTGTCCAACAGAGTCGCGTCCGGCCCCGGGCGCGGGACACCAGAACGCGTTCTTCAAACAGTTCAACCGGGTAATCAAACGCCTCGGTCTGGACGTCTTGCGGCAGGGCCAGGGTGACGGCGCCTGTCTCGGCCGGCGAAGTCAGCACGCGCATCGCCTCGGGCAAAGCCGTGATGATCTGATCTGCCCGGTTGATCCGATCCCAATATCGGGAGACCGGCTTGAAGGCGTCATTGACCGAGATGTCCTGGGAGTAGGGTTGCTCGAGTTGTTGCAGCACCGGCGCGACGTTGCGGCGGGCGAAGATATCGCCCGGCAGGAGGAGCACCGGGATGCGATTGATGGTCGCGGTGGCTGCCCTGTCACCATATTCGTGGCGCCGGGACCGATCGAACTGAGGCAAGCGCAGGCCCGCAGCCGGTTGCTCATCTTGGCGAACGCGGTGGCGATGTGCACCGATGCCTGCTCGTTCTTGGTCATGTAGTAGCGGAACTTGGGATATTGTTGCAGGGCCTGTCCAAGCCCGGCAATGCAGCCGTGCCCGAAAATGCCAAAGCAGCCAGCGAAGAAAGGATGGCGCTTGCCGTCCCGCTCCAGCTGTTGCTGGAGCAGAAACTGAATGACCGCCTGGGACATCGTAAGTCGTTTCGTTTTCATGATTGGCTCCTGTTAAAATCCGCCGCGTTCCTGAATGAATTTCAAAGCCTCGTCTTCGTAGGCCATGAAGTTGGCGCAGCCATGCCGGGTCACGACGATCGCGCCGCCCGCGTTCCCCATCCGCGCCGCTCGGTAATAATCCCAGCCCTTGACCAGGCCATAGATGAAGCCGGCCGCAAAAGCGTCGCCAGCTCCGAGCACGTTGTAGACCTCCACCGGAAAACCCGGCACCTCGACCGGAGCCTTGTCGGCTTCGAAGAGGGTCGCACCCTTCTCGCCGCGCTTCACCACAATCACGCGCGGGCCGCGCCGCTGCATCGCTCCCACGGCCCCATCCAGGTCGCCGGCCACCTTCGCACCGGAGATCTGCGAATGGGCCACCTGCACGCTCGCGGGGTCGGTGAGCGTGACGGCTTTGCACTCGTCCTCGGTCCCCAGGACGACGTCGATCAGCGGCAGGGCCGAACGCACCGTCACGCCAAAGGCGCGGGCGTCGTGCCACTGATTCGGTCGAAAATCGACGTCCAACACAACCGTGGCCCCGGCCGCTTTGGCTTGCTCGGCCGCGAAGAGATTGGCGCTGCGACTTGGCTCTTTGCTCAAGCCAGTCCCGGAGAACTCGAAGATGCGGCAATCCTGCAACGGCGTGCGGAGCACATCGTCGATCGAGAGCTGGTTGTCGGCGCAGTTGTCACGGTAATAGACGAGCGGAAACTTGTCCGGCGGTTCGATCCCCAAAACAACGGCGCTCGTCCGCGTCCCCAGTTTGCGCGGGATGTAGGCCGTTTCCACCCCCTCGTCCCGGAGGAATTTGAGGATGAAATCGGCCACCGGATCTTCACCCACGGCCGTCAGCACCGCCGCTTTCAAACCCAACCGCCGCGCCCCGACGGCGATATTCGTGGGCGATCCACCAACATACGCGGCGAAGGACTTGATATCGACGAAAGGGGCGCCGACGTCGTTCGCATAAAGGTCGATGGAGGAGCGCCCCATCGTGATCAGATCGAAAGAAGCTGTTGTTCGCATAGTCAGGCGCTGCCGGCTCCGCCAGGAGCTGCCTCCCGTTCCATCTCCAGAGTGACCACAGGCACCCGCGGATCTTTTGCGGTCCAGGTCTGCTTCACCCAGGCATGGGCAGGGTCATCACTGTTGGCCAGCGACTGCGCGCTCCCCGCGAGGAAGTTCAAATAATAAGTCGTGTAGCCGTGAGCCGAGGCGACCGGGTGGTATCCCTCCGGAACCAGCACGACATCGTTGTTGCGCGCCGTCATGATCTCATCGAGTCGTCCATCCGAGGTGTAGACACGCTGGATGGCGTAACCTTCCGGCCGATCCAGCTTGTAAAAATAGACCTCCTCCAGATCCGCCTCCAAAATCGCCCCCGATGGATCGGTCCGATGCACATCATGCTTGTGCGGCGGATACGAACTCCAGCTGCCCGGCGGCGTGTAGACCTCCACCGCCACCAACCGATGGCAGTCAAAGCCCGGCGGGAGGAGCGAATTGATTTGGCGAGTGGCATTGCCGCCGCCGCGGATCTCGATCGCCACATCCGTCGGCTTCACCAATCGGGGCGGATGCGCTCCGTCTCCGAGACACCAGCCGTAGGCGATATCCAGCTCGGTCAAGGCCGTTACCTTGAAGTCCGTTTGCGGCGGCAAATAGAGAGCATAAGGCATCCCTTGAAAGACATTCGGCCGGCGTCCGATTCCTTCCCAAGTTCCCCGGGACGATTCGATCGTGCAGCGCCCGCCCAAAATGACAAAGCCGTATTCGGCTTTCTCTGTCGTCCCCGCCCAACTGGCTGCGGCCGGAATCGTCCGGGCGGCAAACGACAAGTGCTCCCATCCAGCCGTGGCCGGCGTCACGCGGACATACTCGCCCTTGGTGGTGCTGGGACGAACCAGCAGCTCGGATGCAGAATGACTCTTCATGCCGGCAACCTTTCGCTGATCGCTCCGTGTCCCCGCAGGGTTTCGCGGAGTTCCGAGGCTCTGCCCGCCGAACCAAGAGTCTGGCACTTGCTCGCGACAAACTGGGCATATTCTTCCATGTAGAGCCTCCCCGGCACCATGAAATCAAATTCCTTGGGATTCTGAGCGAAAAACTCTCGATGCACCCGGGTCCAAATCAGGCGGCCGTCGGTTCCGATATTGACTTTGGCGATGCCCAGCGCGATGGCTGCGGCTAATTCGTCTTCCGAAACGCCGCTGGCCCCCGGCTCGATCCGGCCGCCGGCGGCGTTGATCCGCTCCACTTCCAAGCGGGGAACGGCCGAGCCGCCATGCAACACGAGCGGAATCCCTGGCAGCCGCTTCCGAATCTCAGCTAGCCTGTCTAAGTGCAATCGCTGTTTTCCCGCGAATTTATAAGCGCCATGGCTGGTCCCAATCGCCACCGCCAAGGCGTCACAGCCAGACCGGCGGACGAATGTTTCCGCTTGCCCGGGATCAGTCAAAATGGCATCCCGGGCGCTCACCTCCATGTCGTCTTCGACCCCCTTGAGTTGACCGAGTTCGGCTTCAACTGCAAGCCCGGCAGCGTGGGCTGGCCGCACCACTGCCGCGGTCGCTTCGATGTTTTGCTCGAAAGGATGATGCGACGCATCGATCATGACGGAAGAATAGTGCCCCGATCGAATGGCATCGGCGCAAGTGGGTGCGTCGCCATGGTCCAGGTGCACGGAGAACATCACCGCCGGCCAGAGGGCCTCGGCCGCCTGGAGCATTCCCTCCAGCATCCCAGGATCGGCATACTTCCGAATGGCGCGGGTGAACTGCACGATCACTGGCGCATGGGCCTGGTCCGCGCCGCGGAACAACCCGTGAATCTGCTCCAGGTTGGAAACGTTGAATGCGCCCAAAGCGTATCGCCCATAGGCTGCTCTCATGAAATCAAGCGTGCGCAAACGCATTCGATATCGGGATTGTATCCGAGGCAGAAGCTGAGGGTATTTAGCCGGGAGGTGTCAAGCGCGAACGGAGCGCCCTGCGGGCATACCACGGGCATACCTGGGCATACCTCGCTGAAAGCGGCGATCCCTCACGCCGTGCTCCGGCTCATAATGCCGCTCGCGCGAGACCGAAGAGCGGACGACGGGCCTTCGCTCTTCCCGGCTCCGCACTTACGGCTGGCCTATTGGCCTCCATCAGCTCTCGGCCAGCCACAGGCGGTGCTGCTGCCGTTCGAAAGCCAGCAGCGCCTCGATCCGGCGCGCTTCGCTGACGCTGAACAGATGTTCTTCCGGCAACGGTTGGGCGCAAATGCCGCAGAGCCGGTGGCGACGGCTATAGACAATCGATTGACAATGGGGGCACCGCCGCTCGTGGCTCATCGGCGCGACCGACCGGCTCAGCGGAGGCTTCGTCGCGTGGGTCCCGCGTTCGGCCGCCACTTCGGACTGCTCGAGCCAGCCGGTCTCGGGAGGGACTTTGATTCCGGTGTCGGCAAACATATGTGATCCTTTGATTGAGCTTTGCGGTCTTTCCGTCCTGATTGCCACCCGTTGGCAGGCGCCGTGCCAGGCTGAACCGGCCCGTAACCTCCTGCCACCCAGGCAGGAAAGAAATCTCAGCCGGCCAACCGCCGGTGGCCGGTCTTCATCTGTGGGAAGCACGCGTCCCACCGTTGGGACAGCGCCCCGCCTTTGCGCTTGCTCGGAACGGCGGTCGGCGTTGAATGGTGGGCAGGTCCGCCACGTCTACGCGTGTAAGACAATGCTCCGATTATGAAAAACATCCTTTCCGCCCTGCTGCTCGCATCTCTGATTCCCTTGACCGGTTGTATCAACCTGAGTTTCGGGTCCCGCAAAGCGCCCGAAGGCCCGGCGATCGTTGTGCCTTCTGTCCCGCTGGCTCCCGGGGATAGCGCCACCATTGCCGAGATCGACGCAGCGTCGAAGTTGACTTTTGATTCCGCCAAGAAGGAAGCTCTCAGTCAGCTTGCGGAACGGCATGCTCTAAGCCCGGCTGCCCAAGTCCACCTGGTGAACGTCACTTACCGGCGAGTTACATTTGATGAAGCCAAAGTGGACATCCTGCGGACGCTGATTGCCAATCCGTCGTTTTCCGATCCGGCGCGCCAGGCCATCGTCGCGCAATTGCACCGGCTCAGCTTCGAGTCCAACAAACAAGCCATCCTGCGCCACCTCAACCAGCGCGTGACTGCCCCGCAAGGCGCTGCCTGATCAGTGACGGCCGACGCGTGCGCGTCCCGGGCCTTCCGCCGCGGTTCAATGCTGGTCGACTCGGCGGCCGCAGGGCAAGCGCCGCGACTGAGGAGCCCCGGGATCTTCATCCACCGCATCCGGGTAACGGGCAGGCCGATTCAGCCCCAGAGTTATCCGTGGCTTAACCGGCGACCCGCCGGCGCCGGCCAATAGGCTCGACAGTGTGCCGGGCCAGCTTAAGCTCACCTCCATGGCCCATCGAATTTCTTTCCCGCTCGTGCTTTCATCCCTGCTGTCGGTCTGCCAACTCTCGTTCGCGGCCGCTTTTCCCAGCGTGTCGCAACTGCCCGCGCAGCCCGGCCTGCCCGATCCATTGATCATGTTAAACGGCGAGCGCGTTACGACCGCTGAGCAGTGGCGGACAAAACGGCGTCCGGAACTGAAAGCGCTTTTCGAGCACTACATGTACGGCCATATGCCGCCGGCGCAAGTCAAGTTCGTCACCGGCCCCGTCGACAAAAACTACTTCCAAGGAAAAGCCACCAAGAAAGAAGTCTCGATCGATTTGGGCCCGGGGGTCGCCTCCAAGCTGCAGCTTCTGGTGGTAGTGCCAAATCGGCGCCAAGCGCCGGCGCCGGCATTTGTCGGACTCAACTTCTGCGGCAATCACGCTTTGCTGGCCGACAAGAGCGTGCCGCTACCTAAGACCTGGGTGCCGAATTCGTGTCTCGGCTGTTCCAACAATATGGCGACCGATGCCGGGCGGGGCACGCAAGTCGAGACGTGGGCGTTGGAACAATCGATCGACCGCGGTTATGCCGTGGCCGTTTTCTACAACGGCGATGTCGAACCTGACCGGCCTGACGCGACCGGCGGCGTTCGGGCGGCCTACCGCGACCGCGATTGGGGCGCGATCGCGGCGTGGGCCTGGGGGCTGTCCCGCGCGGTGGACTATCTGGTGACCGATCCGGATATCGACGCCAAACACATTGCCGTTGTCGGTCACTCCCGGAATGGCAAGGCCGCCTTGGTCGCGGCTGCTTTCGATGAGCGCATCGCTCTGGCCATTCCGCTGCAGGCCGGCTGCGGCGGAACCGCCCCGAGCCGCGGCACAGTCGGGGAATCTGTGAAGCAGATCAACGACCGCTTTCCCCATTGGTTTAACGCTGAGTTTAAGAAGTTCAACGAGGCGACGGAGCGTTTGCCGTTCGACCAACACTGCCTTGTGGCGCTGTGCGCGCCCCGGCCGGTCTTGCTCCCGAACGCGCTCGAAGATCAATGGGCCAACCCGACTGGCCAATTCCAAGTCCTGCAAGCAGCCGAGCCTGTCTACCGACTGCTGGGGGCGGGCGGGCTCGAAGCCAAACAGATGCCCGAGATCGGCCGGCTCGTCGATAGCACGCTCGGCTATTATATCCGGCCGGGCAAACATTCGATGACCAGCGCGGATTGGCTCGTCTTCCTCGACTACACCGACAAGCAGTTCGGCAAGCCTAAATAAGTCAGCGCGCCCGGCGGCCGCCGACCCTGGAGAGACCGAGGGACCTCTTGCCTCTCGGGCTAGAACGTTTTTGACTCCACGTGGTCAAACCATGAAGCCGGGCTGTGGCCGCGGGAATTGGCTCGCGCCGCGTCGGGCTCATGTTACCCTGGCTACACCAGTTCAGATCTATGCATTTACGTGCCTTGTTCAGCCTCTTTGTCCTGCCAGCCTTAGCTCTGTCAACCATCGGCGCTGGCGTCGTCATCAACGAGATCTCCTACCACCCGCCCGGAGAGCCACAAGACCTGGAGTTTATCGAGCTCTATAATGCCTCGGAGGCGCCGGTTGATTTAACCGGCTGGAAACTGGCGCGCGGTCTGGATCATGCCTTCGCCGTCGGGACTGTCATCCCGGCCGATGGCTTTCTCGTTCTGGGCCGGAATGCCGACCAATTCAAGGCCCATTACGGCTTCGCCCCCGCCGCCGTCTTTGCGCCTGAATTGAGCGACAAAGGCGCGCGCCTCGATTTGCTCGATAACCGCGGCCAGAAAGTCGACAGCGTCCGCTACAAGGATTCCCAGCCATGGCCGAACGGCGCCGATGGCCATTCCGCTTCGCTCGAACGGATCTGCCCCACGGCTGACGGCACCAAGCCGTCGAATTGGGCTTCCTCACCTCTAAACGAGGAGATGAATGCCGGCGGCACTCCTGGTCAACGCAACAGCAACTATTCCGCCGTGCTGCCGCCGGTGATCGCGGACGTCAAGGTCGCCCCGCTCAATCCGCAGCCCGACCAACCCATCACGGTCGAAGCTGACATTCGCGACCCACAAGGCGTTGGCGACGTTCTCTGTCGCTTCCGCTTGGCCGGTTCTGGAAGCGAAACGGCGGACCAATCCGTGCCCATGAACAAAGTGGGCGAACACCGTTACACCGCCAGTATCCCAGGCCAAAAAACCGGTCAATTGCTGCGGTTGCGTCTTGAGGCGACCAACGCCAAAGGGGCTCGCCGGCTCTTTCCCGGCGCCAATGAGCCTCGGCCGGCCTTATCCTGTTTCGTGCACGAGAAGTTCGCTCCGGGCAAGATCCCGTTCGCGCTGGTCATTAATGTAGACCCTGAGGACTTCAAAAGCGTCGAGCGGCACATGCGCAGCCCCAACCAGCGCGGCTTCACGGAAGAAGATCAGATGCGCATGATGGCACGCATGCAGCTCGAAGCGGCCCTCGACCTGGGGCCAGTCTGGTTCGACTTGACCACCAAAACTCCCCTGCCCGCTCCGCAACTCGCCAAGCTGCGCACTTTTTTTAACGAGCAATCCTCCCACCGCGATAAGCTCATTGACGAGACGGCCGACGGAATTGATTCGCGGAAAAAGATGGAGGCCATTCCGGAGGTGGCCAAAGGCTATCACGCTCGCGTCGCGGCCGCCGCCACTCCCCTGCTCGACGACGCCCAACGCCAAGCCCTCCTCCAGGTTCAGGCTCGGCAGGCGCCGGCCAGTGGCGACGGCCAGATGCGGTGGACGCCGGACTTGCTTCTCAAGCGCCTGCTCAACGTTGAAAACATGTTCTTCAAGCTCACCTCCCGCGCCGACATCAACGACGCCCAATTCGCCAAACTCGCTTCCATCTACGTTGCCGCCGCCAACCAGCGAAATGCCTTGTCCAATGCCACCCAGGCCGTTCTCACCGGCAAGGGTGATTTCGACGATGTCCGGGAGAAAGTGCAGAAGATCAGCGAGGACCTGACCGCACAGGTGAAACCGGTGCTGACCGCGGCTCAAGCCCGCGATTGGGCCAGAAGCCGGAACGAAGGCGGCTTCATGCCCGGGCAAGGGCGGACCAAACAACCGCCCCGCCCGCGCGGCAAATCCGCTTTCGTGGCGGTGGATTCGCAAACGGGCGCAGCCGACATCTACGATTTCGTCACAGTCACGGAACGGAATGCCGGTTTGAATGTCCGGTTTAACAAGGATCGTCTGTTCCACGGCATGAGCACCGTCAACGTGCTGTTCGAGTACAACGATCGCTTCGTGCTGGCCGAACCGCTCGCCTATGAATTTTACCGTCGTCTTGGCAACGCTGCTCCGCTGGCCGAGCACATGCGACTGTGGGTGGATGGCAAGCCCTTTGGCTACTACGAGTTCATCGAACAACCGAACCGTTCCTTTCTGGAAAGGAACCATCTGAAGGGCGATGGCAATCTCTACAAGATCCTCTGGTACGAGAACAGCGTCGAAGGCCAGCACGAAAAGAAAACCAACCGCCAGACCGGCCATGAGGACGTTGTCGAACTGGTCGATTTGCTGGAGAAGACCCAGGACAAGCCGGACGAGCAGTGGGCTATCATCAAAAAACATTTCAACGTCGACCAGGTCATCAATTATTTCGTCGTCAATATGTGCCTCTCGCACTGGGACGGCTTCTTTAACAATTACTTCGCTTATCATGATTCCGGCGGCACCGACAAATGGGAGATGTACCCTTGGGATCAGGACAAGACGTGGGGCTTTTACGATGGGTTGGGCGACAACCAGGTCTTCACCGACATGCCCCTGACCATGGGAATGCTCGGCGACCGCCCGCCCGGCTGGCCGAAAGACAAGCCCGCTCCTCGCGGCATCGGTGTCGGCGCCAGTTGGTGGCGAGCCGGCGGCTATTTCTCCAAGCCGCTCCTGGCCAACCCCCATTTTCGCAAACTCTTCCTCGCCCGGACCAAACAGGTCTTGCAAACCGTCTATACGGAACAGGTCTTCTTCCCTCTGATTGACCGCCTGGGCGACCGTTTGAAAGAGGAAGTTCGGATTCGAGCCACCCTCCAGAAACGCGATCCGGATGAGGCCACCGAGACACTGCAGCGCAACCTGCAATCCTTAAAGGACCATCTCACCAAACGTCGCCAATTCCTCCTCGCCCAGGACGAGCTGCGCTCGCTCGGACAGTAAGCGCTTCTCGTTTTTGGCTATGGGGCGGAGAACTTGAAGACAGTAACGCTCTTGAATTCCTTATCCGGGCGCAACACAACCGATGGGAAGTTCGGGTGGTGCATCGAATCAGGGAAATGTTGCGTCTCGAGGCAAAAAGCCGGATGGCTGCCGCCAAACTGAATGCCTCCCGTCCCGACTGGGTTCTTGAGATGGTTGCCGGTGTAAAGCTGCACCCCCGGTTGGGTCGTCGCCACCTCCATGACTCGACCGCTCTTCGGATCGCGCGCCCTGGCGCACAGAGTGGGCGTGACGCCGTCGCGGTTGAGGACAAAATTGTGGTCGTAACCGTTCACCCGCGGTTTTAACTGATCGATGCGGGCCCCGATGGGCGTGGGGCGGGTGAAATCAAGCGGAGTGCCTTTGACGCCGGCAACCTCACCGGTTGGAATGAGCTGATCGTCGGCGGGGGTATATCGATTGGACGCCAGCCACAGTTCCTGGTCAAGGCAGTCGCCCGCTCCGGCCAGGTTGAAGTAAGCGTGATTGGTGAGATTGACCACGGTCGCCTTATCGGTCTGCGCCTCGTGCCGAGGCGAACTTCATTCTGGTCGGTGAGGGTATAGGTCACCTTTGCCGTCAAGTTGCCGGGGTAGCCCTCCTCCCCATCTTTGCTCAGGTAGGTGAACTGGACCGAAGCGAGGTCAGAACCAGCCGGGAGCATTTTGCCTTCCCAAACCTGTTGGGCAAAGCCTTTCGATCCGCCGTGGATGTGATTTGGACCATTATTGGCCGCGAGGCGGTACTCGACGCCGTCGAGGGTAAAGCGCGCGCCCGCAATTCGGTTGGCAAATCGGCCAATGACCGCGGCTGCCGCCGGGAACCCACGAAGGTAAGCGTCCAGCGTATCGGCTCCCAGCACGACATTGGCGAGCTTGCCCGCGCGGTCGGGCGCTTGGATCTCCGTGATAATGGCGCCGTAACTGATCACCTTCACGACCATGCCTGACCGGTTCACCAGTGTGAATTGCTTGACCACTGTGCCGTCCGGCATTTTGCCAAACTCCTTCTCGGTGATTCGATTCATCGTATTGCCTTTGACAGAGGTCTCGGCGGCCTGGACGGCTGCCCATCCGATTACACCCAGGGTGGCCAGAGCGACAGCCGCCGGGAGCCGGACATGACTGCGGAGCGAGACTGAGACGTTTTTCATTTTCCTGGTTGGCCTGATTCCATCACCCCAAGCGTAGTCGCGCGGCTGGAATAGGGGCCACTCCGGCCTTTCTACGGATTTGAGCCCCGCTTGCCCAGGGGAAAGTTGAGAGGGCGAAGGCTTCGCCGGGGCAACTCCACCCTTTTCAAAGACTCCTCGCTGACGTAACTTCGGCGGCATTTCGAAGCCAGTATGCCCAGTGTCTACATCAAAACCTACGGGTGCCAAATGAACGAGCGCGACTCGGAAGCCGTCGCCGCCCAATTGGTCGCCAAGGGCTACAGCCTGGCTGCGTCGGAAGCCACCGCCGACGTCGTCCTTTTGAACACTTGCAGCGTGCGGGACAGCGCTGAGTTGAAAGCGATTGGCAAGATGCAGAACCTGATCGCGGAAACGCGGCGCCATCGCCCCGGGGTGGTCCTGGGCTTGATGGGGTGCATGGCCCAAAGCCGCGGGCAGCAATTGATCGATCAACTCCCGGATCTCGATCTCGTCCTCGGCACTCAGAAGTTCCATCGCGCCGCGGAATACCTCGATGACCTGTTCGCCGGGCGCCGGCAACAAGTCTGCGACGTCGCAACCGAGCGGGGCAGCGAAAGCGCCATCCGTGAACACATCCTGAACGGTGACCGCCAGGCGGTGACGGCTTTCGTCAGCATTATGCAGGGCTGCAACCAAGACTGCACTTTTTGCATCGTCCCTTACACCCGGGGGGAGGAACGCAGCCGCCCGATTGCGGACGTCGTGGCGGAATGCGCCGACCTCGTTGGGCGCGGGGTCAAGGAGATCACTTTGCTGGGGCAAATCGTGACCAGCTACGGCAAACGCGAAATCGGCTCCCGCGATGGCCAATCCGCTTTCGTTCAACTGCTGGAAGCGGTCCACGCCATCGAGGGCCTGGAGAGGATTCGCTTCACCTCGCCTCATCCCAAAGGCTATGGTGAAGACCTGGTCGACGCCTACGCGCGCTTGCCCAAGCTCTGCGAAAGCGCCCATCTTCCCGTGCAGAGCGGCAGCGACCGCGTCCTGAAACAGATGCATCGGGGTTACACCACCGCGCGCTTCCTGCAGATTATCGAGCAGCTCCGCTCGGTTCAGCCGGAGATCGGTCTGACCACCGACATTATTGTCGGCTTTCCCGGCGAAACGGAAGAGGACTTCGAAGCCACCCTCGCGCTTGTCCGGCGCGTGCGTTTCGACAATGCCTTCATGTTCAAGTATTCGAAACGTCAAGGCACGCCCGCGGCGGCCTTGCCAGATCAGATTGAACCGGACGTGATCGAGGCGCGGCATGCCCGCCTCCTCGCTCTCGTCAATGAAATTGCCACCCAAAAGCTCCAGGTTCTCGTTGGACAACGCAAGCAGGTCCTGGTGGAAGGGCCGAGCCGTCGAAATCCCGCCCGGCTCGAAGGACGCACGCGCTGTAATAAGATCGTCGTCCTGGAAGGATCGGACCGGCACCGCCACCAATTAATCGACATCGACATCCAGCGCGCCGGCGCTTTCACCCTTTACGGCGAGCCGGCAACCATTAACTTGGATTGATTGGTCCCCTGCAAAGGACCACCAAGCGCACTCAGACGACGACATGAGATTATCGACTTTAGCCGTAGCCCTGGGCCTGATCATGGCCTTGCCGCAGATTTATGGCCTGGCCAAGCCTTCCGCATTCGCCCTGGCCCTGCGCAAGTTCCCCCGTTCCCAGGTGTGGGGTTTCCTCCTCATGGGCTTGGGCACGGCTTGGTTCCTGTGGAATCTGAGCCATGAATCCATCTCGGACTTTGCCGCCTACAAAAACATCATGTTGCTCGGCTTCGGCGCGGTCGGCGTGCTGACCTGCATTTTTGTCCAGGACTTTCTGGCCGTGCGAGGCTTGGCGGTGGTGTTGTTGCTGCTCGCCAAACTGATGCTGGACACGGCCCGCTGGCACGATTCGTCCTGGCGCCTGGTCATTTCCACCCTTGCCTACGTCTGGATCCTGGCGGGCATGTGGTTCACCGTGTCGCCCTGGCGCCTCCGTGACTTGATCCAGTGGAGCACCGCCAGCGAACAACGCATTCGCTACACCAGTGCCGTCCGGCTTGCAATCGGCGCCCTCGTCCTCGTCTTGGGCCTGACCGTGTTTCGCGCGGGCGAACTCCACGCCCAAAGTCCCGACGACGCCAGCCTCCCAGCGGCTGCGTCGCCATCCCCGCGTTAGCCGGGTTTGCCTTTGTGCCTGCGGCCCTCGGCAAGATCTTGGTCATTCGTGGCGGGGCCATCGGCGATTTTATCCTCACGCTCCCCGTCCTCTCTGCCTTGCGCCGCAGTTTCCCCGAGGTGCCTCTTGAACTTTTGGCCTACCCGCGCGTCGCTTCCCTGGCCCTGGCCGGCGGACTCGTCGATGCGGTCCGCTCGATTGACGCACGGCCTATGGCCAGCTTCTTCGCCCGGAACGGCCCGTTGCCTAAAGAACTCGCCGATTACTTCGCAGGCTTTGCCGTCATTTTCAGTTATCTCTTTGACCCGGACCGCATCTTTCAGGAAAACGTCGCCCGCGTCTCCAAGGCCCAGTTCTTCCCGGGCCCCTACCGTCCGGACGAGCAAGGACACCTGCACGCCACGGCCGCCTTTCTCCAGCCCCTTGTGCGCCTGGCTATCTTCGATCCCGACCCCGTCCCACGGCTCGTCCTGAACCACGCCGCCGCCGCGGGTGCGGTGCAGGCCCGCAGCCACGGAACCCCACTGGCGCGGACGCTGCCCGGGGCGGAACGCTGGCTGGCGCTCCATCCGGGAAGCGGCAGCGAACGCAAGAACTGGCCGGAAGCGAGCTGGCAGGCGTTGATCGAAGAGCTGCTCGCCTCGACCGGTTTTTGCTTGCTGCTCGTGGGCGGCGAAGCCGAAGGCGACCGGCTCAACCGCCTCGCCCGCCTTATCCCCGCTGGCCGACATCGCCTGGCGCAAAGCCAGCCGCTGCCCGAACTGGCCCGGTTGATGGCGGAGTGCCACGGCTTTGTTGGCCACGACTCCGGCATTTCCCATCTGGCCGCGGCCATCGGTTTACCCGCGGTGGTGTTGTGGGGTGACACCCGCCGCGAACTCTGGCAGCCGCTCGGAAGCCATGTCCGGCTTCTCAGCTCTCCCGAAGGCCTCAGTTCTCTTTCGGTGGCCGAGGTGAGCCGGGAGATCGAATCGCTCCCAACTCACCTTCCCCAGACCTCTTCCGGCCAGGCATAGCTCCCCGGCTTGATCGCGAGCCAGGGACTTTTGCCATCGGCCGCTTGGAACCAGGCAAGATCCGGCGTGAGGTGCCCGACCACTTCCAGCCTGGTCCATGCCATGGCCCGGATCACCGCGGCCGCCGTCGCGCCGCCTTCAAGAAACAACTGATCGAGCCTGGTCCGGTCGAGGATTCGAAAGACAACGTGGCAAAGCGCTGCCAGCAATTCCGTCGGCGACACAGCTCCCGAGGGCTCGCCAATGGCTAGGACCGCTCCGCCGCGCTCGCCCACCTGCCTCTCGATAGTCTCGATCCAACCCCTTGTCATCGCCCAACTCTCCTTGCCTTGCGCCGCGGCGATGGCTTCCGGCAAGAGCGAAAACACTGGCAAGCCGCGCGCCGGACATTCGTCCCGCCGTGCCGGCCAGGCCGCCGCACTGCCGCAAACGAAGAGGGCTCGCCCAGCCGGGACGCCGATGGGGACACGCCGCGAGCCTCTCGGACCTGGTGAACGAGTGGCCAACAGAGCGGCAAAAAACTCCGCCGCTCCCGCGCAGAGGGTGTTCTCCGGCAGAGAGGACACGCGGTCCGCCAAGTCTTCCGGGCCTTCAATATCGGGGACGGCAATGCCCCCGCGGGGCAGCTCGCGGGCGCGCCCGATCAGATGGATATCAGCGCCGCCGTCGCGCGAGAGGAGGGTGCGCACGCCCGCCGTGGTTGCAGGATACTCCGGATCGTTGGCAAAGACGGTTTCATTAAGCGGTTTGCCGTGAACGAAATAGGCCCCATCCCGAATCAGCCGTCCGCGGGCCGGGTTGGCCGGAATCAAGAGAACCCGCGAGCTGTTGGTCGCTGCCAACAATGAGCTCAGTTCGGCCCGAACGCGGCCCCGCAAGACAGAGTCGGTCTTTTTGTAGATCCATGCTGGCGCAAAGTGCTTGGCGATTTGCAGGGCTTCACGGATGCGCCCGGCGGCCTCCTGGGCGGAGCAGGAGCGAGTGTCGGTATCGAGCGCGATGACCTCCGCGGCGGGACTGGGGTTAAAGGCCGTTTGGACTTGGGCGGAGTAACCGCGGGCCGCGGCTAGGCCGGCGAGCTCAGCAGCCCCGGAAAGGTCATCGGCGATGATCAGGATCATGGGCTCCAACCGGGCGCCGTGCCGGTTGGAGTCAGGTCCTTCCGATCGCACGCTGCTTACGGCAGCTTGACTCGGTAAAACTTCGTTGCCTCGGACGCTTCGATCGGCAGCGGCGACTTGCCACTGACGTCTTGATAAGTTCCGGTAACGGCGCTCGCTTCCTGGAGTATGCCAAAAGGCCAGCTGAGCACAATGGCGCTCCCGGATCGGGTCAGATTGATTGAAACCGAAGCCTGGTAATGCGACAGAATCTGGTCGGCGCGGAGAGCCTTGTTATAGAAGGCTACCTCGTCGATCGCACCTTCGAAACCTTTGAAGTCGTTGTCACTTCGCCAGCCGAAGTTGGCGTTCCCGTCCCGGTTCGGGATAAACGCGTCCCAGGTTTTGGTGGCTCGCAATTGCCCATTGACATAAAAGGCAAAGTCGTCCCCTTGCCGGGTGAGGACGATGTGATACCAGGTGTCGGCCGTGACGACATCATCAACGTCGTAGAGCCACGAACTCACCCAGTTGTCGTTGAAAATCACCCAGGCAAACGTGTGGTTGGGCTGTTGGTAAAGCAACCAGCCCGTCGGCCCAGCTCCTTCCGACGAGAACACCGTGCGATAATCGTCCGGGTTGGCCCCAAGCGACGCGGGCTTGACCCAAGCCTCGGCCGTAAAAGGTCCGTGCGGATTCATCTCCAACGCATATGGTATCACCACCCGGGCGCCAGCTGACACACTGATGGCCGCATCCGTCTCACGTGGAATCCCAGTGACCGTCCCAAAGTTCACCGCGGAACCTTCCCGCGCGGTGTCGAAACTGCCGTCGAAGCTGCCAACCGCGTCCGTGGCAACTTCCGCGCCGGCGGTCTCATTCAGGCGCCAGTAACCGACCGGGCCGTCGGCCGCGACGAGTTTGGCATACCCGGTCATTGTAACAGTGGTGTTGCGGGACGCGACCGTCAGGGTAGCGGGCTCACTGTCTTTGGCGTTCCATGGATTGCTGACGCGAACGTAATAAGTCGTGGCGTCGTCCGCCGTCTGCAGGTTCGTCAGCCAAAGCGTCTCATTGGTCGCCCCGGTAATGGCAGCAGCGCCTTTGTACCATTGAAAGGAAATGGGCAGAGCCCCGCCGGTCGCCGCCCGAAACGCCGCTGCCCCACCCGCCGTGCGCGTTATGGAAGCGGGATTGGAGCTCACCAGGAGATCCGTCGAAACCGTCAGCGCCGCTCCCGCGCTGGTCGCGGCTCCGAGCTGGTTGGTCACCACCGCTTTAAAGATGGCGCCGTTGTCGGCCATGACCGCCTCGACCACGAGCGTATCGTTGGTAGCGCCTTCCAAGGCCGTATTTCCCTTGAACCATTGATAAGACAAAGGCGCGGTGCCGTCCGCGCTAACCGCAAATTTGGCCGTCCGACCGGCATATCCCGTAGCCGCGGCCGGGCTTTGAGTGATCACCGGGGCCGACTCTTCCACTCGAAAACTTGCCTGCCCCACCTGGTAATGATTGGCGATCTGTTCGGCCGTCAACGTGCTTCCATAAATCGCGACTTCGTCCACTCGGCCATCGAACATCCATTGGCCAACCGGACCGGATCCGATGTAGGTCGAGGTTGTGGTGCTCGCCGCGTAGTCGGCTACCGCACTCGAACCGACCGTCTGGCCGTTCAGATAAAACGTCACCGCGCTCCCGTCGTAGACGGCCGCCAGATAGTCCCACTGGTTCTTAACAATCGGCCGTGAAGATTGCACCCATATGCCGCCTCCCTTCATCACCCATACCCAGACGGAAGGATTGCCCGCCGCTTCCGGCGTTTGATAGAAAAACCATCCGGGCGCCCCGGCATCCCACCCGCCAAAGTTCCCCACCGGGCTGCGATAAGTCCCATCCGTCGGCACGCTCGCCGGACGAACCCACGCCTCGGCTGAAAACGGCCCTTGTGGATTCAGTTCTGCCGCAAAAGGGATTTCGACGTAGGAGAATTGGACTGTGCCAGCGTCATCCTTGTAAGTTTTGAAATAGGCCGAATTCTGATCGATGCCTGGCAAACCAAGCGTGGGGTAAACCCCGTCAGCGGAGGTATAAGTCCCAGGGAAAGCTGCCGTTGCGCTGCTGTCCACAGCGGTGATCCCTCCGGGTGACTCTTCCAAACGATAGTAAGCGGTCGGATGATCCGCCAGGATGGTTTCCGGATAAGTAGCGGCGCGCACCGCCAGGCTGCCCAGAACCGCCACAACCGCGGTGCAAGAAGCCGCCACCAGGCTCGCTCGGACACATTGGATTGAATTTCGATAGTTCATCATCTTCTCTCTTCCAGGCGCGGACCTCAGCAACGTCGCTGGGACGACCGAAGTTCGGCCGCCCCATCTTATCAGCAATGCCACGGCTGCCTAGACACGTTCTTCAGGTATTTCGCCGACTTAGTTTGCTGATTAGGGGCGGAGGCCGGAGGTCAGCGGTCGCCTTGTGGAGATTTGGTCCCTAACACCGCGGGTGGTCGTCGTGCATCCATTCAGGGTCGATTCGCGGCTTTCCCGATTGCAATCGGGTGGCATCGGGTCTCGATCGGGTTGGGATCGGGTTTAGGCCGAATGGAGCAGACGAGAATCCTAGCGACGGGAGCGAAGGAAGGCTTGATGGAGGAAGACTCGACCTCCGACACGGATACCGGGCGTCGGAGGTCGAGCGTGCTACGGTTTCAACTCTTTACAGAGTGCATTAGCATTCAATTATGAGCTGGTGTGCTAGTGAGGGTGATTCGAGCCCTGGGCCAGTTTGAGCCACTGCTCGAACCATTCCGAGTTACTCCAATCATTCATACACGACCCTCGCTCCAGGCCGGTTCGGCAGCAATCGGGTCATAGCCTGGAAAATGCATGCATATCTGTCCCCGTCGTTTTCATCGGGGCTGGACACGACCCATCGGCTCGCGATAGCGCATAAAGGCAGCTGGCAAAAGGCAACTCTGTCCTTCCTCCAACGAACTGACGAAATTGACCACTTCGGTACTGCTGCTTGGGCTCCCCACAAAAATTGTGGTCCCGTCAGCTTTCTCCAGGCAAACGAAGCATGGCCCCTTACGCACCACGCGCGCGCGGCATCGGGGCATGCCTTCGATTTCGGCGACCGTATCGTACACTGGGCTTGGCGGGCGCATCGTCGTTCGATCACGATGATGACTAACGCAGCCCCCTGACGAAACCGCGCCGAGCGCTCCCGCCAGGATGAGTCCTAAGAAAGGGCGATTCATAAAGGATCAGACGGCGAAAAGATGCCGCTTACTCCGTGCCCAGCGTCAGCGCCGTCGCCGCCGGTTCCACGTAGCCGCCGAGGTCACGAGGCGGACCTTCACGGGCGCCGCCGCGGCCACGAAGCGGGTTTTCCGTGCCATCTCAGCCTGCGGTTTCCGCCTCCTCATGTCGGCTGCTACGAGTTGCGAACGCCGGTGGGTTGTCCAACAGGCTGCCCGACCACTGACGCTTCTTGATGCTCCGGTGTTGCTCAGGGGTTTGCCCCAAGGCGGTTTTGACTCGCTTTCGGCTGTGGTAAGTGCTAGAAACAACCGTCGGTTCAGCAGCCGCGTTTGCGTATCGGGCGATGAAAGAGCTTGGCCATCTGATTCGAGGCAAACGGCCTTATGGACTGGTTTGGAACCTTCTGCTCCTGGCATTCCCTCTCGCCGTTGCCGGGTATGGCCTTTGGTGCGTGTTCACCCAGCACTCCTATCACGTCGGGAAGATGGCCTTTGGCTGGACCAACGGGCCATTAGCGGTCAAAGACGGCTGGGCGTATTTCACTGCGGGCGTCTACGCAGCGATCCGCGGCGCCATCAGCGATCGCCCGCACCTCAGCTGCTACGGCCTGTTGCTTGACTGGATTTGCCTGATCATCCTCGCCTGGATCGTGTTCGCCTAACTCGCGCCTCTTGCGCGGATCGGCGCCCTGCTCCGGGCATTATCAGGCCGTCTTGATCGCGATCTCCTGCCGTCAGCATGCCCTTTTTAGCGCACTCCGTTGACACCGCGGCGCTTGGGAATATCATGCCGCCACAACTGCAAGTGAATAAAGGACTGTATGTTCTTCCTCGTCACGGGCGCCAGCGGCGTGGGCAAGTCCACTGTCCGTAAATTGATCGAACCGGAGTTCGCCGACGTCCTGGAAGCGGCTGAACTCGGGATGCTCGGCAGCGCTCCGAAGTGGAATATCGAATGGCGCCATCGAACGGTTGAGCGAGCGGTGCAGCGGGCTCTCGAGGTTCAGCAACAAGGAAAACACTTCCTTTTGTGCGGCGATCCCGTTCCGCCCGGCGAAGTTTGGGCGTCGCCGTCGGCGGAGCGTCTCGAAGGCCTCGCTGTTTGTCTCCTCGATGCGGATGAGCCAACCCAAACCAGCCGCCTGGCGCGACGCGGAGATGACATGCGCTTGATCGGACATCACGTCGCATTCGCGGCTTGGATGCGACACCATGTCACGGACCACCGGCACCGGCCGGAGGTCATTACCCAGAATGCATGGCCGCAGATGCGTTGGGACCGCTGGGTTGGGATCGCTGCCGATCAGCCCCCATGGGGCGCGCATCTCATCGACACGAGCAACCTAAGCGCACGCCAAGTCGCTCATCTCGTCGCCCAGTGGCTCCGTCAACAAATTCCCGCCAGGATGCCGGCGGCCCGACCTGTGTAACTCATCTGCTTGAGCCACCTGACGGCTGCCCGGCAATTAGCCTGGCGTGCCGGATGGGTGTGAATCGAGCAGCCGGTTGTTCACTTTCATTCTTCGAGCGGCATCATCCCTGAATGGGCCGGGCGAAGGGTTTTAGTGAGGATCGTGAGTATTGGAAGAAGGTGGTGGCTAGAGACGGAATTGAACCGCCGACACAAGGATTTTCAGTCCTCTGCTCTACCGACTGAGCTATCTAGCCAACCCGCATGCCGTGTCTTGCGGCGAGACAGTGAAGTCGCCTCTGGGGGAACGGCCATTTCACGTCAACCGCGAGAGCAACGGAAGATCCGTTGCAGCACGGCGACACTGTGCCACAGCCAGTGACAGGGATGCAAGTCCTGAAGAAAA
>JAXMHN010000038.1:0-67139 GCA_046346765.1 Verrucomicrobiota bacterium | reverse complement strand
TCCGTGCCGACGACGATCATCCCCCCATAGGCCCCAACTGCGGTCGGCGCAAAATCGATCTCGATATCGCGAGCTTCGCCGGGCGCCAGTTCGAAATCGCAGCCCCAGGCACATTCGGGGGCAGTGAAGCCCGCCGGGAGCGTCAGCTGCGTCACGGCGAAAGGCTCCGTGCCAATGTTGGCCACGTGCAAGTCGCGCCAGGCCGCTCCTCCCTTCCGGACATCGCCGAAAGCGAGGTCCCCGCTCAGCGAAATCGTCCCGGTCAACAACTGTTCGGAATGCTCGATGTTTGACCAGCTGCTCTCGACCTGGCCGCGCCGGGCTTTCAATCGATACCAGTAGGTCTGTGTCGGAACCAAATCGCCAAAAGTGTAGGCGAGGGCCGAGACCCAACCAGAACTTCGGGGCGCGACAAACTGAGGATTGTCCGCCATCTCAGCCAGATACTCGACACCGCCCGCTGGCCGCACCGTTATGGTTTTCGTAAAAGTGTTGTCGGTTTCATCCGCCTCGATGACTGCATTCTCGGTATCCAAGCGGAGGGTGATCGTGTGCGTGCCGGCGGGGAGCATGCCCAACTGGATGTCATCCATGCCTCCCGCCTGGTTGGGGGCGCTGTAACCGCCGTGGTAAACCACCCAGCTGACGTTATCCACCTCAATCACCATCGTAAAATCGCCTTCCACCGTGGCGCCGCCGTTGTTGATCACGCCCCAGTCAAGGTAGAGTAGCTCGTCGTCGGAAAGCAGATCGTCGGTCCACGTCCCTGATTTGGTCGAAACCACCAACACATCGCTGTAGCCCTCACGACGGAACGGCGTCAGATTAGGCAGGCTGGCTTCGCCGACGCCACCCTGCCTGCTGCTCGCAGCCGGGTTGACGGGCGCGGAACCGGGCAGGTTGCCCGCGGACGGCCCGGCCGGTGCGCTCGGTGGTCCTCCGGTCATAGAAACCCAGGCAACGGTGTTTTTCGGCCCTTTGGTCGTGGCCGGCTCGGCATTGAGCAACGGCGCTGCCAGTGTCGTCGCTCCGGGCGGCGTCAGGCCAAACAAGCCTGCGTGCACCACCCAATCCTGCGGCGGATAGACAAAAACGTTGATGACGGTGTCCAGGTTATACCAGGCGTTGCCCGTCCCACGGCCCAACCCATATTCAGGTGGATCTCGTTCCCGTTGCGGTAACCGTCGCAAACCAGCGCGTGCGATGAGCTTTTCGTCGCGGAAGCGAGCCGGTAGAAAATGGGCCGGGCAGCGTCAATTTCGGTCGCGACCTTGTTGTACCATTGCGCCGTTGTCAGTCCGGAACGCTCCTGGAAACCCGTGCTCACATACTGAAACTGCTTAAACAAAGGCCGCTGGACACTATAGGAGTAGGCGCTGGTCTGGCTTTGTTCGAAGTCCGCTTCCACCGCGACCGCCACGTGGTAGAGGAGTTGCCCGACCGCTTCGATTTCCACCGCCGGACTGCTCTCCTCCAGCGCGAAGGGCATTGAGCTCCATCGGTACGGAGTCATTTCCGCGTCACTGGTCGCATGGACGCCCCTGAGCGAACCCTGGCTGTCGCTGTAGCTGGCATCCTGCGTCACGGCTGCTGGTTGCTGATGATAGCGCAGGATTTGGCCCAGCGCTGTCGGCACACAGCCAACCGGTGTCCGCAGGGCCTCCCCCAGGAAATAGCCGTAGACCGGGCAGTAGTAATTGTAAGGAGACGATTGATCCCAACTCGTCTGCAGCAAAACGGCGCCAGGGCTGGATCCAGCCAACAAGGCAGCGCCCGTGCTCGCGCCAGGCCGTTCCCCTTTCAGCAAAGCCGCCCATTGCGTCTGATAATTCGAGAGACGCGAACTCTGCCCGAATTTGGACATTCGGATCACCCCCAATTCGGCCGCTAGTTCCCGCTCCACCAGCTCCAAAAAGGACGGCGGCAACTGATCGATCCGCCCCGCATCGCTGGAAAGCTTCACCGGTGGCGCCTGGTCATCCGCTCGCAGCAAGATGAAGCCTGCCGGGGCCAACGCTGCTACGTAACCCACCGTCTCACCAGCATGCCTAACCGGCGTAACCCGGACAATGGCCAGTGCAACCTTGCCTTTGGCGGCGGACGGGCTCTTCGCAAACGTTGCGGCGGGATGTGTGAGCCCCAGCAGCGTTTGAGCCACCCGCCGGGCGGCTGATTCATCGACGGGTGCGGCTGGTAGCTCTCGGGAAAACAGTCCAGCGCACGCGATGACGAAGAACATTCGCCGGCGGCGTTTGGCCATAGGGGCATTGTGGCGGCGAGGACCTGGGTCATCCGGCCCATCCTTGTCCCGCCGCAACGCGCCGCGCTGGAAATATCTCCGGCTCAGGACCCAGAAGGCACTAAGGGCGTTCATAAGCGAGGACAACGCTGCAGGGTCTATCGCAGCATTTCTCCTTATCAGAAACGGTCAACAGAAGCAAGGGCGGCGTGTGGGCGGCGTGCCCCAGCGCCCGGATAATCGGACGTAGGTGGCTTTAGCCCACTCCGGAAGTCGGCGAAGGGGACATTCGCGCGGGCTTCATTCGGAATAAACCCGATGAAAACCCGATCACGGCCGATCGAAACCTGAACGCCATCGGGTTTGCATCGGGATTCGATCGGCGATGCCTTGGAGGAACGTTGGCCGCGCCCTGTGCGCGGTTACGGCGAATGACGAAGCGGGCGCTGGGAGCTCGGCACTTGCGCAAACGGGGATCGGTCCTTCGACTCCGTGCTTTTCGCTTGCCGGCCTCCCGCCCGAATTGCCGGTCCGAGTTTTGCTTTGAGTTTTCGGCACAAGCCGCGCACAGTCAGACGGCACGATGCAGCCGAGCATCCGGATCAAAGACTTGCCAGGAAGTGAACGGCCGCGCGAGCGGCTGGCGCAGCAAGGAGCTGAGGCGTTACGGAACGCGGACTTGCTCGCCATCCTGTTACGGACCGGACACAAGGGATTCTCTGCGATCCAGCTGGCCGAGCGGCTGCTCGCCCGGTTCAGAAAGCTTGGATCGGCTGGCGCGGGCTTCGCTGGACGAATTACGTGAAACCAAAGGGATTGGGCGGGATAAAGCGATTGCCTTGAAGGGGGCCTTTACGCTGGCGCAACGCCTTGCGCAGGAGGTCCGCCAGGATTCACCGCTGCTGGACACACCCGAGCGGGTGGCGGCGTTATTGCGCGAAGACAACCGTCTCTACGAGGTCGAACAATTCCAGGTGGTGCTGCTGAACACTCGCCGCAAGCTGATCCGGGTGGAACGCATTTCGCAAGGCACTTTGGACACCTTGCTGGTGCATCCGCGCGAAGTATTTCGCCTGGCGATTGCGGCCAGCGCGTCCTGGTGTGTTGGTGCACAATCATCCGAGTGGTGATCCGACCCCTTCGGAGGCCGATATCAAAGTGACCCGCGATCTGATCCGGGCCGGGCAAGTGGTAAAAATTGACGTATTGGATCATATCATCCTCGGCCAGCGTACCCAGGAGCGGCCGCGAGACTTCGTCTCGCTCAAGGAGCTGGGCTATTTTTACAGCTGATGATCCACCCGACCGCCACCGTGCATCCCGAAGCGCAGCTGCCGGCCTCGGTTGAGATCGGCCCTTACGCCGTCATCGACGAAGGAGTGGTGCTCGGCGAGCGCTGCCGGGTTGGACCCCATGTGCATCTGACCGGCTGCACGGTGGTTGGGGATGACAACCAGTTCCACGCTGGCTGCGTCATCGGCGATGCCCCGCAGGATTTGAAATACAAAGGTGAGAAAAGCGGCTTGCGGATCGGCTGCGCCAATGTCTTCCGCGAGCACGTCTGGCTCGGTCAATTCGCCGGCTGAAGAAACGTCCATTGGGTCAAACAATTTCCTGATGGCGCATTCTCACGTCGGCCACAACTCGCAATTGGGCGACCATATCATCATCGCCAATGGCGCCCTCCTCGGCGGCCACGTGACCGTCGCCAATCGCGTCTTCATCTCCGGCAATTGCCTCGTCCATCAATTCGTGCGCATCGGCACTCTGGCGTTGATGCAAGGAGGCTCGGCCATTAGCAAGGACTTGCCGCCATTCACCATCGCCCGCGGCGATAATGGCATGTGCGGCCTCAACACCATTGGGCTCCGCCGCGCCGGCTTTACCAGTGATCAACGGCTCGAGCTCCGTCGTCTTTACCACGCTCTGTTTCGAACTGGTACCCGGCTGCAGCTGGCAGTGGCCGCTGCCCGGCAACACTTTTCCGGAGAACACGTTCGGACCGTTCTGGATTTCGTCGCATCGGCCAGGCGCGGGCTTTGCCGCGACACGACCAGCGCAGGGGAGGAGCATTACCTGGATGGAACCGAGGCGGGCGAAGCTGAATAGTCGGGGGTACTAGGGGCAAAAACTGCCGGAGGGGGTGGTGGATGTGCTCGTAAACGCACGCTTGTCGCCGGTGTTCGCCTAAGGTATTAAAGAAAGGAACGACTGAACCCAGGTCGCCTATGTGCAAATATCTCCACCTTCCAGCAGGTCCCTCCCCGCACAACCGCCGGGCACGCGGTTTCACCTTGATCGAGCTCCTCGTTGTCATCGCCATCATCGCGATCCTGGCGGGTATGCTCTTGCCGGCGTTGGCCAAAGCCAAAACCAAGGCTCAGGGCATCAAGTGCATGAACAACACCAAGCAGCTCGCCTTGGCCTGGCGGCTCTACGCTGAGGATGCCGACGATCGCATCCCGTTCGCCTATGTTGCTGATACCCCTTCTTTACAGAACTACAACTACGCCTGGTGTCACGGGAACATGGATGTCGCCGCCGACGCCTGGGATGTAACCAACACCCTTGCCCGGGGCGCCATCTGGAAATACACCGGCGGCGCTAAAGACATCTACAAATGCCCGGCCGACCAATCGACCGTTAAACCGACTGCCGGCCCGAACCGTGGCCAAAGCATCCCGCGGATCCGCAGCGTCTCGATGCTCAACTGGGTCGGCGGCAATGGCACCGATCCTAATCCTAATTCCTGGTACGGTGGCTGGTCCGGCCCTGAGTGGAGAGTCTATTCCAAAATGTCCGACATGATCGATCCGGGCCCAAGCCTCACTTGGATCCTGCTCGATGAACGCGAAGATGGCATCAACGACGCCCTTTTCGTCGTCGATATGGCCGGCTATCCCAACGCCGGCACCACTAAAGTCGTCGACTATCCCGCCAGCTATCACAACAATGCGTGCGGTTTCGCCTTCGCCGACGGCCATTCCGAAATCCACAAGTGGAAGGATGCCCGCACCTTTCCAAAGCTGAAACGCGGTGCAGCCCTGCCACTCAACGTGTCCTCGCCCAACAATCAGGATGTTGTCTGGATGCAGGACCGCGCCACCCGGCGGAAGTAACGGCATCCCTACGGCACCTCCGAAGGGAGCTGATCGTCGAAACGCTCGTCTTTTCGGCGGCTGGCTCGATTGCCTTCGACGGATTGCTCGTGGTTGGCTTCCTCCACTCCTTCCTGCACCAATTCCGCCGGAAGTTCCTGCTCGTCGGTCGCCGTTTTGGTCCGCGCCATCTGGCTTCGGCCTTCACCGATGGCAGCGTCGGGAAAAGGCAGCAGCTCCTCGTCGCTGACGGCGGATGACGTATCCGGCCCGTTCTGGGCTGCGGTCAGCTCTTCTCGCGCCTGGGCGACGTCTGCGGCAGTGGACTGATTCGGCTGTCGGCCATTGGTCACGGCAATCTCACGAGCCCTGGCCTGCACCAGCGCTTCGTTAGGTTCGCCCAGTCCTTGGCCGTGTTCTTCGATGCGACCTTTAACAATGTTGGCTCTTCTCATAACCCATCATAGCCCCCGGCCGACCTACAGCAACGAATCGGGCCTTGGAAAAGCGCATCAGGGGGTGGACTAATGGTGGCCCCAACAGATGGGGGCTAAAGGTCGCGCGCCTGTCAAAAGAGAGCCCCGGTCCTGCCTGGAGCGCGGCTTTCCGTCCGCCCCGGTTGAAGGAGAGTCCCTGCCTACAGCCCGCCTAAAGCAGCTAAAGCCAGCGCGCCGATGCAGAAAGAGGGGACCAAAGCTAGAATACGCAATGCGATCGGAGCGCCCCCCGGTCCCTCGGCCGCAGCGTGAGCAGCGGGACGTTGGTAGAACGGCTTCCGGTCAATGATCCAGTGTGCCGCTCAACCCGGTCAGCAACTGCACCCGGCGTTGCGGGGAAAGGCTGGTCATCTGCTCGATCACGCCTCTGGCTGCCGCCCGTTCGGTTGGGTTCATGGCCGCCAGTTGTTCGGCCGCCTGGGGTTCGTGCACCATGGTGCGGATGGCCGTTTGGAAGAACGCGTCCCGTCGCGGGTCCTCGGACGGCAAGTGTTCCAGCCAAGCGGTGGCGGACTCCGGTTGGGCCGAACGCCACTCGGCATAAGCTTCACCGCCGGCCAGCAAGGCTTGATTCGCGGGCAAAAGCGCCGTCCAATCGAGGGCCTTGGTGGGGTCGTTTCGCGCCAGTTGCCTGGCGAGGCAAGTGGCCGGCCAGTCACCTAACGGCTGGTTGGTGACGCTGAGAAGAAAGTCCGCCATGCTGCTCGGATCCGAAGTTGCCCAGGACCACGTCTCTTCGTCCAGGACGCGTCGCATCGAAACGACATCGAGGCGGCCCAGCCAGTCAACCGTTTCCGGCTGAACGAGCCGACTGCCGGAGGCGCCTTCCAGGCCACCCAAGCCTGGGAACCATTGTCGGGCTACCGCCACCGCCCCTTCTGTCCGGGCGACGGATGGCGGCATGGACGCGATCAAAGCCGCGGTGGTCGTCACCTGCTTGACGCCGGCACCATCGACGAGAGCTGCCACGGCTCGGGACAGATCGCTGCCGGCGAGGTTCTCCTCGCACCAGCCCAAGGCACCAGCGACCGGATCGATCTTGCCCCACTCCTCGCCGATGACTTTCATGACGCCTTGGGAGAGATAGCTCGAGGGGTAGCGGAGCGCGAATTCAGCGGCGTGGCGCGGGTCAGCTGCTGCCCATGGCGGAACCGGTCCGCGGTCGTCGGCAAAAGGCATGTAATTGTCATGCCGTGCCATTCGGAGAAGAGACGCAAGCCGCGCTCGATATCTTTGTTGATGACGGTCGTGGCGGCATTCTCCTGCCAATAACGCTGCAATCCAAACCCGCCCGGCTCGGAGAGCGCGGCAATCGCCCCCTCTGGGTCGCTTTTTGGCCACTCGGCGAAGAGGATGTGGGCCAGCTCTTGCACCGGCAGGGAAGGCCCGCCTTTCACCGCGGAGACGAGAGCGTCAAAACAGGCGCGCGGGGCCAGCGTTGTCCAGCGCACCGCTACAAACCGCAAGGCCGCTGGATTTTTTTGCGCCAGGCGTATCAGGGCGGGGAAATCTGACGGAGCCGCTCTTTCGAGGGCGTCCATCCAACAGAGCCAAGCGGTCACGGCGGTGGCTTGAGCCAAATCACGTTCGAGCTGGTCAACCAGGGACGGGTTCGGGTTGCTCTGACCGGGTCGACTCGGGCCGAGGTGGTTGGCGGACCCAGCGAGCGGCAGGCCGCGCGGCTCCGAACTCGACACAACGGATTGGGGATGGGTCTGTGTCCGCAGAGCCCAGCCGATGGCGACCCCGAAACCGGCGGACGTCAGGATGAACGCCAACTGGCCGACGGTTCTGCCGACAGAGTTCTTAAACAGCGTTTTCATGGTCGTTGCTCGGCGCTGGCCCTGACCACGGCGGCCTGCAGCCTGGCTTTATTCTCGGACGTGAAGGGGGCGGCCTCGATCCATTGGCGCGCTGAAATCAGGTCCCGTGAAGCCATGTGGCTAATCGCATCGCTGGTTGCCTGGAACCGGACAACTTCATCCGCCATGCTGGTCGCCCAGGCCCAAGCTTCCATGGGGAAAGTCGGCGCTACTGCCACCGCGAACGCTTGCGCACTTCGGTCCCGTTGCACTCCCTGCGGCAACGACGCCAGCCATTCCGAGGCGCTGGGAGCGTCTTGGCCAGCCCAACCGGCCGTGAATGCTGCTACGACGCTATCCTGCGCATCCCCTGGGGGAAGAGAGGCCGTCCAGGTCCTGGCTTCCTCCGGACTCTCGGCGGCCCAGGCGCGGGCGAGCGATTCTGCGGCGGTGGTGCGCGCAGACTCGGGCAGCAGAGCCAGCCGGCCAATCCACTTCTGAGGATCATCAAACGTTCGGCCGCTCAGACAGCTGAAAGCGCTCTCGACCAGAGGCTGGCGCAAGCGGTCGGGAGCCTGTTCGTAAAGCGAATCAAAGCGGCCCAGAACGCTTCCACCGTTGAACAAGCAGCGCGCCACCTCGCGGAGTTGTTGGTCTCCTTCGGCAGTCTGGGGGATATCGCTGACCAGCTGGAGAGCCAAGGGCGGATCCTGAAATGCGGCTGAACTGAGCACGCGGTTTCTCAGCTCTTTGGTGGCGTCGCTTTGCGGCTGGCTTTTGAGCCATTCCCACACCGAGGCCCGTTCGCCGCTGGCATTGTTCAACAGGGCACTCGCCAGCGCGGGCATGATTGCCTTCAAAGAGCCATCGGCGACGCGCGCGTCCAGGAAGCTGGCAGCATCGACGTTCAAACGATCGCTGACGGCATGCGCCAAGCCCTCCAGATCTTCCCGCCCCAATAGCCCCAGGTGTGCCGACACCCAGCCGATTGTCACTTCGAAATCAGTCTTGGCCGCTTCGGCCAGCACTCTGGCCCCGGTGGTGGTGGCGAAATGGGCATACCTTCCCCCGGGCGGCACTTGGTTGATGCCATCGAGCGCTCCGAGTGGATCGACCGCCGCTTGCCCAATCAGGGCAGCGCGCACCAACTCGGCCCGATCAGCCGTTCCAGACAAACCGTCGGCCCAGGCCGTGACCGCGTTGAAATCCGTCCTGGCCCACACCTGGGCTACTCCCGCCAAGGCCTGCTGGCGGTTGGCGCCGGTAACGGCCTCGGCCGCCTGCCGCGCCGAAACGAGGTCCCGTTCTCCCAGGATGCTGAAAGCGCTTTGGACCTCTCGGTCCCAGTAGTTCTCAGGACTTGGCAGGAGCGTGGCGACCTCCACCAGGCGGGCGGGCGCGGCCCGAGCGATGGCCTGCAACGATTCCCGTGCCATCACTTCCCAACGTTCCCCGCCCCGCAGCAAGGCATCCACCGCCGCTTGGGGCGACCTGGCCAGCCATTCTTCAAAAAACTGGCGGCGCTGGACTTCGTCTTTGCCTTTCCGGAGGAAGAACGGAAGGCCACCGGAGGGATCGATCTGGACCCATTCCGAGATGAGGGCGGCGCGGAAGGCCTGTCGCCGAAAGCGGTCGTCAAGTTTGGCGATGGCTTCGTCGAGATGCGGCATGGCCGGACCGTTGGTGCCGTAGCGATCATGCAGCGCGCGCCATTCCGCTACGAGCGCGCTATCCGCCCGGGCGGGCCGTTCCGGGACAGGCGCTGGCAGCGTCGCCCGGGCGAGACCGACGGCCCTTGGAACCGAGGCCGCCGAATCTGTTCCGAGTCGATACCCCACCGGCACACACAGCGTCGCCACCACCATGCTGGTGACGAGAAAGGCTTTGGACGAAGTCATAGCAGTAGTAAACGAGGCGCTCGGTGAGGCAGCTGCGGACGTGGCCGACGCGGCGGTGGCTGCGAAAGCCGTACTGGCGACCGCCAGCGGAGTGGCCAAAGCCCCGATAGCCGCGGCCACGGTCATGGTGAAAATGGCGCTGGGCGCAGTCCGGCCCAGAGTGGTTTCAACCTTGTCCGCGATACGTTCGCGCAGCATTTCCCTGCCGCGCGCCAGGCGTTGTTTGAGCGCATCTTCACTGATCCCAAGCGCACTCGCCGCCGCACTGACGGACTGTCCCTCGCGGTAGAACAGGATCAGGGGCATCCGGTACGTTTCCGGCAATTGGGCCAAGGAGTTGCGGACCAAAGCCGCCTCTTCCTGGGTTGCGGCCGCTTCATCAGGTCGTGGCCCGGGATCGACAATCGCCAGCTCCTCGTCGAGGACGTTTTCGCCACGTTGGCGACGCAACTGGCCCAAGGCCGCATTGCGCGCGATCTGAGCCAGCCAGGCACGCAATCGCCCTGGCTCCCGCAATTCATGGATTTTTCGCCAGGCGGTCAGAAAGGCTTCCTGGCCGGCATCCTCGCTGGCAGCGAAGTCTCCCAAGATGCCCAAGGCAATACCGCAGACCATGGCCTGGTGGCGGGCGACGATTTCTACAAAGGCGCGCTTGTCGCCCCGCCGGGCGGCGTGCACCAGTGGCGCATCCGGAAGCGAGCTGAGTGAGTCGGATTCTAAAGGGATGTGGTCGCGCGCTGGCATGCCGTCTATTGAATGGAAGGTCCGGGTCGCATCTTTGTCCAGTAGATGCATCCAGCCGCGGGACGGTGACAGGATTTGTCGATGTATCCAGGGGAGGGTAAGACTTGGGGTTTGGCGGCAGAGGGTTGCCGCCTGCGCAACCCATCGCGAAGCAAGCGCGGGCAAAATGACGTTAAACTCTACGGGCGACCGCGACCGATCGTATCTGCTCGCGTTTGCTCCCGCGGTCGCTGGCGAGGAACCCTGGGACGGCTGTCCAGGGGCCTGGGAGCTTCCAAGGAACCGGTTAGATCATGGAAGCAACCGACCATCAGGATCCGGCAGGCCACGGGCGGTTCCATCCACTCCGCGTCCTGCCCGAATAATCGCGCCCGCGCCATTCACCGGCGACGGTGCCAGGCCTCCGTCTCGAAGACCATTACCTGAAAGGGCTGCAGCCGGAAGGTGACCGGTTGGCCCACCTCCATCGCCATGGCGAGTCGCGGCACATCACTCGCCCAAGGGCTGCGGAGTTCAAACCGGTGCGGCGCCTTGGGCGGCAGCTCAAAGACGGTTCCGATTTCGAGCTTGATCTCTCGGGCTTCCGAAGCGGGATTCCGCAGAGCGATAATGCCTTTGCGCGGAGACCACGAAGCCCATCCGTAGATTTGGCCTTCGCCGGGGTTGCCCCCGATCCAATGGGTGTCGACCAGCACGTCGGCGTTGGCTTTCGCCCACCGCGCGCATTCGGCCAGATCATCCCAGTTCCGCGATGACAACCGCCGAGGCGTGACATAGAGCTCCTGCAAGCAGGTGCCGCTGGCAAAAAGAGATCTCAACTCGCGCCGGATCGCTTCCGGATCATCGCCGAGTTCGGAGGCCATGCCGTAGCGGGCTTGGGCGAAGCCCTGATTCATCAAAGAGTTGAGCGGGTAAAGGGGAGCAGCTTGCACGACGTTGCGATAGGTCTCCAGATCACGATAAGTGATCCACTGTTCTCGTTTGGGGCCGGGCCCGTAAAAGCCCATGTCGTCACCGCCACGCCACGTCGAATCGCCATACCATAGCCAGAAAGGCGAAGGCCACGTCCCCGTGGTGATGCTGACGAACAGATCGGGCTTGCGCGCCCGCAGCTCCCTGGTCAAGTGGAGCATCGCCTCCGTCTCACGCACATTCCTGGCCAGTCCATCGAATTTAAAGAAATTAGCGCCAGCCTCGTCGATAAAACGATCGCAAGTCTCGACAAACCGGGCGTAGTAATTCGGACCAGCGAGTGAAAATCCTCCCGGGCCTGTCTCGAAATTCTGCGCCCGGCCCATCGCGATCCGCTCCTCCTTCGTTGCCCCATAACCGCCAAAGGGAGAAAGCCAGAAGCCAAGCGTAGAGTGCTGCTCTCGGGCGGCCGCCCGCATGGCCGTAAATCCACGCGGAAAGTTGGTCGCGATCGGCCGCCAAAGCGTCTTCGGATCGTCCCAGCCATCATCCCACACAAAGGAGTCCAACCATACACCGCGCTGCTGGATCAGTTCCCGACCAAACAACTCGATCACTTCCAGGCATTCACTTTCATTGATCTTGCGACTGCCCCAACAGATGTCGTACCACGCGTTGTAATGAAGAAACGGCCGGTAAGGATGCGCGCGTTCCCGCTCGACATAATAGAGGAAGCCGCGCCGCAGCTGGCCCGACGGCACGACGCCGATCGCCTCGGACTGAACGACAGGCTGATGCGGCGACAGCGAAAAATCACAGGCGAGAGATGAACTGGCCCGCGCGCCGATGGCGCCGCGCGCATCCGGGTGTTCGTGGGCAGAGAAAAAGTTGCCCAGAACCAACGGCGAACCCGGAACAGTCCCCAGAACTTGCGTCCCCGTCGCGGGCAGCTCAGCCAAACAGATTTCCTGAAGCGCCACCGTCCCGCTCATCGCCTCAAGCACGATCTGCTGACGCACGGCATTCGCGCCGTCCCGCAGAATCGCCCGCCACTCGACCTGCAAGTCCGGCTCCCGCCGCCCGAGGCGAAGGACGATTTCCCGTCCGGAGAATCGTTCGGCCAGAACAGAGGCGCTGGCTTGGGCCGTCAGCCGGCGGACGACCGGCTTTGCCATCAACTGGAAGTCGGATGCGGCCAGCTCCTGGCCGCCGCGCAGAATCAGCCGGAAAGCTTCGGTTCCGGCCAAATCGAGGGTGCGCTGTGTCCGCCGGTCGACGGCCTGACGGGGAAGAAGGCGGCCATCGGCTAAAGTCCAGTCGCAGGCCAGCACGGCATTGCCGACCCGAAGCAATGTCCCGTTGATTTCAGCCCGAGCGGTTCCGGGCGGCGATCCGGGAAAATCGATGGCCGAAGCAGCCCAAGGAAGAACGCTGGCGATCACGAGGAGCGGGCCGAGGCCCTTGATCGCCTGGCGCCGGTCTGGCGGAAGGGGTGGGCGTGAGCGGGCTGGACGCATAGGATGGTCCGGGCAGACTGCCAGAGCTGCGGGCCGGGGGAGTTGATCCAGATCAAAAGGGAAGGGAATTGATCGCCGGATGGAGGGCGGACGATTTGTCTTGCCCCTCATAGATTACGTGCGTAATCTATTTGCGCTTACGATTGTAATCGACGATCCTTGCCAATGAAGCCAGTCCCTAAAATCTCGGAAACGGAGTGGGAAGTCATGCGAGTCGTCTGGGCCAAACAACCGTGCAATGCCAGCGACGTCATCGAGGCGTTGAGTGCCGCTGATCGCTCCTGGCATCCGAAAACGGTCAAAACTCTCCTCAATCGCCTGGTCCGAAAGGGCGCCTTGCGATTCAAAAGGGATGGCCGCAGCTACCTCTACCGGCCGGCAGTCGCCGAGGAGGTCTGTGTCGCCGCGGCGAGCGATTCATTCCTGGAGCGCGTCTTTGGCGGCGCGCTCACGCCGATGCTGGCCCACTTTGTCGGGCGGGGCAAGCTATCGCCCGAAGAGATTCAAGAGCTGAAAGCGCTGTTGAAGGAGGGAAGTAAGTCATGAGTTACGTCATCGATCCGGGAAACGCCTTCTACCCCTGGCTATGGCGGGCGAGCTGGCAAGGAACGGTGGTCGCTCTGATGGTTCTGGCCTGTCAGCGAGTGTTTCGCAATCGATTGTCGCCCGCCTGGCGATACAATCTCTGGTGGCTGGTCGTGCTCCGGCTGGTCTTGCCCTGGTCACCGGAGAGTGGTTTGAGTGTGTTCAACCTGGCCTCGGTTCTGCGTGCGCCGGAGCTGTCGGTGCGGCCGGCGTCGTTCTCGGGGCCCGCGCGACCGGCTGGGGCGCCGCCGGAGATCGCCGGCATTGGCCTGGCCAGGTCGAGGGTGGCAGGGACTGCCGCCATCCCGCCGGATGCCGGGCCGACACGGAGCCGCCGGCCGACGGCGGGAGCGAAAGGACCGGCGCTCAATTGGGCGCATGCGGCCGTTGTGATCTGGATGTCTGGAGCAGGCCTGTTGAGCGGGGCGATCGTCCTGCTGACCTGGCGTCTGGGCCGTCGGGTCCGTCGCGCCCGGCCGGTGGCCGACGCCGCTGTTTTGGAGCTGCTCGAGCACACCAAACGGATGATGGGCGTAAGGCAACACTTGGTCCTGGCGGAGACACGTGAAGTCGCCAGCCCATGCTTGCATGGTTTCTTGCGACCGCGCCTGCTCCTCCCGAGCGGATTGGTGGCCCAGTTCACGACGGAAGAACTTGGCCACATTTTCTTGCATGAGCTGGCCCATGTGAAGCGGCGGGACATTGTCGCGAACTGGGCGGCCACCGGCCTGCAAATCCTGCATTGGTTCAACCCCTTCGTTTGGCTCGCATTCAGTCGGATGCGGGCGGATCGGGAAGTCGCTTGTGATGCCCTGGCCCTGGCGCGCGCTGGCAGTCGGCTCGGGCGAACCTATGGCGAGACGGTGGTGCGTTTGCTGGAGCGATTCTCCCGCTCGGCCTTCTTCCCTGGCATGGCCGGGATTCTGGAGGGGCGTCAGCAAATGAAGCATCGCATTCGCATGATCGTGAGCTTTGGCCGACGCAAGGAATGGTCGGCCTTAGCGGTGGCTGTGGCCGGGGGCCTGGCCATTTGCACCTTCACCGATGCGCCGAATCGAGCTGCCGATGCCGTTGCTTCGGCCGCGAAGGCGCCAGGCGGCACTAATGAAATGTTGCTATCGATCATCGAAGCTGGCCTAGAACGACCGATCACCGGCGTCTCATTGCGGGTCGGCTTCTGTAACGAATCCGGCTGCTTCCGTTTGGGCGACTTCACCACCGGCGTCAACCAACCTTTTTCGCTGCCGTATCCAGCCCTGGGTCTGACCGCCTTGAATATTACCGCCACCAAGGAAGGTTACGTCGGGAAACTGCTCTCCTGGCATGTCGAAAACCACGGGCCAGTCCCAGGCCATTACCTGATGCGCCTGGAGCGAGCCGCCTCGATCGGCGGCGTGGTCAGGGACGAGGCTGGCCGACCTATCTCCGGTGTCTCCGTCGAGTTGCGGGACAGCGGCATGTCCATGGACGGCTCCGTCCAGGAACATTTCTCGCTCTGCGACCATTATGAAACCACCGGCCCCGACGGGCGTTGGTCTTGCAGCCATGTCCCGGTGGACTTTGGGGACAAGGTAAGTCTCGCCTTCAATCACCCGGCTTACGTGCCGGTGCAATACGTTACGGACGCCGCTGATCCAAACGTCCTCAACCCTCGCTTGCCGGTGCGGGAGTTGCAGGGCTTGGCCGCCGTCGCCAAGATGGCGCAAGGCTTGGTGCTGGCCGGCCGGATTACGGATGAAGAAGGCCGGCCGATCGCGGGCGCTTCCGTTCTGCGCGGGGCGCGTCTCTATCAGCGGCACCCTGACGTCCTCACCGCTGATGAGCAAGGCCGCTTCCGCTTCGGTAATTGCCCAACCGGCGCGGTCCTGTTGACGATCGAGGCTAAAGGGTTTGCGCCTCAGGTGCGGACGGTTAAGTTGGAGAGCACCAACGCCACCGCTGACTTCAAACTGGCTTCGGGCCAGGTTCTGGCCGGTCGGATCGTGAACGCGCTCGGCAACCCGATCGAAGGCGCGGAAATCCGCCTCGAATCGTGGTTGGGCCACGACACGATCGAATGGTCCGCGCGGACGGATGCCAGCGGCGCTTTCCGCTGGGACTCTGCCCCATCTTCGCCCGTCGAGATCTCTGCCGCCAAATCCGGATTTGAAGATCTGCATCGCTCGCTCGCCGCCGGTGATGGCGAGCATATCCTCACTCTCAATGCCGTTCCGATCGCGCCACGGGAGGACGTCAGCTGGATCACCGGCCGGGTCACCGATGCCGCCACCGGGCGGCCCGTTGATAAATTCCGGGTGACCGCGCACTGCTACGACGGATTCCAATCGTTTCGCTGGGACGAGTACAGCACGGTCGTGGGGGAGAACGGGGTCTATCGCATCAAACCCGGCGTCGCGCGTCCGAAGTGCGTCGTCGTCCGAGCGGAGGGGTATTTTCCGGCGGTGGTCGACTTCGCGACGAACACCTCATGTGCTTTGCAGCCTGGGGGTGTCCTGAGAGGCCGGGTCGAGCTGAGCGATGGCCAGCCCGCGGTTGGCGCCCAAGTGGGAGCTGGCACCGGCATGGGACCCGCCTTTCTGAAGGGCAAAGGCCACCTCGAACCGCGGCAGGACGGCAGCAGCCCAATCGTGCTGACCGATGCCGAAGGCCGGTTCGAACTGCCGGTCGTTTGGGACATTTACAGCCTGGTCGCGGCCCATGACCGCGGGTTTGCGCAAGTGAGGATGGACGAACCAACTCAGGGCGTTGTCTTGCGGCTCCAGCCCTGGAGCCGAATCGAGGGACAGTTGCGCAGCGGTTCACAGACGGGGGCGCACCAGCCGCTCGGCATCGGCAGCTTGATCGCGTGGGACGATAACGGCGAGGTCAATTACCAGGAAGACGCCACGACGGACGGGGACGGCCGGTTCCGCTTTGAGAAAGTGCCGCCCGGGGAATTCACCTTGCACCGGCTGATCAAGATCAACGAACGGTCCAGCGGTTACAGTCACCTTCGCTCCGTCGTCGTGCAGCCGGGCGAAGCCAAACAGCTCACCTACGGCGGCGACGGCGTCACGGTGATTGGCCAGATGGTTGCCACGAGCGATGACTATCCGATCGATTGGACCGCGTCCCATCACTCATTGCGCCCGAAACGCGAGGCGACGCCCTTGCCGCCGATCAAAAGCCTGGCTGATTACCGCCGCTGGGCCGGCTCCGTGGAACACCGGCGGTCCGCGCGTGACAACCAGTACTACACGGCCGTGTTTCAAACCAACGGCGCCTTTCGGATTGAAGATGTGCCGCCCGGCAGACATGAGCTGCAAGTTCTCCTGCAGCTGGTCGATACCGAAGGAATACCGCAGGGATCGATGATTGGCGCCTTGACGCGCGAAGTGGTCGTGCCCCCATCAGCCCTCTCCGGTCCGAGCCACGTCCTGGATCTGGGCACGCTGGCAATCCATACCAAGCGCAACCTGAAGCTGAACGAGCCGGTTCCAGGCTGGAACGCCGGCGGAACCGACCCAACTCCGTTGCAGCTGTCGAACTACCGCGGCCAGCCTCTCGTCCTGACGCTCTGGGCGAGCTACAATGCCGGGCTGAGGCAGCACTTCGACGCCTTGAGCAGGCTCCGCCTCGCGGTGGGACCCGACCGGCTGGCAGTCGTCTGCTTGAATATGGATTGGAACGCGAACGACGCGCGAAGCTTTTTGAAAACGAACCAGCTCGAAGGGATCTCAGCGGCGGTGGAGGTGCCGGCCCAAGCGCAGAGCGACTTGCGGTGTGATTTGGGCATCGATCACCTGCCGGCAACGTTCTTGATTGGCCCAGACGGCAAGCTCCTGGCCAAAGACCTGGCAAGCGAATCGATCCAAGCCGCGGTCGAAAAAGTGTTGCGACGGAATTGACCGGCATCGCCTCGGAATCTGCCGCCGACTATCGCACCGCCACCATTCACGACGGGAGCACCGTCCAAGCTCCGCTCCGACCGCTCTCCGACGCCATGGCCGAGATCACCCCGGTCTCCAGCAACCCACGGCTCCCAGGCCAAGGGGCCGTCCCGGTCCGGAAGAACTCGAACAAGGCGCCCGCCAGGCGGCTGTATTCCTCTTCCTGGGGCGGCGGGGGACGAAACACTTGCGCCGAAATCACTTGTTGGCCAGCGGTCCGCACAGCGAAATTGATGTCCGCGACGACGCCATCCAGCACCAGGATTGCGCTGCGCAAGCCGTCGGCATGTTCGAGCAGCCAGCCTCGTGGATGTCGGGCCAGCTGAGGCACCAGTCCCAGTCCCACCAGGTCCTCGGTCCGTCCGTCCAGCACCGGATGGCCTTGGGGAGTGTGCGAGCGGGAAATCGCTGCCGCCAGGAGCGGCCAGGACCATTCGCCTTTATCTCCCGCTTCCCAGACGGCGGGACCCTCAAGATAGCGCAGCTGATGGACCCCGGTTTCTCCACCCTGGCGCCTTTCGAGGAGAGGCAAGAGTGCTTCCAGGCCAGACAGCTCCGCTGCAGGGAAGTCGCCGCAGACAACCACTAGGCCTTCGCGCACCCGCGTCCCGTTCGGCAGTTCAACATCCGGCAGCCTGACGGTGCCGGCGATGGCGGTGCCCGAAGCAAGCCACAACTGGGCGTCCCGCGCCAGTTGCAGGAATTCCTGCGCCCTGGCTCTACGCTCAGCGACCAAACCAAAGGTAAACACGCGCGTCCCAGCCCTCGCTGCCTTCAGCGCCGGGCCCAGAATGGCCTCGGGAGCCGCCACCGATCCTTTGGCTCCGACCACCATGATGGCGTCGGCGCTGGGTGCCGCCGCTGCCAGACTGTCGGCGATGGTCAATCCAAAGTCGGTGCGGCGCCGCTCCAAAAGGTCGGCGCTCGGCTTCTTTGCGGTCCAGACAGTCACGGGAACCTGCGGTCGTTCCCAGGCTCCGCGGCGGCGGAACCCGATGAGAAAGCTGTCGAGCAAGTGTTGGGCTGGCGAGACCAACTCGAAATCATCACTTAAGACAGCGAGTTGACGGAGGTTGGGCATGCTCAGGCTCTCCAGAATGCGGACGGTTCCACCGCGCGATAGGCCACCGCCAATTCGGGCGTCGGCAGCTGGGCTTGTCCTCGGAACAAGGATTCAACCGCGAAGAGGGTCATCCCCGAAGTCAGAAGCGTCCGCTCGACCGGGTAGGGGGTCTTGCGCTTTAGCACCAGCGTTTCGATATGGTTGACGAGCGGGTTAAAGAAATCAGCGGTTGTGCTGACGGAGCCAGGCATAGGCAGAAACATCTGGCAGGAGACGATCTCCCCGTCGCGGCGACGGCCGGCATAGGTGAAATCCGTCACGAGGCCGTTCATCAGGAACATGGCGGTTCGAAAGCCGTCGCGGTGTTCAAAGAAATAGGCCACCGGGTCCGTGCACGCATGGCGGGCCGCCTCCAGGGAAGGCGAGCCACTCGTATAGCCGGCCGCGGCCCGCATGGTGAAGCTGCGCGCCAAGGCGGCCGCGAACAGATCACGCGTTTGGGCTGATTGTTCCAATCGCTCCCAGACAGCTGGACCACGCAAGGCGCGCACCGTGGAGATTCCACTCTCGCCGCCCCGGCGGCGTTCCGACATGCACTGGGCTGTTTCCAAGCCGTGGAAGTCGTAGGAATCAACCCCGCCGTAGCAAACGCAGACACTCTCGACGAGAGGGGTGTCGAGCGGTATTTCCAGTCCGGGAATCCGCCACGTCACGGGTAATGACGAGCCGGCCAGGAAGGGGAAGTCCAGGCGCCGGGCGGTCTGCACCATCTCGACGCACTCGTCCCAGCGAGTCGACAGGTGCTTGTCGTTGAAGACGGGCACGGAGCGCTTGCTTCGCTCGAAGACCTCGACCGTCTCGGTAAAGAAACGATGCCGCGGATAAAGGGTTTGTCCCTTCTCGTTGCGCGGATACTTGCCATGTTCGCCAATGATCACGACACCGTCGACCGCCAGTCTGGACGTGCCGCGCGTGATGGCCTCCTGCACGCTCGGGTAAAGGCGTAGTCCGTGGCGCTTCGCCCGGTCGCGGCTCAGATCGCCTTCCGGGAACTGATCAACATAAAGCGCCCCGAGCTCGACGGCAGGGTAATGATGCCGGCCGTGCCAACCGTAGCCCTCCACAAAACGATCGATGAAGTGTTGCGCGTGAGAGTGTTTCCGGACTTCGGTCGCAATCAGCGCGATGGTGGCCTTCTTCTTGGGCCGTTCCGGCGCCGGTGGGGCGCCAATCGTGAACGGTCCAAGGACGGCGGCTGAAAGGGCGGCCCCCGAAGTGGCGCAAAGGAATTGCCGCCGTGAGTGGTGGCGCGTTGGGTTCATACAGGACTCGGCTTCGGATCGCGCCAGCATAGCCAAAGCAGGACGAGAGCGCCAAGCGGAAGTAATCCAGCCACCACAAAGCCAAGATCAAAGGATCGGGTTGTATCGATCAACCGGCCAAACAACTTCTGGGCCGGAGGCGCGAAGGCCCAGGCAGCAATGCTCGCGATCCCGGTGACTTTGCCTTGATGGCGGGCCGAAATGTCCTGCGTCAACGCGTGGTAAATGGGAAATACTCCCAGCAGGCCGGCCCCCATCACTAATAGCAGGGCCAACAGCCACCAGTTGCCCGGCAGCCAGGGGATAAGCACCGCCAATCCGCTCAGCATGGCACACAATCCGAATGTGAAGAGCCGGCTTTGCCCTACCGACCACTTCCTCCGAACCAGCCATACGGTCAAAAGGCCAGCCCCAATCACTCCAATGTCGGTGGCGATGTAGAAGGCGGAGTTGAAATAGAGCGCGGCCGATTCGGTGAAATGCCGGCCTTCTTGGAGAAACTTGGGCAGCCACGCGCGCACCGTCTGCCAGCCAGTGTTGATGAGGGCAATGACCGCCAAAACGATCCACATCCTCCGATCGAGGAAAACCTGCCAAATGCTGTTCTCCGCGGTTTCTCGACCCGCGCCAGGCCTGCTTTCCTCTGGTCCGGTGTCGGCCAGGTCATGCGGTTGGACGAGCAAAAACCAGGCCGCGACCCAGAAGAGTCCGCCGGCCCCCACGACCATGAAAGGCAGCCGCCAGCTGCTCAGCTCGTCCGTCAGCATCGCCCGCATCACCAGCGGCGTCGCGACAGCGCCAATGGAAGTTCCACTCTGGAGAAGACTGTTGCCCATCGACCGGTCCTGCGGCGCCAATAACCAGCGGGTCGTTTTGACGGCGCAAGGCCAATGGCCGGCCTCGAAAAAGCCGAGCAGAATCCGGCAGAGCAAGAGCTGGTCGTAACCGGTGACTAAGCCGGTCGCAAAACCTGTCAACGACCATAGCACCAGCGCGAGGGGATAAAACTGCCGCACCGGGAACCGATCGACCAGGATCCCAAACAGCAATGAACCGGCGGCAAAAGCCCAGCCGAAACCGAATTCCAGGTCGCCGTACTGTTCCTGAGACAAAGCGAATTGCGTGGTGATGCGGGTGGCGGCGTTCGCCAGGGTCTGGCGATCCATGTAATTAATCGCCGAGGCCAAAAGCAGCAACCCGCAAACCCACCACTTCCGCGACGTTGTCCGCCCTGGCCTGTTCATCCGTTCCAGGATTGCCCATCCCAGCGGAGGACGCGTTCCAGCCATTGGACCATATCGGCGGCAAAGACCCCGAAAAGCGCTTCGCCCTTCTCAGCCGTGGCCAACTGGGGCGATCCGATATGCCCCGGCTCGCTGCGGTCCCTGGTCGTCCAACCCCGGACGCCCGGTTCGAACGCGTTCCCGAACGCCACCGTCTCCAGGCTTTTTGTCTCGCGGACAAGGTGGGGCGCAAGCCGCATGATCATGGACGTCTCCCATTCGCACGCGTGCCCCATCTGCCGTTGCTGCAAACTCGCCTCGCTCTCCCAGGGCTTGCTCCCAAGCAGCCAGTAAGTCGCAAAGAGCAGCAGGAGGTCAGCCCGTTGGCGATGGCGTTGCCGCACCTCGAAAACGGCCTGCCGTCCAGGCACGTCGTTGCCGCCATGGCCGTTGATGATCACGATCCGCTTGAACCCATGCCGAATACTGTTCTCCACTAAATCCACCAGCAAATCGAGATAGGTCCGCGGCGAGGCCGAAAGCGTGCCCGGAAAATCAAGGTGATGCTCGGAATTGCCCAGCCACATCAACGGCGCCCACAAAACCCGATCGCCCAACACCAGGCCCGCCCGGCGCGTGATCTCGCCGAGCAAGAGACTGTCCGTATATAGCGGCAGATGCAGGCTATGCTGTTCCAGCGCGGCCACCGGTAGAACGATGGGCATGTCTTTCGGCAGCGCTTCAATCTCCGGCCAGGTCAGGTCACTCAGGTGCATAAGGAACGTTGGGCCAGTGCGGCTGTCAGGTTGCGGTCCCGTCGGCCGAAATGCAACCTTCGGCCTTGGAACCGGTGCGATCAGAACCGCGGGCCAGGCGACGCTTGGCCAAAAAAGGAGATATTCTGAGCAAGCGAGGCGGGGCGGGCGGGCGCAGCGAGGTGTAAGAAGAATTGTAGCAAGCCTGACTGCTGCTAATCGAGCAGCGGCGGCGCTGTGCACAACACCGTTCCACCCAACCGTGTCGACAAGCTCATTGCATTCGACGGCGCAGGACCAGGACAAGGCGGATATGCGCCGCCTGGCGCAGGGCCACGACCACGCCCTCAACGAGCTCATGGAACGGCACGCGGAAAACCTGTTTTGCTATCTCTTCCGCTTGCTCCAAAACGAGGAGGACGCCGACGACCTCGCCCAGGAGACCTTCGTCCGCGTCTATCGCAATCGAACAAAGTTCGACCAACGCTCGAGCTTTACATCCTGGCTTTACACCATCGCGCACAATCTCGCTCGGGACCGGTTCCGCCGGCGGCGGCGCCATGCCCACGTGCCGTGGGAGTCGGTCCTTGAGCTCGAGGCCGAGGCCTTTCCGTTGTCCTCCCAAAGGGAAACGCCCAGCGAGACCGTGCAGCGGACGGAACGCGCCGAGGCGATTCGACAGGCCGTGGCCGCCCTGCCGAGGCAACTGCGCCTCCCGTTGCAGCTGGCGGTGGACGACGAAAAATCCCATGCCTGCATCAGCGCTATCCTCCGTTGTTCGGTGAAGGCAGTCGAAACCCGCATTTACCGGGCACGGCAAGCCTTGCGCGCGAGTCTGGGTCATTGGCTTGAACGGCCGTAACGCGTTTCCACCCGGCTCTGACGCGAGGGCGGAGCATTTATCGAATTGCCTGCCCGCGGCCTCGTGCGCAAACTCGGGCTGTGACCCTGACCGCCACTCGCCGACAATTCCTGGCGCGCTGCCTCGGTGCGGGCGTCGTTCTCAGCCGCGGGCCCTGGCTCCAGCCGATTACCCTGGCCCAGACAAAACGTCCGGCTCGCCTGGTCGTTGACCTTGACCGTTTTCGGGCCGACTTGGACCACCGCCTTTTTGGAGCTTTTCTGGAACATCTTGGCCGGGCGGTTTACACCGGGGTCTACGAACCGGGCTCAGCCCTGGCGGACGCGCGGGGATTCCGCAAGGATGTGGCCGGTGAGGTGAGGGAGTTAGGCGTGCCGCTGATGCGTTATCCGGGCGGGAACTTTGTTTCCGGGTATCATTGGCAAGATGGTGTTGGGCCCAAAGAGAAGCGGCCAACCGTCCTCGAGCGCGCCTGGAATTCGATCGAAACGAACCAGTTTGGCACGAACGAATTCATGGAGTGGTGCCAGCTCGTGGGGACGGAGCCTTTGCTTGGTTTTAACCTCGGCACAGGCACGGCGGAGGAAGCGGTCGCTTATGTGGAGTACTGCAATGTGGAGCGAGGCACGCGCTGGAGTGAGTTGCGCCGGGCGCACGGCTACGAGACCCCGCACAAGGTGCGTTCCTGGTGTTTGGGAAACGAGATGGACGGACCATGGCAAATGGGCCACATGCCCGCGCGCGAATACGGCCGCAAAGCCAGGGATGCCGCCCGCCAAATGCGCGTCCTGGATCCCCAACTCCAACTCATCGCCTGCGGCTCGAGCAACACCATCCTGCCAACCTACCTCGTCTGGGATCGGGAGGTCCTGGAGGAGTGCTACGATCAGGTCGACGGCCTTTCGCTCCATAATTACTACGGCAACACCGCCGCGCTGACCGGCAACGACAGCCGCCGCTACCTCGCGATGAACCTGGACATGGAGCGGCAAATACGCGAAGTCGCGGCCGTCTGTGATTATGTCCAGGGCGTCCTTAAATCCCCCAAACGCCTCTGGCTTTCCTTCGACGAATGGAACGTCTGGTACCGGGCCCGAGGCGGACTTTTCGCCAACGGTCAACGCACCTTCGCCCCCAGACTGCTCGAAGAAGTCTACAACCTGGAGGACGCCCTGCTGGTCGGCGGCTTTGTCAATACCCTCCTGCGGGAAGCGGCCCGAGTCCGCGTCGGCTGTTTGGCCCAAATCGTCAATGTCATCGCCCCCTTGGTGACCAATGACCAGGCCGTCTTGCGCCAAAGTATCTACTATCCTTACGCCTGGGCCCTTCGTTACGCGCGAGGTCGCGTCCTCGATCTCTTGCTCGACGCGGAGCACTACCCCATCCGCGCGGAAGGTCTGCGGGCGGATTTTGCCCGCACCGCCGCGGTGCCTTACCTCGATATCGCCGCTACCTTCGATCCGGCGACCGGCCAGGCAGCCGCCTTCATGCTCAACCGGGATCTGGAGTCGGCCCGCGAAGTGGTGATCGATTGGCCGAACCCCTCGCCCGCCCGCGTCCTCGCTTGTGAAACCCTCACCGGCGCCGATCTCAAGGCCAACAATACTTTTGAGCAGCCCAAGTTGGTTTCGCCCCAATCTCTCGACCGGCCGAAAGTCGGAACCAGGATGACGGTGGAGCTGCCGCCGCGTTCGTACACGATCCTGCAGCTCGCGACCACCTAAACGAAGCGGACGGTGGGGGCCAGTTGCGCGGCGGCGTCAACTCCACTACCCTCTCCCATGGAGACACAACCCAAAGAATCAACCGACAAGGAAGAAAACAAAGCCACCGAAGCTCCGCCCTCAACCGATGCCAAGAAAGCCGCCGGTTCGCTGAACCCGAAGCAGAAGAATGCGTTTTATGAGGCGGTGGTGCAAAAGGAACGGCGGAACCGTCGGCCGCGCGGCGTCTAAAGCTTTGGCCCGCCCTTGCGGCGGGATCGGGTCGGAGCAGCCGCTTCGATGTCTTGGCCCAGCATTAGCGGGAAGAAAGCCTTCCGTCCGAGCGACCCGGACGCGCTCCTGTCGGACTGCGGCCGCCAGCTTAATTGTTGGAGCCAGCGCATGCCGGCACTGCCGGAATGAGCGTCGGTGGCGCCATGCGCAGAACGGGACGGTTCGGATTGGAGGGCTGTGGGACGGGCCGGGTGCGCGGGTTGAGGATGTGCAGCAGCCCTTTCACGGCCAGTTCCGCTCCGAGCAGCGGCTTCCGAATAAAATCATCCGCCCCGCTCATCACGGAGAGCGCCCGGCTCTCCAACGTCGTCCGGCTGGTGATGAAAATGACCGCGGCCGATTGATTGATGCCCGGTTCGCGCAGCTTGCGGCAAAGCTGGAGCCCGTCGAAGCGAGGCGCATCCGCATCGAGGAAGATCAGATCGTAAGACTGGGTTTGGAGCAGGCCTTGAGCGCGCGTCGGATCATCCAGCGGAATGCAACGGAGGCCTAAGCGCTCCATCGCAGCGGCGATGGTTTGGCGTGAGGTGGGATCGTCATCCAGCACCAGCACGGTGGAAGTTTTCAAGGTTTCGCCCTCGCCCCGGGCGGCTCGGCGCACCAGGCCGTCGACGCAGTCGAGGCTTTGCGCGATGGCGCGGAGGTAGGAGGGATCCAACTTGGCCGGATGGGTGCAAAGTTCTTTGGCGAGCTCTTCGAGGGCTTTGGCCATTTGATGAATCGCATGAAAACCGCCCTCGTCCGCGCTGCTCGTGAGTGTCCCGAGCGTCTGCCGCAAGCTGATCAAGTGCGCCATCTGGCCGCCGTTCTTTTCCGTTTTGGCGAGGGCGAGGAGTTTGCCCCGCATCTCGCCCAGGAGTTGAGTGGCGCGCTGCAACACCGGCAGCGGAGCGGCTGCGTCGGCCCCGGTGGGAGCAGAATCGCCGCCGCCGCTGGGAGCCGCCGCCGTCCCATCGGTCGTCGGGGCAGCCGCGGTCGGGGTCAGAGGCTCGACGCCGGCTGAACAGGCGACGGCGAGGTAGCCACGAATCGTCTGCATGACATGCTTGGGCGAGGACTTGGCCTTGGCGACGCAATGCGTCGCTCCCGCCAGCATGGCTTCCCGCATCAACGTGCCCATGTAGGCATTGGTGAACACGATCACCGGCAATTCGCTCAGCGCCGCGTTGGCGCGGATGTGTTTGAGGACATAAATGCCGTTCTTCTTCGGCAGCATCAGATCGAGCAGCACCAGGTTGGGGCGAAAGCTGGCTAAGTACTCAATGGCCGCATCCCCATCTTTGGCCACTTCGCCCTCATAGCCTTCCATGCGGATCAGACCCTGGTAGATCCGGGCGATCGTCGGATCATCTTCAACAATCAATACTTTATTCATCGCGATGCAGTTTGAACGTTCTCAGTTTCGACGAAGCAACTGTGGAGAAAGGTCTCCACCTCCTGGAACTGACGGCGAGCTTCCTGCAGCCACTCGCCCGCGACCGGCGCCGCTAGAGTTTGCGCCCGGGCGGCGTGTTCCAGCTGACGCAGGGGCGGCAAAACCGCGGTCACGCCACAAGTCGCGCTGGCGCCGGCCAGCTGGTGGGCGACCCGTTCGATATCGGGCAGATTACAGTCGGTCACGGCTGCGCGGAGCCGTTCAAACATTCCTCTCGCTTCTCCGAGATAAAAATCCACCAAGGCGCGCGCCTCTTCTTCCACGCCACCGACCGCCTCCAACAACCTCTCCGTATCCACGGGGTAGGGTTGGGGAGCGGAAACCTCTTCGGCTGGTGCGCCCGCCCCTGCCTCCTCCGCCTCCGGCGCGCCACCCGCGGCGCTGGGCCGTCTTTCCTCGGCGGCGGTGCGCAAGGCGCATTCCGACAAAACGCGCTCCAGATCTTCCCTCTCGATCGGTTTGCTGAGGTAGTCGTCCATGCCCGCGGCCAGGCATTTTTCCCGGTCGCCCTTCATCGCGTGAGCGGTCATGGCGACGATGCGGACGTGGGTGCGCGAGGCGCCTTCCTCGCTGCGAATGCGTTGGGCGGTTTCGTAGCCATCCAGCTCGGGCATCTGACAATCCATGAAAATCAAATCGTACGTTTCGCGGGCGAGCGCCTTGAGCACGTCGGTCCCGTTGCTGACCACATCGGCGGAATAGCCCAACTGCTGGAGCTGCCCGAGCGCCACCTTCTGGTTGATGGCGTTGTCTTCGGCGAGGAGAATATGGAGCGGACGGGTCGTTGGCCGCGCCAGGACAACGGCGGCCGGCTCCGCCAGTTCCCGGTTGCCCGGCTCCAGGGCGGCGGCCAGGCATTGGAACAGGCGCGATTGCTTGACCGGCTTGATGAGCGACGCGGCGATCCCCGCGGAGCGCATTTCGCCATCGCTCAGATCGCGGCCGAGTGAGCTGAGGATGACCAGGCGAGTGGCCGAGAGGCATGGATCGGCATGAATGGCGCGGGCTAGGGATAGCCCGTCCATTCCGGGCATTTGCATGTCGAGCAGCGCCAAGTCAAAGCAACGGCCCGCCGCGGCTTCCCGCCGCAGCAAAGCCAGCGCCTCCGGCCCGTTGGTGGCGCACTGGCTGCGCATCCGCCAGGCGCTGACCTGGTGATGGAGGATCTGGCGGTTGGTGTCGTTGTCATCCACGATCAGCACATCCAGGTCCGCCAATTCGTCCGGAGATGCTTTGGCCCGCCGTTCCGCTTCGCGCTGCTTCTCAAGCCGAATCGTAAACCAAAAAGTGGAACCCCGGCCCAGCTCACTCGTCAGCCCGATCTCTCCGCGCATCATGCCGACCAGCTGCCGGCAAATGGCCAAGCCCAGCCCCGTCCCGCCAAAACGGCGCGTGCAGCTGTTGTCCGCCTGGTGGAACGGTTGGAAGAGCCGCCGTTGGCTTTCGGGCGATATGCCGATGCCAGTGTCTTTCACTTCGAATCGCAGCGTCACTTCACTCTCGCTTTGTTCGACCGCTGCCGCCCGCACCAGCACCTCGCCTTGTTCGGTGAATTTGACCGCGTTGCCCAAGAGATTCGTCAGGACCTGGCGGATCCGGAGGGCGTCGCCGCGCAACGCCGTCGGAGTGCCAGGTTCGAGCGCACAGACGAGTTCGACTCCTTTGCGGTAGGCGCGTTCGGCTAGGACTTCGGTGGCCCCTTCGACCGTCTCTTGCAGATCGAACTCCAGGTTTTCGAAGGTGAGTTTGCCCGCTTCGATTTTGGAGAAATCGAGGATGTCGTTGACGATCGAAAGGAGCGCCTCGGCGCTGGTCCGAATGCTTTCGGTAAAATCACGCTGGCGGGGATTGAGCGGCGTATCCAGGAGCAAATTCGTCATGCCGATGATGCCATTCATCGGCGTGCGGATTTCATGGCTCATGTTCGCGAGGAAATCGCTCTTCGCTTGACTGCAGGCCAGCGCGGTTGAAGCCAGCTCGGCTGCCCGGCGCGATTCTTCCAAAAGCTGGCGAGCCGTCTCGGTCAAGTCCGGTTGGGAGCCAAGCCCAGCTGTGCGAGGGCGCCCTTCCGGGCTGGCCTCGGTCAAGTGATTGCTATCCGCGATCCTACCCATAGTGCTAGTCAAAAACGTCGCGCGCTCGAAATGGCTTCGATCGGGCAGATCGTCCCATGCAACCGCGCGGGTCGTGCGGGGCCCGGCGTGAGGATCTCTGGACGCATCTCATTTCTTGCCATTGCGAATCGAAAGCTTTCGTCCACGCCAGAGCCACCGGAAGCAATTGCTACGCCAGGGGAGGCGAGCCCAGCGCCCCGGGCCGTATCCTGTTGGCGATTAGCGCTGCTCGCCCTCGCCCAAGCACCGTCCACCCAACTGCCCGCCTTCGCGGCTCAGGGGAACGAGGCCTGGACAATCCTGTTCGCTTTCTGGACGCCGCCGGGGCGGTTCGGGGCGCCGTTACCTCCGCGAACGCCCCGGTGAAGTCGCCGCCGACGCGAGGTATGGGCCTTGCTATGGCATACCCCCGAATGCTCCATGAACGACGCTGAATCCAATCAGCCTGCGGTTCTCCTGGTCGAAGACGACCCAACCTCCGCTCTGGTGTTGCGCACCATGCTCGAGAAGGAAGGCTACGCGGTGCAGCATTGCAGCGACGGCGAAGCCGCCCTCCAGTCCCTCGCCCAACGCAAGTTCGACGCCGTCGTCCTCGACCTGATGATGCCGAAGATCGACGGCATGGAAGTTCTCAAAACCATGCGGTCTTATCCGGAACATCTCCTCACCCCGGTCATTCTGCTCACCGCGGCCAAGCTCAAAATCATCGAAGACCAAGCCGCTCTTTACCGCGTCAACCTTTACCTGGAACGCACCCAAGTCTCGAAACTCCGCGGCGCCCTTCGCGAGCTGCTCGCCAATCCCGCGGAAAGACAGCGCGAAACCAAACTCCGCATGGCCAACCCGGGCTTGCTCGCACCTGCCAGCGCGCCCGACGAGGCCGACGGCAAAGGCCCTCGCAAAGGCCTGGCGCGCCTTTTCGGCCGCAAAAGCTGATCCGCGCGGAGCGCAACGCAATTCTCTTCTCCGGCCGCTCACGAAGCCGGCTTGGTCCCACCTGTCCCGGATCGTTGTTGAAATGAGGTCAGCAGCGAACCCAAAACCTTTTCCGATGGCCGAAAGCGGCCGGCCATTGTGCTGAGATTGAATTCGATCGCGCCGGATGCGGTCGCGAAGAACGCCAAGCGCGACGTCATTGCGACATCGCCCGGCCCCGTCCAGGCCACGTCAAACGCCCGGCCATTGTGGCTGCCGGTGTGGCAGGCAAACTCTTCCATGATCCGCCCGCCATTGAACCGCGCCAACACTTGGCGCCGGAGCGCCTCCGGCTCCGCCTCTTTTCCCAACGCCGCATTGGGCGGTTGGAGGCTGACGAGAATGCTCGCTGACCGATCGCGCGATGTCAGCACCAGGCGCCGCCGCTCTGCCTCGGACCCGATCCGCCACTCGAACGGTGGAACAAAGGCATACTCTTCACCCCCTGCCACCAGGACATAAGTGAGGATCTCGCCCATCTCCGGCGCTTTGACGCGCTGCTCCCGCAGATAGAAATCCGAGGCCGCGTGACTGCCCGTGGTTAAGGGCAGCAGCAACGCACCGAGCAGGAGCAGACGATGGCGATGGGTCATAAGCGCAGGGGCTTTAAAGACTGTAGGCCGGGCGATACGCTTTCCATCCGGCCCGCGCCAGCACTTTCGCGGAAGGAGTCCCTGGAGGGATCTTCGTCGGATCGCGAAAGTTAATGTCGAATGACCAGTTCCGCACCGGCGGGTTGTAAATGTTGATGCCGCCGCCCGTGCCCTGCCATTGGCCGGTCGCGTAACGGCTTTCGTACATGACCACCATCGAGCCGTTATAGGTAAAGGTCTTGCCCGACCAATCCTCGAGAAACCGGGGAAAGTTTTCCACGCCGCCGCTGTAGCTGGCGGAAGTGGTGGGGACAATGCCGGCCAGGAAGGCGGCGTTGACGGTGGCATCAGTGGCGTCGCGTTCGCTCAGGTTTTGGGTGCTGTTGGAGTCATCCCAGTTGGGCGAGAGAATGGTGATGGCATCGGCCACCAGCGAGGCGGGGACGGTGCCGGTGGTGTCGAGGGTGCCGCGGGTGGAGTTGGGCGAGTTGTAATGCCCGAGGACATAAAGAGGGTTGGGCGTGGCCACCGTCAGGCCGCGGGGCAAAAGGGTCTCCCCGTTGATCAAACGCACCCCTGCCTGGGTGCTGCCGCTCTGGGTGCGTTGATCATTGACGTAGATAATCCGGATGTCCCCGAAAGGAACGACCGATCGGAGGAGAGTATTGGTCGCGTTCCAGTTCCTCAGCTTGGCCACGTCAATCTGGGTGGTTTTGATGGTGTCGTTCTCCCGTTTGTTGAAGAAGGTAACGCTGGTGTTGACGAACTTGTTGACGTCGCTCGCCGGAATGACGGTGGCGAAATTGTTAACCAGGCCGCTCGTCGCCACCACCCCGCTGTCCGTGACTTTGATCACCAGGTCCGCCTGGTTGTAATACCGTTGCTTTCCCATCGGCGAGGTGGCGGTTTCCCCGGACGGCGGGAGCTCAACCACCTCCCGAACCACCGACGGCGAATTATTCGTGCCGACGGGCAAGTTCAGGCTGGGGGCGAACGAAGTCTTTTTCGGGTCGCCATGATAAAAGATCTGTCCCGGGGTGCGCCCGCTGGGGTCGATGGGCATCTTGTCGTGAATAATATCTCCGGCCGCCGAGACCGGATCTTCGAATGTCAGGATGGCCTGGGGCTGCGCGTAGATCGTGCCGTTGCTATGCACCGGGCCCGTGATGGTCATGTTGGGTCCGGGGTTGATCTCCAGGTCCATGTTGTAAAAGATGGCAAATTGGAAGAGTGGGATGGTTGTCGGCCACACCTCCTGTTGGACCCCGGCAGAAATGTTGAAGTAGCCTTTTTTGTCACGCGCGGTGGACGTGATCAGGTATTTGCTCTTGTAACCGCGCAGTCCTGGGCATTTGTGCCGGCAATTCACCGAACTCGACCGGCGGGACATAAACCACCTGCGTCTGCCCGGTTTGGCCGAGGTCATTGCCAAACGCTGCCCCGTCCAATAACTGGTCTCCGCCAGATTGGGATGACCGCGCGATAGTTGTCCAGACGGCTCTGGATATAGGCATCGCCACTGCCGTAGTAATCGGACGTCAGCCGCGTCACGACCGATTCGGTGGCTGCTTCCGCCGCCGCCACCGTGCGGAAGTATTGATTGCTGCGGCTATTCAATCGCAGGTTGTTGGCGGACCAATTGAGGGCTCCGGCCAAAACTGTCATGGTGACGGCGCCGAGGACCAGCGTCAGCAGCATGGCGTAGCCGTCATCCGGGCGGGCTCGCCTGGGCAGATGCGTTTTCACTTGGGACGTTTGGTGATCTTCGTGCGAACCTGGTAGGAGTCATAGAACCGGTTTGTTCCCACCTTCGTCAGGAAATTGGTTTGCTGAAATTGAAGCGAAACGCCGACGACCGGGTTTGCGAGCGTGTTGGTGAGAAGGTTGCCTGAAAATCTTCAAAGGTAAAAACGAGGCTGTTGCTCACCGAATTGGCGATGACCTCCGCGGGTGGCCCCGTTGGTGGCCCGTTTCAAGGAACGATCAGCCGGATCCCGGTAGTAGACCCAGAACGTGGCGTCGTTGGTCGTCGGATAAACCCGGATCGCGTTCGCAGTCTGCTGGTCGCCGTCGGCCACGACCGTGAAGCTGAAAGGCTGCCTTCGCCAACCTGAATCCGGTCGGCGGAGCGGAGTTCGGCGACGAGTCGGCCGATGGTTTTGCGGACCTGATCGCTGGCGCTGAGTTTGGGGCGGGTGAATTCGAGGAGGCGCATTCCGAACATGTAGGCGCCGATCAGGCCGCTCAACACCAACATCGTTACCGCCAGCGTCACCATCAACTCGGTCATGGTGAATCCAGCCGTTCGGCGCCAAACCGGCTGCTTGGTCGCAGCCATCCATGGAGGGCGGCGCTTCATGTGTCAGGCGCCCGATACGTCACGATCGTATTGGTAAATAAACCGCGCCCTAAAGCGCCAGACACAGTCCACCCGCACCAGCTTCAAGGGTGGATTGGTCGAAAGGGTAGTAATCGTGGTGAAATTGGTCGCCCAGAGCACGTTGCTCGTGCCGAAGGCAACGTCCAGCATCTGCCGGTCAGCCGGGAATTTGGCCGAAACCAAGTCGTTGGTGGCGTCGGCCGAGTTCCAGCCCGCAGCCCGGGCTTGTTCCAACCGCTGCAGCGCGAGGGAATTGGCGGCGAGTGAAAAGGAAGACCATTCCGCGCGACGCATGCACTGCATGAACCCAAAGGCTACCGCCGCCATCATCAAACCCCCAATGGCCAGCGCCACAATCACCTCGACCAAGGTGACCCCGGATCGGCCCGAAATCGTTCGATCGCGCCTGCAGGTCATTTTTGTTCGCCAAGAGAGGCTTCCACGGCTGAGCAGGAAGGCTGCCATGGCCCGGCGGGGCCCGCCGCCCGGCGGTTGTCAGCCTTGCCCCGGACCGGTCGCGCACGGCCAGCCCCGGAACCGGCCGGAAAGAGCCTCTCATTTATGCAGAGGCAGTTGTGTGCGAACGAGACACGCTGGGCGAACTCTGGACACAGCGGACACAGCCGACCCATCTCTTTTTTTGTTTTCAAACCAACTTGATCCTTTAGGTTTGGAGCCCCGAAGGCTGTCGGCAGTTTAACGCCTCCAAGCTCAACCCTTGGAGTGATCAGGTCATCAATTATGGCGCCTATGGACTTACCTGGCTCGCGGATCTTTGCGCTCGGGGAAACGTCAATCCTCCAGCGACGCGCTCGATTCTCAATGGCCGCTCGGCCAAGCGGCCGTTCTCTCGACCTCGCGCTCAGCTGTCCCGCTTCGGGCGACTCCTGGCCTTGCTGCTCGCTCCGGTCCTCGCTCCGCCCGCCGCCCGCGCCGCCTTTTTCGACCACGGCCCGGTGGTCAACGTCACCGAAGAAAACGATTTTGTGAATGGGACCGACCGCTGGTACAGCGAAGGCACTCAGATTTCCTACCTCCAAGCCGACAACGACGTGCCGCGCTGGACCGAGAATCTGCTCCGGAAGATCCCCTCTGGGTTTCGAAAGCAGCGCCAACCGGATCGGCTACGAACTTGGCCAGAGCATTTTCACCTGGCCAACACCCACACTTCCGCCTTGCAGTTCGATGATCGGCCTTACGCCGGCTGGCTTTACGGCGGCCTGATCCTGCAGCGACGCGGCTCCGGTGCGGGTGGTTTTCCGACCTTGGAGAGCTTACGGCTCGAGCTCGGCATCATTGGGCCCGAGTCCTTCGCGGATAACCTCCAAACCTGGTATCACGATCACGCCCCGCAGGGCTGGAAGCATCAGTTGCAGGATGAGCCAGCGATCGCCCTGCGCTACGGTCGCGCCTGGCTGCTTTCCCTGCCCGCCACTGATCAGCGCTACTTTGATTTTATCCCGCACGTCGGCCTGAGCGCCGGCAACGTGGATACGTCCTTCCGCGCCGGAGCCACGCTTCGCGTCGGCTGGCATTTGCCCGATGATTTCGGCAGCCAACCGATCCAATCGTTGTTGATCGCGGATGGCGGCTGGTCGCCTTCGGAGGAAGGCCGGCGCTGGGGCTTCTACGTCTTTACTGGAGCGGAAGGCAGCGCCGTGCTCTATACCGCCTTTCTTGATGGTAACGCCTTTCGCGATAGCCACCATGTCGACAAGGAGTCATTTGTCGGTGAATGGCGTAGCGGTCTGGCATTGATCTTCAACCGCGTGGAGCTAATCTACACCCACCTTTTCCGCACCCGCGACTTTCGCAAGCAGCCGGAAGGGCAGGTTTATGGATCGCTCTCCCTGCGGGTGAAATTCTAAGGTCGGTCGGACAGATGCGTATTATCGGAGGTCAAGCGGCCGGCAGATTGTTGAAGGTTCCGAAAGGCTTCGAGGTCCGGCCGACGCCGGACCTGGTCAAACAGGCCATCTTCAACAGCCTGGGTGAAAGGGTGCTCCATGCCGCGGTGCTCGAGCTTTTTGCCGGTTCCGGTGCTTTGGGGCTGGAATGCCTGAGCCGCGGAGCCCGCGAGGTGATCAGTGTCGAGAAAGCTCCCCGTCACGCCCGCGCCATTCGTGAGAACCTCCAAAGCCTGGGGTTGCCTTCCGCCAGTTTCCACCTGCGCGTCGAAGACGCCTTTGTGGCTCTCGATCAGCTTGCCCGGCATCAGCACAGTTTCGACCTCATTCTGGCCGATCCGCCGTTCGGCGAAAAGAACGTTGGCCGGCGCTCTACTTCCTTTTCCCAACAACTGCTCGACCACGCCGCGCTGCCTGGGCTCGTTCGCAGCGGTGGCCTGCTCGTGCTCGGCCACACCAAACGTGACGAGCTGACCGTTCCGCCGGCCTGGGATGAACGCAAGCAACTTCGCCACGGCGACAGCTCCTTTCGCTTTCTTGCTCCCAATTCCCCGGGGTCCTAGGCAGGCTGGGGCCGACTTATGATGAATTCGAGGGAACTCCGGCAGGCCTTGGCTGCTGCTGTCATGGCCGCTCGCGCCGCTGGCGCTGTGATGCGGAAGAACTTTCACTCGGTCAAACGGGTCAACGAGTCCCACCAACATGACATCAAACTGGAACTGGATGTGCGCTGCCAGAAGCTGATCGAGCGCACGTTGCGCCGTCCTTTCCCGGAAGTAGCGTTCCTCGGGGAGGAAGGCATTTCCGGAAGTCCGACGGCGCCGGCCCGTTGGGTGGTGGATCCGATCGATGGGACGGTCAATTTCGCCTATGGCATCCCGCATGCCGCGGTCTCGATCGCGCTGCAAACGCGCACGGCTGCCCCAGGAGCTGAGGACGGTCCCAACCCAGCCGAGACGGACTATCAAACCCAGGTCGGCGTCATCTACGATCCTTTCTGTGATGAATTGTGGACGGCTATTCGCCACGGACCAGCCCGCCTCAATCAACGGATCGTTCATGCGAGCCGCCGCGGTCATCTGAGCGAATGCATCATTTCGGTGGGCTTCGCCAAATGGGCCGAAACGATCGACGGGATGCTCCCCACCCTCGAACGCCTTCTCCACCGCGTCCGGAAAGTGAGGATCATGGGTTCAGCCGCGCTGTCCCTCGCTTACGTCGCCAGCGGCCGCTTCGACGCCTATGTCGAAACGGGGCTGCGCCTGTGGGATATTGCGGCTGGCGGCCTCATTCTGGAATGTGCCCAGGGAGAGTTCTGGCACCGCCGCCTTCCTGCGAAGGACGCCTACGAGATCAACGCCAACAACGGCTTGCTCCGCCCGCAGCTGAACAAACTCGCTTCTCCGAAACGTTCCTGACCGGCTTTTCCATCGGCCGGTGGTGTGCCGGCGCCCCTTTTGACTTAAACGTTGCAAAGGCACTGGCTCGCGCCATCTTACGCTTCATGCGTTACGTATTCGTGTTCTGGTGCCTCCTGGCCGCGCCCCTTTCCATTTCTGCCTCGATCCTTGCCCAATTCCGAACCTCTCTGGGCGACATGCAGGTCGAGTTATACGATGAGAGCAAACCAATCACCGTGCAGAACTTCATCCGTTACGTGCGGGAGGGTTACACCAACAACATGATCGTTCACCGCTGGCACGAAGGTGATATTCATGTCATCCAGGGCGGCGGCTATTTCGTCGCCGACCGCGGGACCACAAATCAGCGCATCAAAGGGATCGAAACCACCTTTCCCGCCATCACCAATGAATATGGCGCGGGGCGGCTTTTCAGTAATACCTATGGGACCATCGCCATGGCGAGGGTGTCAGGCCAGACGAACTCCGCCACGTCCCAGTGGTTTATCAATGTCACCGATAATGTCGGCCTCGATCAGGTCGACGGCGGCTTCACCGTCTTCGGCAAGGTGGTTGGCGGGACCAATGTCCTCGAGATATTCAAGCAAGCCTCGACCAACAGCGGCGTTTACAAGCTGTTCGTCGATTTCTTCCTTCCCGAAGTGCCGGTCCGTTCGCCCGACCCGGACTACGGCGACCTGCTTTTCGTCGACGTGAGCCTCTTGGATGTCCATGTCCGCCCGACCACGGAAGGCCTGTCCGAGATTTCCTGGCAAAGCGTCTCGAACAAGGTCAACCGGGTGGAGTTCACGCCTCAGTTCCCTCCCGTCTGGACGGAGCTCTTCACCACGAATGGAACCGGCAGCCTCATCCAGTATGTCGACCCCCAACCAGGGGCCACCAACCGGTTTTACCGCGTTCGGGTTGACTATTGAAAGGGGGCCTGGCACCCAACGGGAACAGCGTATCAGGACGGCTCATCCGGAATCCAAACAAGAGAAGGCGGGTTAAAAACTGCTAGAATAAGGGAAACCCTTATTGACAGGGAGGGATTGTCGCATAAGATGATCGCGTCGTTAATGACGACCAGGCCGATGTTCACCAGTTCCTGTCGGTCTGGCAAGTGCTGCCAGTTCCCGTAGGCTTCGGGTGACCTCCCCAACTTCTTCGATTTTTGCTTGATATTTTCCCCCTCGGCTCAGGAGGAAAGGGGCCGTGCTGACCTCGACGGAGTCGTTCAAGTTCGTCCCTGCTTCCACTCTCGTTCGACGGGCCTTCGTCTCTGGGCGAATCGGGGACGGAGAAAGGACGAACGAGGGTCGAACGAAGGTCGAGCGGCTACCGCCTGGAAAGGTTTTGCGGTTCAAATGTTTGCGGTGTTTTTGGCAGGTTCCGGCAATTTCATGGCAACTTCATGGCGGCGTCCAGCAGCCTTGGCTTGTTAATTACCGGCGCTATGGGTTAACATTGGTTCATGCTTCGCATTGGATGGATTAGGGAGCGTTGTGGAGGTTTACTAGATTTCAAGCCACTCATTTGGTGGTGCTTACCAGCGATTCTGACTTTGCCTGTATGCCGGGCGGATTTCGCCATCACCTCACCGGACGCTCGCTTTCCGACGCGGAATACCGGGCTCAGCAATACCTACGGCTGGGAGTTTACCGTTGGGACGCGTGACCTTTTGGTGATCGCGGTGGGCATTTGGGATATGAACCTGGCGGGGCTCTCGTCACCGCACCCGGTCGGCATCTGGAACGGCGCCAGAGAGCTTGTGGTGAGCGAGCTGGTGAAGCCGGGAACGGAGGTCCGCCTGACCGACGGCTTCCGGATGGAGGACTTATCCGAGCCCGTCCGGCTCGTGCACGGGACGACTTACACGATTGGCGCCTTCTATGCCGGGGATGACTGGCTGATCGCTTCCGGGCTGGTTGGTCCAACCGTTTCGCCAGCCATCAGTAACTTGCAGCCGCTCTTTGCCTTCGGAGAGGCATTGACGGTTCCTGATCGAACCGAATTGGCAGGCGGCCACCCGCAACCGTATGCGGGGCCGACATTCGAGTTCCTGCCACTGGAAGAGGGGTCCTGGTTCTTCGACAAATTGGGTTTCGGGACAACGGCGCCTGGCATCGGCCCCGACGGCACCATCTACGTCAGCAGCCCGGGCGCACTCGACGCCCTTCACGCGGACGGTCGCTTGCGCTGGAGGTTTGATGTGCCGGGCGGTCTGTTTCTTGGCGGGACACCGTGCATCGGGCCCGATGGACGGGTCTACTTCGGTGCGACCAGTTTCGGGCTGGGTGGCGACCAGTTTTATGCCTTGGATTCGAACGGCGCGCGGCTATGGACGCTGGCGGAAGTCGGTCTGCAGAACGTGTCGCCGGCGTTGGCTTCTGACGGAACAGTTTACATGGTGGAAGGCGGTCCGACGCATCGATTGGATGCGGTGGATCCCAATGGTTCAATCCGTTGGAAATATGGGGCCGGCGGGGGCCGGGACCGCGATTTCTCCTCCCCGGTCGTGGGGCCCGATGGAACCATTTATACCAGCGTCGAAGATACGAATTTGTTTTCTGAATTTGTCGCCATCACGCCCAAGGGCGAGACGCGCTGGCGGACTCCGTTGGCCAAGATCTACAACGCGGCTGCCCTCGATAGCAACGGTGTCCTTTACGCCGCCGGCCATGACGGGCGCCTTTACGCCTTGAAAACCGACGACGGCCGGGTGATCTGGCAGTCAGCTCAAATCCGAGGCGATCTCGATGGCTCGCCCGTCATCGGAACCGACGGCGCGGTCTATGTCGGCTCCTCAGGCGGGTTTTATGCATTCGCCGCCGACACCGGTCTGATCCGTTGGGGCCTCGAGACCAAAGCCGGGGCCGTTTCGACTGCTGCGATCGCGAGTGACGGCACAGTCTGTTTCGGCGATCAGGCCGGTCGCTTATTTGGTCTGGCGCCGGAGGACGGTTCCGCCCGCTGGAGTTTTGAAACGGGGGGACGCATGAGTTTTGGCGGCGGGACGACGATTGGACCGGACGGGGTCATTTACTTTGATGTCGGCACCAGGTTGTATGCGCTGGCTGGGCACGCGCCGTTGGCCACGACTCCCTGGCCGATCTTTCGCGGCAATGTTCGCCACACGGGCGCTTACCTCTCCTATTATGGAGATGGCATTCCGGATATTTGGCGACGGCAATACTTCGGCGCAGGCTTCGCAACGGATCCGCGCGCCCTGGCGGTTGCCGATCCCGATGCGGACGGCGCCAATAATTTCCAGGAGTACCTCCATTCAACCGATCCACTCGATACTCGTTCCGTCGATCTGAAGGCACCGCCGCTCCTGGTCATCGAGCCGGGGGAAAAGCTGTTTACCAATGCGGTGACCATTCTTCCCCGGACGACGGTCCCTCAGGGCACGGTTCATTACACAGCGACGGGCGCTACCCCTACGGCGTCGTCGCCCGTGCTGAGCGAACCGATTTTGCTGACCGGGACGACCACGATCCGGGCGCGCGTCTTCGTTGATCAGACGCCCGTGTCCGAGATCGTTGAGAGCCGATATGTGGAGACGGTCGCATCACCTGGATCTGAACTGGCCTTTGTGACGACGGCGGCGGCGACGCAGCTTGTTCGGGAACGGGGCGCAGCCGCGGAAGCAGGTTTTGCCCAACCCCGTGGGATCGCCGCGGGCAACGACGGCGCCCTCTATATTGCGGATGCAGGCGATCACTCCATTCGCAAGCTCACGTTGATCCCCAGCGGGGTCACGACTATCGCCGGCGACGGCACGGCCGGCTTTCTCGATGGCCCGGCCAGCTCCGCCCGGTTTCGCAACCCGCATGGCCTTTGCGTGGCGGGCAACGGCGCGGTTTACATTGCGGATTCAGAGAACAATCGCATTCGAAAGATCTCGGCCGATGGGCGGACGGTGACCACGGTAGCCGGCAGCGGTCTGCGGGGTTATCTGGACGGTCCGGCGGCGGCGGCTCAATTCGACTTCCCCGAGGATGTCGTGATCGATCCCCGAGGCAACCTGTTCATCACCGAATTCAACAATCACACCGTCCGGATGGTGACGCCGGGAGGAGAGGTTGAGACCATCGCCGGCAATGGCCATCCTGGTTTTCAGGATGGAATCGGGCCGGCGGCAGGGCTGAATTACCCAGCGGGCCTGGCGATCGATGCGCAACGCACCCTTTACGTTGCCGAATGGGGCAGCCACCGGATACGCCGCATTCTGGCCGACGGCACCGTTTCCGAACTGGCTGGCAGCATCTTTCCGGGGCGCCTCGACGGCACCGGTGGTGCGGCCCGGTTCAATCATCCCCAAGGAATCGCATGGGACCCGTCCGGCGCGTTGTTGGTCAGCGAAGAGGAAAACCATACGTTGCGCCGGGTCGCTCTGGATGGATCGGTCCTCACTCTGGCCGGCACGGGCGAGGCCGGCTATGTCGATGGGCCCGGTCGAACAGCACGTTTCTCCGCGCCGATGGGAGTGGCGGTTAACGTGGAAGGTCAGGTCTTTGTCAGCGACAGCGCCAATCATCGGATCCGGAAGGTGCTGGTTCTCAGACCTGAGATCATCCATTCGCCGGAAGCCAAGTCAGTGACGAGCGGAGGGGAAGTGACCTGGTCGGCTGCAGCCGTCGGCGCCGAGCCCTTGACCTATCAATGGCGCTACAACGGGGTCCCGCTCCTGGGCGCGACCGGAAAGGAGCTGGCCCTGCGGGATCTGCTGCCAGCCGCCAGCGGGACTTATTCCCTCTTCGTCAGCAACCTTCTCGGCACGGCCATTTCGCCGCCGGCGTTACTGACGGTTCTTCCCATTCCTTCCCGGGCGGTCCGCGAACTGCCGGCCGAATATGTGCCGGGGCACACCATTCAAGTCCGGCTCGAGATCCACCCGACCGCTGGTGTCAGTGCCTATGTCGTCGAAGAAGTGCCGCCGCGCGGTTGGAAGGCAGGCATTTTGCCGGTGGGGTCCTACGATTCCACCACGGGCCACATCAAGTTCGGTCCATTCTTCGACGGCTTGCCGCGCACCATCACGTATGAACTGACCGCGCCGTTAGAGGCCGCCAACAGCATCGAATTCCTGGGGCTGGTTTCTCTCGATGGCCAAAGCATCCCTATCACCGGACCGCATACGGTCGCTCCGATCCCGACCACTTTTCCCGCTGACCGCAGCCCGGCCGACTTTCACCTTTCGGCTGATGAATTGACCGCCTACGCCGCCGCCTGGCGAAAGGGACAGGATTGGCCTAATCCGCCCAATCCCATACCGATCGCCTTCGTCACTCGGGCAGGAGCATTGTGGAAGACGGGCGAATGGTATGTATGGGAACCGAGCATCGACGGACCGCCGCTATGGTGGTTGAGCAAGTCCCCGCCGGCGTTGGCGGGCAGCCTCGCTTCGGGGCCGATCGCTGGTGCGGAACGACAATCGGCCGGGACGTTTGTGGCGGGACTTCCACTGCCGGTCCGTATTGTGGTCACGCTGCCTGCTGGAGTTATGGCTTACGCATTGGAGGAATCGGTGCCGGACGGTGGCATGGTGGAGGGCATCAGCGAGGGAGGCACCTACGACAGTGTTCACCAGCTCATCAAATTCGGACCCTTCTTTGGCCAGGCGACAATAGAGTTACGCTATGCCCTGACGATGCCTTCGAATGCCCCAACTTCGATCGTGCTGAACGGCATCTTCTCTTATGACGGAACAGACGCACTTGTTACCGGACGGCACGAACTGGGCCGCGTGGTGCAAAGCGGATCGTTGCAGCGCCTCTCCCCGGAGCGGTTCGGCCTGCCCGTGATCGGCAGCCCGGATGCCGTCTTCCACGTGCGTGTCTCTTCGGATTTGAAGAACTGGAGGACGCTCGCTGAGGTCTTGAGCACCAACGGCTGGCTTGATTTCGTGGATCCAGCTGCGGCTACGGCGCCGCAGAGATTTTATGCGCCGATGCTGCCCGCAGCGGCTCCCTAGGGCGTCTCCGAGCGCGCCGCTTAGAGTTCGAAAGTTCGAAGTCTGAAGATGAATGAACAGCGCGAGCCCTACCTTGTGGAGCCTTAAGGGCAAAGGAGCGAAACGGCTCGGTCGGAGCCCAGGTGAAAAGCGAGCGTCACATTTGTGTTTGGAAACTGCCTGATCGGAGTGGGTTAGGAAAATAGTGCCAAATGGAAAGAAAATCGTCGAATCCTTTTCATTAGTGCGCAGCGGCTTAGGTATGGCTTAGGCACCCTTTAGGCCGCTCTGGTTTTACCCGACGAAGGCGCCGGATTCCTAGCCCGGGTGGCGATGGCACTCCGGCAACTCCGCCACCCCACAGCGATCGCCGGCCCTTGAACAACGACGCGCTGATCTGTGTTAGGGGGGATCAGGGGACCGGACCAGCCGTTGCCTTGGCGAGGACTGCCGCAGTGGGAAGCGCCAGCAACCGTTTGGCTTCGCGGAGGAGGAAATCGATGTCCAAGAACGGCTCGTAACTGATGTCCTGCCAGCGAACCAGTCCCCGGCCGTCGATCAGAAAGCTGCCGTGAAGGGGCAGGTTTTCAAAGTCATCGAAGGCACGGTAGGCTTTGAAGGTTGCGAGGGTGGCATCGGAGACGATGGGGAAGGGGAACGCACCACTTGCTTTGCTTTTGTTCAAAGTCTTTTGCAGGTCCGGGACGGACTCGGTGCCGATAGCCACGATCGAAATGCCAGCCTCGCTGAATGCTTTGCTCTTCGGGACGAAGGCATTGAGTTGCTCGATGCAATGAACGCATCCTGATCCGAGATAAAAGACGACGAGGACTGGTCTGCCCTTGTATTGCTGGAGAGACACGAGGTTATGGTCCGCGTCGCGCAGGGTCCATTCGGGAGCCGCGCCAGGGTGCCAGCGGAAAGGTCCGAGGCTTTCCAACGGCGGTCGATGGCCGACATCGTCGGGTTGCACGCGCGGTTCTCGCCAATCCTCCGGAAGGTCCAAGCTTCTTGCGACCGCCTGGAGCCGCGCGAGGACGGGCAAGTCCGGCAGGGACTGACTGGCGAAAAGCGTAAGGTGGCGAAGTGGGCTTTCGCTTCGTCCTGCTTGTCTGCCTGCCAGCAGATTATTCATCGTAATGCGCCAGCGGCTGCACCTGGTTGGTGCCGCCTTCGACGGCTTTGCGAGCTGCTTCCAGCGCTTTGGCATTGCCGCTGCGCATCCAGACGATAGCCCTTCGGCGGGAATGTCTTTGAGCGTCCTGATCGCTTTGTCCAGATCGCTTGTTTCGCCGAGGCCAACGTCGCTGCACGTTGAGCTCGGCCACGAGCCCGATCCATCGGACAGCGCGCTGACGTGGTTTTTGAGGGCGTTGTCGCCACTTTCGGTCACGTCGTCGGGCACCGATGCTTTTCGCCTCGCTCGCCGACGGACGCCGCCGACGCAGTTCACGCTCGCGCTGGAGTGCGGATTTGGCCTGGCCATTTTACCGGCGTGCTGGATCTCGCCTTGGCGAAGTGTTGCGGGCCAGCGCGGAGCCAGTTGGCATTTTCTTCGGCACGTCAGTGGCCTCGAGGTAGATCATGCTGCTCAATTCGAGGTGAGCCTGGTCCTGGCAGCCCCAGCGGACCAGGGTTTCGATGAGGCGGTCGCGGCCGTAGCGGGCGCTGCCGTCGTAGGTTCCAGTTCGACTTCTTCTGGAGTTGCTCGTCGGCCTTTTCATGCTCGGCTGGCAATTCGAGGCGGTTGTATTTCGGTGACGGGGCAACGCCGATCAAGCGGCCAGGTCGATCGCTCGGGGACGCGCCCGGCGGAGCCGGAGAGTGCGGAATCGCCACTCATTGTTGTGGGCATAATTGTGGATTTGATCGGGCAGGTCGCGATTGTGGATCACATGGTCGACGCGGGCGGCGGCTTCCTGTTGCCAAGCGGCGTCGGCGTAGCGATGAAGGGCGGAGGCATGGTCAGCAGGCGCCATGGCTGCGCGATCCCGGGTGATCCCTGCCCGCAGCGCGCCGCCGAATCGGCGCCGGTCGGCTTCGTAATTCCACAAATGAATGCGAGCGTGGTGCACCGGGTGCAGTGGCTGCTGCGCCAGAAATTGCGCGCCAGCGCGTCGATCGCGCTGTGGCTGGAGATCCTGGCGCGTCCGTTGTTCTCCCAAACCTTGAAAGCGAGCAGGGTTTTGGCTTGAGATCGGCTCGGAATTTAATCGCCGTAACCAGCCGACGACGCATTGGCGGTGTTTGTGGACGTCGTTCGTTTCGGTTCCCAGATAGAGCTCGGCGAGCGAATTGAGGAGAGGTGGTTTCGCGGCGCGGGAGGCCATTGTAGCATGGATCGCTTTTGCCATGAATCCCTTGGCCCGCTTTTCGTTTTCCACGTTCGCCATCGCCATCCCCCACAACGCCATCACGCAGTTGGTGTCCAAGCGGGCGACCTGGCGAAACGACCGCCTGGCTCGAAATACCAAACCTGCAGTTGGCCTACCTCGATTGAAGAACTTTGCGCCTCCGTGTTCGTGGTCGTCACCGGAAAATGGATCTCGGCATCCCTTGCATGAGATAAGCCGCCTGTCGTGGCCCTTCGTCAAAGGCCTCGCCGTGCATCGAATGGCCAAAGACGCCGGGATCGGATGGATTCTCCGCGGCGAGCAAGACGAATCCGGACGACAGGGCAGCGAGTGTCACCAGACAGGTATGACGGGAGAGCATGGCGTTCACGAGTAAACGGACAACCACAGGCCTTGTCAATGAGCGCACCGCCCATGGGGCTCCCCGGGGATGTAGCAATGGAGTCCGGGCGATGAGAGCGGGGCGGACGGATGAGCCGGCGCGGGCAAAGGCATAGCCCGGGGTCCGCGGCAGCGTGGGAGCGCCGGAGGCGCACGGGTCCTCAGCTTGGGCAACGGCCCAGGAAGCGCCTATCGAACCTGTCCGTGCTGCGATTGGCTAATCTGGTGGCTGGCGGAAGGGGCGCAGCCAGGCGTTGAGCAACTCTTGGGCGAGAGCGGCGATTGAGCCGTTCTCGTTGCGGGCGTAGAACTCCAACACTTCCCGGGTGCCGGCAGCGGGTTGGACTTTGCGGCGAGGAGTGCCTTTTTTCAGCCCTTGCAGCGCCGCAAGAATCAGACGGTGATTGGCCGGTTTCAGTTTGGCCAGCACGCGCATGGCGTCCTCTTGTTTGAGAGGATCGTCCATCTCCGCGACGATCTGCGTGATCAAGCCGATCATCCAATAGGCGATGGGCGAACCTTCATCCTTATCCATGTTGAAGAAACCAAGAGGATGGGCCGAATCAAAGGCCGCAATCGGCCGGACGGCGTTCCAAAACAACAGGTCGAACTCCGGGGTGCTTCCGTGATCTGTGCTAAACCACAAACCGCTTAAGATCCCGCCGGTGAATACTTCCCGCAGGGGTATAGACCGCGGCGCGGTGTCGATGGCCATTGAGCCGGAGACAAATTGGCGGGCGGCAATAGCCACGGCCGAGCGAACGGTCATGTTGGTGTCGTCCACCATTTTCACCAAACGTTGGAATGCGAGGCCAGTCGGGTAGTTCCGTTCTCCGAAAAGCAGGGCGGCCCAGATGCGGACGATGGGTTCCGGATCTTCGCTCGCGCTCTCGAGGAGGTTTTCGTCGAGCAAGTGCACCCGGTGCAGCGCGAAGAGAGAATAAAGACGGGGCAGTGGCCCGGCCGCCTGGTTGGCGAACAAATCGTGGAGTGCTGTCCCTGGGTGCAAGCCGCGCGCATGGCGGAGGTCATCGCGGCGCTCCAGGATACGCAGAGCCGCCTCGCGTTGCCATGAATTGGGAGTCTTCAACGCATCGATGGCTTCGGTTGTCTTGAGTCCGCTGAAGTCGGCGACGGGAGGCTGTGCTCGGCTTCCCTCGGAGTTGGCCAAGCGCAGGAGCGAGCTGCGGCCCGGGTCGTCCACCGGAGTGGGCAAGGGACGGTTGCCGATCATCCAGACGTCCCCGTCCGGGCCTACCTGGAGGTCGGAAATGGTGGTCGCTGGAGGGAAGTGGGCCAGATCGCGCCTGTAGCTGAGGCGCCCCCCCTCTTCGCGGAACTGTTGCAGAACCGCGGCTTTGGAATCGTAGATGAGCCAGGTGTCTCGATTTGTCTGCGGCCAGGCTGAACCGGAATAGATCGCAAGGGCCGCCGGCTGCGCGGCGGGTCTATCCGACGGAAGGGCCAGATCCCTTTTGGTGTAATTGGCCAGTCCGCCCTCGTAGTCCATGCCCATGGCCAAACGGAAAACTGCGGCTGTCTGCGCATCGGCCGCGACTGGAAGTCCAGCCGGGTCGAAAGTGAAGTCACCGAAGAGTCCGATGGAAACGATGTCCCAACGTCCCGTGTCCGGATGAACGCGTCCGACGCCACGCTCGCTGGTAATCGCGGAGCGGTAGGAGAACCAGATATCGCCCAAAGGGGCCCAATGCAGGGAAGTTACCCGAGAATGCTCCGGGAAAAGGTGGTCAGGGAGGACCAAGGTGGATTCTTCCTCCAGGCGAGGCCCCGGGCTGAGGCGAAAGACGCGAATGACGGCGCCATCCGAAACGAAGGCCTGACCAGCATTGACCAGCAGGCTGGTCCGGTCGTTGCCCTTGCGCGCCACCGAGCCGGCCGGGTGAACTGTCCCGTCCGTGGCGGTCGCGCTGCTGAGGATCAAGCGATGATCCGATCCGCTCGCGATCCAGAGACGGCCGCGTTCATCCCAGGTAAATGCGTGCAGATCGCCATAGTCCAACACCCGTTTCAAGGCAAACCCAGGCTCAACCTGAGTTGCGTCAACGGCCGCACGGAGACCAGGTAAGCAACCCAGCAAGGCCCAGCTCACCCACGTAAGCCAGAGCCGGACGCGGCCGGTTGATGCCGGCAGGGAAATGGCGTGCAAGGAACGGTGGTCAGGATTCATAGTCGGGTTGAGAGGTCTCGGGGTGGACCTAGGCCTGGTTGGCCAGACATTCTGCCGCTGACGTAGGCGAATCAGCCAGGTGCCGGACCGAGTCGATTTCGAGGGTGAGCGCCGTCAGAGCGCAGAGGAAGAAGCCGAAAGCCACGGCCATCTTGGCGTGCGCGGCTGGCCCCAGCCGCGCACGAAGCGCATTCGGATTCACGATCGAGCGAATCCGCTCTTCGACCGTAAACGCTTGGAACATGGGCGTGAGCGCGGAGGCGCCAATCACCGGGGCGGCCCGCAGGGTCGAAGCTAATGCGAGCAACTCGGCGGCGTAGAGCGACGGCCTTAAGCCGGTCAGGATGGCGGCATCATCGGCAGCCAGTTCCGCCTGCGCTTTCATTCTACGCGCGGCCGCCCAGAAGAGCGGATTGAACCAATGCAGAGCGCAGACGACGAACGCAAAGAGTTGCCGGAAATTGTCCCATCGGCGGATGTGCCCCAGCTCATGCGCCAGGACCGCTGCGAGGCGCTCCCGGCACCAGGCAACGGCCGGCGAGGGGAGCAAGACGATCGCGCGCCGCGCGCCCCAGGTAATGGGAACGCCGGGGCCATCTTCAACCGCAATTCGCAGTTCAATCCGACCGGGTTGGAGCGCGGCGAGAAGCGGCTCGGGCAGCCCGCTGAGATCCGGTTGAAAGATCCGGCTGCGCGCTCGCCATTGGTGAAGCTTGCGCCACGCCGCGATGCCGCGGCCAAGCGTCAAAAGGGCGCCGGCAGCCCAAACGCCGAAGAAGGAGTGACCAAGCAGCTGCCACCCAGGTGGTCGAGCCCGCGTGGACGGACATGAGGCGCCCTGGCCTGGAGGAGTGGTTGCCGCCGCAGTTCGTTGCCGCTCGCTTTCAGCCAGATTTTCTCGCGCGGCGGGCGGAAGGTCGTGTTCCTTGACCACCCTCTGGCAGGTTGCGTGCGACACCGGCAGGAGCGCGACGACGAGGAAGGCGAAGGTCCACGCGAGATGCCGGCCGGCTGCATTGCCCATCCGTTGGGCGGCCCAATGCGTGATCGCGAAAACGCCGCTGCCCAACGCTGTCCAAACCATTCCCCAAAACAGGAGCAAGTCGAGAGGGCCGTTCATCGGCCCTCCTTCTTCGCCTGGGCAATCAACTCCTGCAACCGGGCGATTTGTGCATGGGAGAGTTCGGCGTGCTTCCGCTTCATCAACGCGGTGATCGCGAGGTCGACGGAATCATCGAAGAAGGTCTTCAGGACGCTCTCCATGGCGCGGCGGCCCATCTCTTCGCGGGGCACGACCGGCGAGTAGATATAGCGGCCGGCATCGCTTTCGTGGCGGACGTGCCCTTTTGCTTCGAGCAGGGTCAGATGGGTGCGGATGGCGGTGTAGCTGGGCGGGTCGGGCAAGGCGTTTTGGATCTCGGCGGCGGACGCACGCTGGAGGCGGTAAAGGGCGTCCATGAGCTGCCGTTCGCGGCGGCTGAGCTGGGGGAGGGAGGAGGACTTGGGCTGGGGCTGGCGGCGGCGGCTTGACATGCCAAAAAACTGGCACGCGCGTCCAGGGGCGTCAAGGATCATTGCCAAAAAATTGGCAGTGGCGAGCAGCGCCGGAGCGGAGCCGGGGCGCTGCCCGGGGGCGCCGGCGAGGCAGTTTCGGGCCTGGGCGCCTCAGCCCAATTGGGTGCGGCAATCGAGGTTAAACAACTTGCAGCAGTTGAGAACCATCGCCGGTTCGGGCGGTTTCAGAAGGTAACAATTGGCCCCAAGCTCGCGGGCCTTGCGGCAGTCAATCTCTTCGGAGGAGGAGGTCAGGACGGCGACGGGAACGTCGGATTTCCGATCGTGGCGGATCCAGCGCAAAACGTCGAAGCCATTCAAGCCGGGCATTTTCAGATCGAGAAATATCATATCGGGCAGAGGGTATTTCGACCGATCGGAAAAGCCATGCTGCCCGGACATATAGTCGACGGCTTGTTCGCCGTCGGTGACGATATGCAGTGGGTTTTTCAACCCGGCCGCTTGGAAAGCGCGCTGCATGAAGAAAGCGTCGTCTTCGTTGTCCTCGACGAGCAGGAAAACACTGGGACAGTTCATGTCGATGCGGCTTTTAGTTCAATCCAGAAGCGGCTGCCCTTGGGTTGGTTTGGCTCCATGCCAACTTTGCCGCCCATGCGTTCGGCGGCTTTCCGGACGATGGCCAGGCCGATGCCAGTGCCTTCGACCATGGATTTGGCCGGCAAGCGCTGAAACATGCCGAAGAGCTTATCTCGATATCGCTCCGGAATGCCGACGCCCGAGTCCTCGACCCAAATGCGGATGCGGTCGCCGACCCGTTCCGAGCGCGCGACGATTTGCGCCTTCATTCCCTGGTCCACGAACTTGGCGGCATTGGAAAGGAGGTTTGTCAGCGCCTGGCGGAGAGGCACATCATCTGCCACCACCGTATGAGGCGTGGCAATCTGAATTTCGGCCGCGGCTGCCCGCATTTGGGGATGGTCTTCGATGATCTCCTCAATGAACCCTTGCAGGCCGATCGGATGCAAGTTGATCTCAGCGCGCGCCACCTGGCTCATCGTCAGGACATCAGTGACCAAACGCTCCATGCGCTGAGCGCTTCGTTCGATCCGGTCAAGGTAAGTGAGCGCGTCGGCCGGCAGGTCGCCGCTGTAATCCTGGCGAATGATTCGATTGTATCCGGCAATCGCGCGCAAAGGAGCGCGCAAATCGTGAGAGACGCTGTAAGAGAACTCCTCCAGCTGGGTGAGCGCTTCTTGCAGAGAGGTGGTGCGGAGGGCGACTTGCTGTTCCAAATCCTCGGCGTGGTGGCTGAGTTTTTCCCGGGCTTGTTGCAGCTCTTCGCCGACCCGTTTGCGTTCGGCGATCTCGCGCTGTCATGTGCACGGCCATCGCGGCAACGAAATGGCCGGCCTTGTGGAGCGGAACGCAGATGACCGATCGGATTTGGGCGGCGCGGTAAGCGGGCAAATGGGCCAGCGAGGGCTCATGATGGTCGATGTCTGGGACGGTGAAGGGCAAGTTCTGACGCATCAAGCGGAGGACCTCCGGCCCGAAATCGGAAAACTTGAGACGGCCGACGATGCTCTTGATTTCGGAAGCCCGCACGTAGTTACCCGCCAGGTTCATGGTGTCGGCATCGGCCTCCACGTCGGCGTAGGCGCAACGATCGACGTGGAGGTGGTTTCCGAGGACGCGCGCCGCAGTCAGCATGATCTGGTGGGGGTCGATCAGGGGCTGCAAGTTCGTCGTCCAGGCTGACCAAGAAACGACTGCGGCTTTCGGCATGAACCCGCGAAGTGATGTCAATGGAAATGCCATCGAAGCGAGTTGGAGTGCCGTTGGAATCAAAGTGGGGATGGCCAATGACCCGGATCATTTGATTTGGCCATCGGGCGAGACGGTGCGGTAGTCGACTTCGTAGCGACTTTTCTTGGCGATGGAATCTTCGATGGCCAAGTGCGTGCGCTCGCGATCCTCGGGATGAAGTCTCGGAGAAGGTTTGAATGGTGACGGCGGCGTCGGGCGGCAGCCAGAAATGCTCTTTGACGCGATGGTCCCATTCGAGCTTGTCGAACGGCAGGTCGCAAAACCAAACGCCGATCTGGGCAGCGTCGGTTAGAAACTCGATACGTTCTCGTTCGCGTCGCTCTGAGTCGGCGGCTGTTTGGCGAACCTGGGCTAATTCCAGGTGCGATTCCAGACGGGCGAGCAAGTCGCGATGGCTGAATGGCTTGATCAGATAATCATCGGCCCCGTGCTTCAGCCCTTGGACGCGGGCTTCCTCTCCGGCGCGGGCGGACAGAAGGACGACCGGAATCACCTTGAGGTCTCGGTCACCGCGCAATGCTTTCACGAGCTCGATCCCATCCAGGTTGGGCAACATGACATCGCTCAGGACCAGATTGGGAGGCCTTGCTCTTGCCGCCAGCAGGGCCGCCTCCCCATCTGCCACGGCGGTCACTTCGTAGCCCTGCTGGATTAAGAGACGCTGCACATACTCCCGCATGTCAGCGTTGTCGTCGGCGAGGAGAATGCGAGCCTTCGCCCGTTCCGCCCGCGCCATCCCACTGGACCCGGGAGCCTTCGGTTCGGCGGCTGAATTGGATTTGCCCAGGACGTCGGGAGATGAGTCTGGCAGCCAGCGAAGCGCTTCTTCGACATAGGCGGACGGGGCCGTCGAGGGCGAAGCGAGCTTTCGCCCCGGGGAGATTCTCTCTTTGGGGAGATGAGCGACCCCGGCCTTAATCGAGACGGTGAAGATGCTGCCTTGGTCGACAACGCTCTCGGCCTTGGTTTGGCCGCCGTGCAAACGGGCAAGCTCCTGGACCAAGGCGAGGCCAATGCCGGTGCCTTCATGGGTCCGCCCGCGCGCGTTGGGAACGCGGTGGAACCGGTCGAAGATACGAGTGAGCTGGTCCGGGGCAATGCCAATGCCGGTATCGGCCACGGTCAGAGACACCGTGGCGCCGTTCCAAGCGAGAGTGACCCGAATGGTTCCATCGAAGGTGAACTTAAACGCGTCCAGAGTGATCCGAGCAAGTTTTTCCCGATAACGCTCGCTGCTATCGCCGGTCGAAACGGTCGTGCCGCGCACACTGATCGGCTTGGTTAGTTTCACTGGCTTCTTCGCTCCACGGAAAATGGCTCACGTATTTATGGCCAAACCGCTTGGTTTTGACGACCGGACAAAACTCTAAATGTTTCTCCTGAGCCTGCCATCGGGGAAGAACGCGGGATGGACACCCGGAGAAGCACTGCCTGCTCGAAAATCGACGATCATCCGCCCCGCCCGGACCAGGCCCGGACAAACGCCGGAAGCGGCGCAAGCCGCCGCCGTCAGGAGACCAAGCGCCGGGGTGGTGCTGGTAAAGGTTTCTTTATTTTAATGGGCTTTGTTGGCAACGTGGGCGAGTGACGATGCCTCCACCAAAGGGCGAATTGAGGGAAGGGGCGGGGGTTTTTGCGACGACCCATTGGTCAGTGGTCGCGCGCGCGGGGGACAGCCGTTCGCCCGAGGCGGCCGCGGCGATGGAGCGATTATGCCGGACTTACTGGTATCCCCTCTATGCTTTCGTCCGCCGCAAGGGGCATAGCCACGAGGACGCGAGCGATCTGACGCAGGCGTTCTTCGCTCAGTTCCTGGAAAAGGACTACCTCCATTCGGTGGACGCCCGCCGGGGGAAATTCCGCACCTTCCTGTTGACTTCGATGAGCCATTTCATGGCGAATGAGAGGGATAAGGCCCAGGCCCAGAAGCGGGGTGGAGGGGCGCAGGTCTTTTCGCTCGAGGCGGCCTCGGCCGAGGAGCGTTACCGGCTGGAACCGGTCGAGCGGACGACGCCGGAGACGCTGTTTGAGCAGCGTTGGGCCCAGGCGCTCCTTGGCGTAGCGCTGGACCGGTTGGCAGCCGAAACAGAAGAAGCACGGTTCGAAGTCTTGAAATCTTTCCTGCTCGAAGAAAAGGGGGCGATCTCCTACGACCAGGCCGCCGCCCAATTGGGAGTATCGCCCGCGGCCATCACGTCGGCGATTTACCGAATGCGTGCGCGTTTCAAAGCGCTGCTGGTGGACGAGGTCACCAAAACGGTAGATACGCCGGAGGCAGTTGAGCCTGAGCTCCGCCAGTTGCTGGCGGCTCTGAACGGCTAGGCTGCCGGGAGTGGGAGGAAGGTCTCGACCGATTTTCTTCTTAATGGAGTGGAGTCGGATCCTTGATGTCAGAAGCCAGCCACACTGTCGTTTGTCCGAAATGCGGACGCGGCTTGCCACCTGAAGCGCCCAGGGGAATGTGCCCGAAGTGTCTGCTGGCGGCAGTCATGGGGAATGAGGGCCCGTGGGAGGGAACCACGCGGGCGTCGGCCCAGCGAGCTTTGCCCCGGACGTTGGGGACATATGAGTTGCTGGAGGAGATAGCGCGAGGGGGCATGGGGATCGTCTATAAGGCACGCCACACGCAGATCAACCGCATCGTCGCTTTAAAGGTGATTGCGACCGGCCTGTTCGCCTCGCCGGACTTCGTCGCCCGATTTGGCACGGAAGCAAAAGCCGTCGCGATTCTGGAAGATCCGCATATCGTGCCCATCTACGAAGTTGGAGAATGGGAGGGACAACCGTTTTTCAGCATGCGATTCCTTGAAGGCGGCTCGCTTTCGCAGCGCCTTGTCCGGGGCGAGCGGCCCTTCGCCGAGCGAGAGGCGGTCGAATTCCTGGCCAAGCTGGCCGGCGCCGTCCACCACGCCCATCAACGCGGCATTCTGCATCGCGACATCAAGCCGGGCAACATATTGCTGGATGGCAAAGGGGTGCCGCACCTGACCGACTTTGGGTTGGCGAAACTGGTCGAGAAAGAAAGCACCCTCACACACACCATGGCGGTGATCGGCACGCCCAGCTACATGCCGCCCGAGCAAGCACGCGGCGATGTGCGGCAACTGACGACTGCGGTCGACATCTACGGGTTGGGAGCGGTGTTCTACGAGTTGTTAACCGGGCAGCCGCCTTTCGCCGGGGGGACGTCGGTCGAGACCGTTCGGCAGGTGTTGGAAAGAGATCCCACTCCGCCTCGGACGCTAAACCCGGCCATCGACCGGGACATTGAGACCATTTGTCTCAAGTGCCTCGAGAAGAGTCCGGGCGGGCGCTACGGCTCTGCCGAAGGGTTAAAGGAGGATCTGGAACGCTGGTTGAAGCACGAACCGATTCTGGCGCGGCGGAGCACACCGAGGGAGCGGCTCGTGAAGTGGATGCAGCGCAATCCAAAGGTCGCTACACTGACGGCCCTTTTGCACGTTGTCTTCCTGGTCGGTCTGACTGGGGTTCTGCTCATGGGGGCACGGTTGGCGTCGGCAAATCGAGAGAAAGAGCGAGCCAACGTCCGCCTCGCGAAGAATCTACGGGATTTGGAGTGGCAAAAGCTGGATGAGCTGGTCTTGGCGGGCAAGCGAAGCGATGCGCTTGCGAGCCTGAGCGGTTTCTTGAGGCAAAACCCGAAAGACAAGGTGGCGGCGACGCGATTAGTCTCCATGTTGACCGAAGGCAACTTCGCGCTGCCCGCGGCGGCCCCGCTCCGCCACGGTTCGCCGGTGAACCATTTGTCGCTCACCGCCGATGGGCGCCGTTTGATCACGACGGCGGACGACGGCAAAGCGCGGATTTGGGACTTGCGAAGCGGGCGAGAAGAAGCCGTCCTGCCACACCGCTTGAAGTTGACGATGGCGGCCTTCATTGCCGATGAACGATTCGTGCTGACGACCAGTCTGGACGGGGCTTGCCGGCTTTGGGACTGGGCGACCGGCCAGATTACCTTCGAATTTCCGACCGTGCCTGAGGCCAGGATTCAACCCAACCTCAGTCACGATCGCAAGCGGCTGGCACTATCGGCGACGGCTTCATCGGTGCAGGTGTGGGATGTGTTGGCGCACCGGCGCGTCGGGGATCCACTGCCGATGGGGTCTCAGGTCAATTGGGCGCAGATGAGTCAGGACGCCCGCGCCATTGCCGTCACGTGCGAGGGCGGCGATGTGGTCGTTTGGACCGGCGAGGCCTACGAGACGATTGCGAAAAGGTTCAAGGTCGAGGGCCGAGACACCGGATGGGTCTTCAATCCGGCCGGCACCATTCTCGCCGAGAGTTCGGGCGGTCGGATCCGTCTCTGGGATACGCGGACCTGGGACAAACTCAAAGAGGTTGAGGCTTATGACAATCAGGTTCTGTCCGTTGGATTCAGCCCGGATGGGAGCCGCTTTTTCAGTATGGCCTACGACCGGCCGGTGAAGATCTGGGACGCGGTGACCGGGATGGAGATTGGCCGACCGATCGAGGCGGAACGGCCCTTTGCCCATTTCCAGGTCAGCCCAAACGGAAAGCACCTGGCCACTCGTTCCCAGAGCGGCGTCGTCCGAGTGTGGGATGCCCTCACGGGAATGCCTTTCAGCGAGCCGTTCGAGCACGAAGGTCCAATCACCGCTTTGATCTTCGATCAGAATGGACGGTCGTTGATGACGGCCTCGCAGGACGGGACCGCTCAGATCTGGGACGTCCAGACCGGTCGGCCAAGCCCTTTGGTGGTCAAGACGAGCGACCCTTTTCCGAGCGGTTGTTTCAGCCAGGATGGGCGGTGGGTCGTTCGCACGACCTCCGGACGAGCGGAGGTCTTGGACGCCCACACCGGAGAGCGGATTGGCAAGCCCATGGCCCATGCGGCGGAAATCTACAAGGTGAAACTTTCCCCGGATGGAAAAAGGCTCGCTACCGCCGGCTGGGACAACGCGGGGCGGGTCTGGGATTTGGGAACGGGCGAGCCGCTGACACCACCATTGCTGCACCGGCGGCGGCTCTATGCCATTACCTTTTCACCAGACGGTCGTCTGGTGGCCACCGGCTCGGAGGACAACACCGCCCGGCTCTGGGACTCAGTCACGGGCGAGCCGATTGGGCCGTCGCTCCATCATCCGGGCGAAGTGCTGAGCGTGCAATTCAGCCCTGATTCTCGCGCTTTATTGACGGCCAGCACGGATGGGACCGCCCGGCTCTGGTCGGCGGACAAGGGTGAGCCTTTATGGGCGGAGCCGTTGCGACACAAGGGAATCGTCTGGACGGCGGAGTTCAGCCCCGACGGCCAGCGAATTGTGACGGCGTCGGCGGATCGATCGGCGTTGGTATGGGATGCGCGGTCGCGCCGCCCTTTGACTCGGCCGATCCGTCACGAACGCGGGGTGGATGGAGCTCACTTCAGTCCAGATGGCCAAAGGGTGCTGACCTTCTCCAACGATGGAACCGCTCGCGTATGGGACGCGACCAATGGGGACCCGGTCTCGCGGCCCATGCGGCACAACGAAAATGTGCTCCAGGCCGAGTTCAGCCCGGACGGTCGCTCTGTCTTGACTGGGTGTCACGATGGCACCACCCGGTTGTGGGACGCGCAGACGGGCTATCCGATTACAGAAGCGCTACGCAGCAATCGGGAGATCCGCTGCATCCAGTTTAGTCCCGATGGCCGGCGTTGCTTGAGCATTGCCGCTGCCGATGCCTTGCGTCTCTGGGACCTGATCGATCCACCAGTGCCGGTGCCAGTCTGGTTCTGCGACTTCGTCGAAGCCGTCGCCGGGAAGCGCTTGAACGGTCGCGGGGAGACGGAGCCGATCAGCCGGGGACCTCTTCGCTCCTTCCGCGAGAGACTGGCCAGCGCCGGGGAGACGCGAGGAGACTTCTACGCGCGCTGGGGGGCTTGGTTCCTTTCCGAACGGCTGATGGATCCAGCCCCGATGTTTGCGCCGTGACGTTGGCCCCGAGGCGAGCCCGGGAGGCCGCACGGGAGCAGCGACGACGCTTGCGGATCGATTTCTTTCCGGCTGACGAAAGGAATCGGGTTTTTCTCTTCTTAGCAAAGGTGAAAGTTCGAACAGCCATCCCTTTATGCGCCTTGAAATGATCATTCGCCGGTTCGCTGGCATCTTCATTCTGACCACTCTCTTTTTGGCCAAGTATCAGAGTCCGGATTGGCTTTGGGTGACCGGGTTGGTTGGTTTCAACCTGCTGCAGTCTTCGTTCACGGGTTTTTGTCCGCTCGAGGGGATCCTGCGCAAGTTAGGAGTGGGAGCTCCAGCTGGACTGGCAGGAGCGGAACCGACAAAGCCATCGGCATGAGCCGGACGACGATCATCGTGGGCGGGTCGTTTGCCGGCATTAAAGCGGCGTGGGATTTGCGACACCTGGTCCCAGACGGGCACCGCATCCTGATCCTTTCCGACAAACCGCGCACGACGTTTCGAGCGTCGTTTCCCCGGGTGATCTTCGAGGGTGTCGACCTCGAGAGCCTCACCATGGATCTGGCCGCCAACTTTGACGGCACGGGCATCGAGTTCGTTTGTGACGCGATGATCGAGATCGACCAGGAACACAACGAAGTCGTCGGCCAAAAACAGCGCTATCCTTTCGACTATTTGATCCTGGCAACCGGCGCCCGGCATGCTTACGAGGTTCTCCCGGGATCACGCGAGTTCGCCTATTCGGTTTGCGATCCAGGGAGAATTCTGGAGACGCGGAAGGCGTTGCTTAATTTCAAAGGCGGTGAGTTTATTGCGGGTGTGGGCGCCGGCTACACTCCCTGCGATGGACCGCCCATGGAGATTTTGATGGATTTGGATCATCACCTCCGCGAGGCGGGGATACGTGATCAGGCGCGGCTTCACTACATCAGCGACAAAGAAAGCCTCTTGCCGCCGGGCGGGCCGGAAGTGTGGCGGTATCTGGAGCAGCACTTCGCCAAACGCGGGATCATTGTTCACAAAGAGGTCCACCTCGTCCGTATGGACGCAAAGACGCTCTACTTCCAGGACGGGACCACGATGCCGTATGACCTCTGCGTTTTGGTGCCGCCCTATCGCGGCATCCCCGCGCTGCAGACCTCCGGGCTCGCCAATGAACGGGGCTTTGTCCCGGTTGACTGGAACACGATGCGGGCGGACGAATCGATCCATCGGAATATCTACGCGGTGGGCGATTGCATCGGCAATCCGGGGCCCAAACAGGGCCACCTGGCTTTGATGCAAGCGACCATCGCCGCCGAGCATGTGGCCTGGAGGGTCAATCGGCGAGGCTCGGTGCGAGCGTATCTGCCCGAATTCCGCTGCGTGATGGACCAAGGGGGTGGCAATGGGCTCTACCTCTATTCGCAATACATGTCGGATGGCGATGTGCTCGAAATCCAGTTCGGGCCCGAGCCTTATCAATCCAAGATACGCTTTGAGCAGCTCTTTTTGGAAAAGAGGGGCGACATCGGGGAGCTCCATCACCAGATGATTAAGTAGCCGCCCGGCGAAAGGATCGGACGGCTTCTCTTCTTAATACAGAGGACGACGCACATTTCTCGAACGAACTTAACCTATCCACCAACGCAACGAGAAAGGACGAAATCAATGACTGCCAGACTAGGCGATACAGCTCCCAACTTCACCGCTCAAACCACCGAAGGGGAATTGGACTTCCACCAATGGCTCGGGGATGGCTGGGGCATTCTTTTTTCCCACCCCGCCGATTTCACCCCGGTCTGCACGACCGAACTGGGGACCTTAGCCCGGTTGAAAGGCGAGTTCGCCCAGCGGCACGTGAAAGTGTTGGCGGTAAGCGTTGACCCGATCGAATCGCACCGCGGATGGATTCAAGACATCAACGAAACGCAGGCCTGCACGATGAACTTTCCGATCATCGCCGACCCGGAGCGGAAGGTCGCCATGGCCTACGATATGATCCATCCGAATGCCGACAGCACCGCGACCGTTCGGTCCGTGTTCGTCATTGGACCGGACAAGAAGATCAAACTGACGCTCACTTATCCAGCCAGCACCGGCCGCAATTTCGCTGAGCTTTACGCGTGATCGACTCACCGCAGCTGACCGCCAACACAAGCTCGCCACCCCCGCTGACTGGCAGGATGGTCAGGAATGCATCGCCGTGCCGGCTGCTCCGACGCGGAAGCGGCCACAGACTGTTCCCTGGGGGCATTCGGAAAATCAAGCCATACCTCCGGTTACACAGCGCAGCCCAACCGACCACACAAGCGATGGCGCATGTTCATTGACCTGGCACACCTCGCGAAGCGGCCCACGGCAAAGCCGCGGTCCTATTCCGGCATCGAAAGCCACATCGGCCGGACGCCGCTCGTGCGGCTGCGCGGTCTGTCCGAGATGACCGGCTGCGAGATTCTGGGCAAAGCCGAATTTATGAATCCGGGCGGCCCCTCGGTGAAAGACCGAGCTGGCCTGCGCATTATTGAGGATGCGGAAGAGCGTGGCTTGCTCAAGCCGGGTGCGACCATTGTGGAAGAACCGCTGGTAATACCGGGATTGGCCTGACTTTGGTTGGGCTGTCGGGAAAGGCTACCGGACTGTCATTGTCATCCCGGACACTCAATCAGCGGAGAAGATGGCTCTGCTGCGCACCTTAGGAGCAGAGGTGATTCCAGTGCCGGAAAAGCCGTTCGCCGATCCGGGCAATTACAACCGGCAGGCGCAACGACTGGCAGCTGAGCACGGGTGGTATTGGGCAAACCAGTTCGACAATCTGGCCAATCGGATGGCTCACTATAAAACAACTGGTCCGGAGATCTGGGAACAAACCTCGGGAGAAGTCAGCGGCTTTGTCGCCTCCGTCGGCACGGGTGGCACTCTCGGCGGGACCTCCCTGTTCCTCAAGGAGCGAAATCCGAAGATTAAGGTCATGTGTGCCGATCCCGATGGAGCGGCCATGTACTCCTGGTTCAAGCATGGCGATTTGAACAAGTCGGACGGCGATTCCATTGCTGAGGGAATTGGACAGACCCGCGTGACGGAAAACTTGCGGGGGGTTTCACTCGACGACGCCTGCCGCATTCCGGACCAGCTCGCCCTGAGCATCGTGCATCAATTGCTCCAGGAAGAGGGAATTTTCGTTGGGCTTTCTTCGGGCATCAACCTGGCGGGCGCTTTCCACCTGGCGAAAGAAGGAGGGCCCGGCCAAGTCATCGTGACGTTGCTGTGTGATTCGGGGCTGCGCTACATGTCGAGGCTATTTGACCGGGACTGGCTGCGGGCGCATAACCTCGACCCGAGTCTGCCGATCATGTGATCCCTGAGGCGATTTGAGTCAGAAGAGAGTGCCACCTACGTTTCAACCGGTCGCAGGATGGCCAACGCGAAAGGCACCTCGGCGCAAGAAATGACGCGTCGGAGACGGCTCCTCGGTGGGGTCTTCTCCGTTAGATGGACAAGCCCGCGGGCGGTCAACCGAGCAATTCCTCGAGCGTCACCGGCAGCGTCCGGATGCGCACGCCGGTGGCATGATGGACCGCGGCGGTAATGGCCGCCGCCACGCCCGCCAATCCGATTTCCCCAATACCGCGCGCGCCCAGCTCATTCAGCTCCTTGTCCGGATACTCGAGGAAGTGAACTTCGATTGCCGGGGCATCGGCATTGACCGCCACGACGTAATCAGCCAGGTTGCTGTTGAGGGGAGCCCCTGTCTGGGGGTCATAGTGCGTCTGCTCGAAGAGCGCCATGCCTAATCCCATGACGACGGCCCCTTCCACCTGATTGCGTGCGGCCAGGGGATTTAAGATACGCCCCGCGTCGATAATGGTGACCACCCGGGTGACTCTCAGGCGGGCCATCTCCGGTTGCCACGTGACTTCGACAAAATGGCAGCCGAACGAATGTGTCGAGAACTTTGGCTTCGGGTTGGTCAACGTCGAGGGGCTTTTGCCGCTGCCGGTGGCCAAACGGAGGTTGGCGTGGCGCAAGATTTCCGCAAAGGCAACCCCTGGCGCCGCGCTTCCGCTTTTCACAAGGATTTTGCCCCCCTCAAATCCAAGATCCTCCGGCTTATGCCCGTGAAAGGGACTGCCCGGAGTGGTGGCGGCAATCGTGCGCAAGGAGTCCATGGCTTTCTCCGCGGCCGCAAGGACCGCTGGAATCACAGAAGCCGTCGCCATGGAACCACCGGAAATAGGCCCAGCTGGAAGAGCGGTGTCCCCCAGCTCGGCTTCGACTCTCTCGATTGGCACCCCCGTTTTATCAGACGCAACCTGCGCGAGCACGGTGTAGGTGCCGGTGCCAATGTCCTGGGTGCCGCAAGCTACTCGCACGGTGCCGTCGTCCCTCAGTTGGACCGTGGCGTCGGCGGCAAAGCGGGCGGCCATCCAGGTGCAACTGGCCATTCCCCAGCCCAGCGTCAAGCCGTCCCGCTTCATGGAGCCAATCCCAGGCGTGCGTTTCGACCAGCCGAACTTCTCGCTCCCGAGGCGCAAGCATTCCAGGAGGTGACGGGACGAAAAGGGAAGGTCGACCGACTCATCCCGCTGGGGTTCATTCAAGAGGCGAAGTTGAACCGGGTCGATCTGAAGTTGCTCAGCGAGTTCGTTGAGCGCCGACTCGGTGGCGTATAAACCTGGAACCGCCCCAGGGCCGCGCATCGAGGTGGGCGACCCGACGTTCCGGCGAGCCCGGCCGAAAGCCACCCGCAAGTTCGGGACGCTATAAAGGAACGCGGTCGTTTCGCCGCAGTCCTCCAGATAGTTGTCGAGGATGGCCTGATGGCACACATAGTCGTGCTGGAGCGACACCAGGTTGCCCTCCCGCGTCGCCCCGAGCCGCACTCGCTGTTGCGTGCGCGGACGATGGCCCACCGTCTGAAACATCATCTTGCGGCTGACCACGACCTTGACCGGCTTCCCTAATTGGCGCGGCGGCCGCGGCCAGCGGGCAATGGGTCCAAGGCCACAACTTGCTGCCAAAGCCAGAACCGACGAATTTCGTGATGATCCGCACATTCTCCTCAGGCAACCCAAACATCTGAGCCAGGATCTTGCGCGTGTTGAAAATGGATTGAGTGGATTCGTAAAGAGTGAGCTTCGAGCCCTGCCAAACGGCTGTGGTGGCGTGCAGCTCGAGCGGATTGTGCGTTTCCGTAGGCGTGACATACGTCTGATCCAGCTTGACCGGGGCCGTTTCGAACGCGCCTGCTGGATCCCCGCGTTTGCTTTGCTCCCGCGGCGTGGGCGAGACGGTGGTGGGCACCACCGCCGGCTCGTCGTCCGGCTTGAGGTCGGTTTCGACATTCGGCTTCTCTTTTATATAGGTGGCACGAACCAAGTCAGCGGCCGCCTTGGCGGCTTCAAAAGTGTCAGCCACGGCCAGGGCGATGTATTGGCCGTAGTAGCGGATGATGTCATCTTCAAAAGGAGGCCGGCGCTCATCGGAGATGCCTTCAAATCCGTGCCCTTGCACGGACCGGAAGATCTTCCCGATGTTGCCGCGATGAAAGATCGCGCGGACCCCGGGCACTTTCTCGGCAGCGGCGGTGTCTAGCTTCGCCACTTTCCCGTTGGCAATCGTGGCCTCGACCGGCACTCCGAACAGAAGGCCGGGGAACTGGAAGTCTGAGGAGTAGCGCGCTTGTCCGGTGACTTTTAAAGGGCCATCCACGCGGCGCAAGTCGCGTCCGGACGTGGATGGATGGGCGGGCGATAGGTTTGTGGCCATGGTCTATCTTTCGTCAGGCGGTCATCGCGGTATGCAACGCGTAGGTGAGGCAGCGCTTGGCCAACTCGATTTTGAAACCATTTTGACTCTGCGGTTTGGCGTCGCGCATCGCCGCGTCCGCGGCATTCCTGAAATTTGCCTGGTCAGCAGTCTGACCCACCAGAGTTGCTTCCGCCTCGAGTGAACGCCACGGTTTTGCCCCTACCCCTCCCAGGGCGATACGAGCCCGGGTGATGATGTGATCGCGCTGATGGATGACAACTGCTGCCGAAGCGAGGGCGAATTCATAGGAAGCCCGATCGCGCAGCTTCAAATAGAACTGTTTGGCGTCCGGAGTCGAAGGCGGCAGGGTGACGTGCGTGATTAAGTCCCCAGGTTCAAGGACCGTTTCCCGATCGGGCGTCTTTCCTGGCAGTAGGTGGAATTCATGGAAAGGAATCACGCGCTCGCCCTTGGGCCCTTGCACATGGATGGTCGCTTCCAGGGCGGCCATGGCCACGCACATGTCCGAAGGATGATTTGCGATGCAATGGTCACTCGTCCCCAGCACAGCCAGGTTACGGTTCGCCCCGGTGATGGCCGGACAGCCTGTCCCAGGTTCGCGTTTGTTGCACGGCATGGCTGGATCCCGAAAATACATGCAACGCGTCCGCTGGAGCAGATTGCCCGCGGTGGTCGCCATGTTCCGCAGCTGTGCGGAAGCGCCATTCAAGATCGCTTGGGAAAGCACCGGGTAATCGCGTTTAACGGCCGGATGATGCGCCAGGGCCGCGTTGCGCACCGTCGCGCCGATCTTAAGCCCGCCCTCCGGAGTCCGTTCGATCGCGTCGAGCGGCAATCGGTTAATGTCGAGGACGCGCTGTGGCGTTTCGACGTTGAGTTTCATTAGGTCGATGAGTGTCGTCCCGCCGGCGATGTAGCGGATATCAGCCCCCTGCTGCGCGGTTTTGGCTTGGCTGGCCATGGTGGCGGCGGTCCGCAGATCGGACGGGCGGCTAAATTCAAAGGTCTTCATGCAACTCCTTCCATGCCTGGAATGATCTAACCCTGTCGACGCACCTTTTGGATGGCAGCGACGATGTTTTGATACGCGCCGCACCGGCAGATGTTGCCGCTCATCAGTTCCTTCACATCGGCATCGGCTGGTCCGCACGGTTCTTTGGTCAAGGCCACCGCCGCCATGATTTGTCCAGAAGTACAATAACCGCACTGATAAGCGTCGCATTCGAGGAAGGCCGCTTGCATCGGATGGAGCGCTTCGGGCGAGCCAAGCCCTTCGATCGTGGTGATTTCCTGCCCATCGTGCAGCAAGGCCAACGTCAGACACGAGCCCACCCGCCGCCCGTTCACGTGAACGGTGCACGCGCCGCATTGGCCGTGGTCACAGCCTTTCTTCGTGCCGGTGAGCGCCACGGTCTCGCGGAGACAATCTAAGAGGGTGGTGCGTGGATCAATCCGGAGATGGTGTTCTTGGCCATTGATTCGCAGAGTGATGGACACCGCGCCTGGAGGCGCCGGGTTGTCGGGAGCGACCGGCCGAACGAGAGAGTCCGGGTCGACGCGGCCGCTGAGAATGGCGGCAGAGGCTGCGGTGCTCCCGATCGTGCGGATGAACTCTCGACGGGACGGGTCTGCGGGATCTGATCGTTCCATACCTTCTTGGAGTCGTGGCCCAAAACGCCTACTTAACCCACCATATTAGCCCGCGGATTCGTTATTTCAACCGGCGATTCGCCAAAGCCAGAAAGCAGGGGCTGACGGCGAATTTCTCGGGTGGCGTCGAGGTGTCCGAGGACATGGGAAAGTGGTTCTGTTCCGCGCAAAAACCCGGTTCTCCGGAGCCTAAGCCTTGAAAGCTTTGGCAGTGAGGGCCAGCTGCCGGCGCGCCTTCCCGGATTGGCTCAGCGCGTCGCAGCTCCAGGAGACCGCTCGCGCGAAAGTTGAAATCATGACGGTGGGGGGTATGTCGATCGTCCAGCGTCAGGCCACTGCCTCGGTTTCGTCTTGTCCGAGAATTGCGGCGAGATCATTCTGAGGCATGTCCTCAAAAAGGGAGTCTGATGCTGCCTTGGTCAGAGCCTCGCCCGTGTTCGCGACGACTCACTGGAGCGTGGTGCTCGCGGCGGGTCAGAGCCGCTCTGAGCGAGCGGCGACGGCACTGGAGGAGCTTTGCCGGACTTATTGGTATCCGCTTTACGCGTATTTGCGGCGAAAGGGATATAGCGAACACGACGCGCAGGATTTGACGCAAGGTTTTATCTTTCAACTGCTCGAGCGGCGCGCACTGGAAAATCTCGAACCCCAGAAGGGGAAGTTCCGGTCCTTTCTGCTCGCGTCACTCAATTATTTCCTGGCGGACGAGCGCGACCGGACGCAGGCGCAAAAACGCGGCGGCGGGCGCGAATTGATTTCCCTGGACCTGAACGAAGGGGAAGGTCGTTATTGGCGCGAGGCGACAGGGCATGACTGTTCGCCGGAGAGGCTTTACGAGCGGGGCTGGGCGATAACTCTGCTGGATTGTGTTCTGGCCCGGCTCGCCCGGGAGTTCGCTGATGCTGGCAGGGGCGAATTGTTCGTTGAGTTGCAGCCCTTTCTGGTCGAAGGAAGCAGCGGCAAGAGCTATCGCGAGATCGCAGCGGAAACCGGGGTCTCGGAAGAGGCGGTCAAGAAGGCGGTGCAACGAATGCGACGCCGATACTATGAGCTGTTTCGCCAGGAGATTGCCCAGACGGTCGCCACGCCCGGCGAGGTGGAGGAAGAGTTACGTCACTTGTGCGATGTCCTGAGCGATGGGTGATCTAAGGGTAAGATTTATTGTCCCTTTGGCCAGGAGTTTCCTGTGTACCGAGCGATAGCACTTTATGCCGGCTGCAAACACGTGTTCGAAATGCGGCGCACCCTTGGGGGCCGATGCCCGGCAAGGCTTTTGTCCGAAATGTCTCTTTACCCAGGCGCGGCGATTCGATGAATCGGCAATCGAGGATGGCACCGGGGCCGAGCTTCCCCGTTCATTTGGCGACTACGAGTTGATCGAAGAGGTTGCGCGAGGCGGGATGGGCATCGTTTACAAAGCGCGCCAAGCGAGCCTTGATCGAATCGTCGCGGTAAAGATGTTGCTCCTGGGACCGCTTGCCAGCACCGAATTTGTGAAACGCTTTCGCGCCGAAGCTTCAGCGGTCGCGGCTCTTTCGCATCCGAACATTGTTGGCATCTACGAAGTGGGAGTTATTCATGGCCAGCATTACTTCGCGATGGAGTATGTCGAAGGCGAGAGTCTTTCTAAAATCCTGATTAACGGCCCATTGCCTGCGCGGCGAGCGGCGCGTCACCTAACCATTGTCGCAGAAGCAATTCATTATGCTCATGAGCGCGGCATACTGCACCGCGACCTGAAACCATCGAATGTCTTGATCGATTCAAACGACCAGCCGCACGTTACCGATTTTGGTTTGGCACGCCGACTGGACGGCGACTCTGACTTGACCATGACCGGCCAAGTCCTCGGCTCGCCAAACTACATGCCTCCAGAGCAAGCAACTGCGCGACGCGGCAAACTGGATCGACGCAGCGACGTTTATTCACTGGGCGCCATGCTCTACCACCTGTTAACCAGTCGCCCGCCCTTCGGCGCTGAATCGTTGACGGACACACTCGATCAAGTGCTGAACAGCGAGCCCGTATCTCCGCGTTTGCTGCATCCGAATTTGCCGCGCGATCTCGAAACGATCTGCCTGAAGTGCCTCGAAAAAGATCCCGAGAAACGCTACCCGACCGCGCAAGAATTCGCCCAAGAACTCGATCGATTTCTCTGCGGCCGACCGATTGAAGCCCGACCCGTCGCTCCGCTGGAAAGAGTCTGGCGTTGGTGTCGTCGCAAGCCCGCCTTTGCAGGTTCCCTGTTTCTAATCTTAATCCTGATCCTAATCGTAATCATCGGCTCTCCCATCGCAATTATTCGCATCAATCGCGCGCGAGAACAGTCCGAGATTTTGCGCGAGCGAGATGAGCACTCCCTTTATATCGCCAAGATGAACCTGGCTCGACAAGCCTGGGACGAAAACAATGTCCGACGCGTCAGCCAACTGTTGGAAGAGACCCAAGACTCTCCGCGTCGGGGCTTTGAATGGTACTATTGGCAACGCCAAATTCATTTGGAGGTCAGGACCTTTCGAGTCCACAAGAAAGATGTCGTGACCGTCGCGTTTTCTCCGGACGGCCAGCGCATTTTCAGCGGCAGCATCGATCAGGGCGTGAAGATTTTGGACGTCAATACTGGCCGGGAGCTGTTCGCCCTGGAACCCAAAAATTCGCAGAACGGGGTTGTGGCTTTTTCCAAAGACGGCAGCCGGATCGGCAGGGCAGGTGCGGAAAGCACGATCGCAACGGTTTGGGACGGAAGGACCGGCCACGAATTGTTGCGGTTGAAAGGGCACAGAGGCGCCGTGAGCAGCATGGCGTTTTCGAGCGACGGAAAAAGGATTGTTACAGGTAGCGCCGACAACTCGGCGATGATCTGGGATGCTGCGACCGGTCGTCCCATCGCTACGCTCAAAGGACATCAAGGGGAAATCCAGGCTGTCGCTTTTTCTCCGGATGGTGAACGCGTGGGCACAGGCAGCATGGATAATTCGGCTCGCTTGTGGTCGGTGGATAAGGGCGAAGAACTCTTTCGGCTGGAGGAGCACAAGGATGAAGTCGAGTCTGTGGCATTTTCACCGGATGGTCGGCGGATTGCGACAGGCAGTAAGGACGGGCGGGCGATCATTTGGGATATGGCGACGCACCTGCAGTTGTTTGTCCTTGATCCGAAGCAGAACGTTGAGTCGGTGATCTTTTCGCCGGATGGCCAAAGCCTTGTCACCACCACCAGTGGTCAGGCGACGGAATTGTGGGACGTGAACAGCGGACGTTTGCTCCGGACGCTCAAAGGGCACAGCGGCTATGTGATCAGGTCGGCGTTTTCGCCGGATGGGAAGCGGTTGGTGACAGGTGGCGGCGCCGGGGATAACAGCATTAAAATCTGGGATCTGGATAAGCCTCAGGAACCGCTCGAATTGCGAGGACACCACAAGCAAATATGGTGCGTGGACTTTTCGCCCAACGGTCAGAAGATCCTGACCGGCAGTTGGGATCGCACGGCTTGCGTCTGGGATTCGAGAAGCGGACGCGAACTAGTCCGACTGCAGGGGCACGCCAATAACATTACGCACGTGGCCTTTTCTCCGGACGGTAAACGGATTGCCACCAGCAGTTGGGATAACACTGCACGCGTCTGGGACGCGGTCACCGGCGTTGAGTTGCGGCGCGTGCAAGCTGGCGTCGGCGCAATCATGGTCCTTTCCTTTTCCCGGGACGGACAGCGGCTTGCCACCGGATGCGCCACGGAAAAGACCGTGAAAGTCTGGGACTTGAACAACACCAACCTGCTATTGACACTTTCTGGACACAGCAATTTCGTTAACTCTGCAGCTTTCTCCCCAAACGGCCGGCGCATTCTTACCGGCAGCCTGGATGGAACAGCCCGCATCTGGGATGCGTCAAACGGACAGGAACAGTTGCGGATAAAATCCCACGAAGGCGAAGTTTATAACGTCTCTTTTTCATGCGATGGCGGACGAATTGCCACCGGAGGTGACGATAATGTGGCTCGAATTTGGGACGCGGATAGCGGCAAGCTTCTACTCTCTCTGCACGGACATGGCGACGTCCTGGAATGGGTTGCCTTTTCCCCGGACGGCGGCCGGATTCTTACCGCGAGCTGGGATCGAACCGCCAGACTATGGGAGACAGCCACTGGCCGGGAATTACTCACGCTCAAGGGGCATAACGGTCCTGTTCTCTCAGTCGCTTTTTCTCCCGACGGTCAGAAGATCGTCACTGCCAGCTACGACAACACCGCCAAAATCTGGCAGGCCGCCACGCCGGAGCAGGTCCGCGCCTGGCAGGACGAAGAACGCCTTGGGAAATAAGTTGGAATTTCG
>JAXMHN010000037.1:0-67610 GCA_046346765.1 Verrucomicrobiota bacterium | reverse complement strand
GTGGTTTCGGACATCCGAGTTGGCGGTCCAGTTGACAATCCGAGCGTGTTCCGTAACCACTTCATCGATGGCCAACCCTAATTCGGTAGCGTGAAGCTCCGCATCGGCAGGTAGTCGGCTCTTCAATCGATGAATCAAAGCCTCAGACAGTTGGTGGAGATCACTCGCTCGGGAAAAGGACCGACCGACGAGGTCACAAGGGGGAGGCGTGCTTCCAAATTCCGTCCGACACCTGCCAGCGGTGAGAAGCAGGGGGGCTATGTAATTCTCTCGATCCGGCCATTTCTGCCTGAAATTCGTGCATTCCGGCTCCTTCCGCTGGGGAGTGGGAAAACTGCGCAGAAACCGCACAGACAAAAATCGAAACTTCTGCAAGTAGCGTGGGCCCAGAGGGATTTGAACTCCCGACCAAGCGATTATGAGGCGGCTACTTAAACTCACGATGAAGGGATGAAAGCGCGCCGTTCCGCGTCCGAGTCCCTTGTCAAAAATGGACATATACGGGAAGTCATTGCAGACCGCTCTGGGATTCTCGGCTGCTTCATCAATTAAAGTGGTGAACTACGCCCGTCAATGGGAACAATTCGCTTCTCACGACAGATTTCATGGAACACCAAGCATTTCCTCCCCGATACAATGGTTTCGGTCCGCTGCCGTTCTGAGATACGGCAGCGGAAACGGTTTTGGCGATTCTTCTACGCAGCGGCATTGACCGCGGACGAGAGTTTCAAGCAGCTTCTCGCGTTTGCACGAATTCGCAGCTTCCTCGAGAATCACGGTGTAATCCGAGCGATTTTCGCTGTATATCCCGGATTTTAGACGACATCGGGCGCCAGATGTTTGGCACCAGTGAAAAGTTGAGCAGAACTCGAAGATAGTCCCAACGAACACCCAACTCGTGCGTCAGTGCCTCCTGCGCGAAGGCTAGGCAAAGCATACCGTCATCGAATTTCATCTCGTCTATAAAATAGGGCAACCTGTCCCAATGAGGTTTGCGAGTTCGCCAAAGGAGACCTGGAATCTGAGCCAGCCACGCGGATGGCACAGAATCTAGGCCGGCCGGAACAAATATCGCACGTTCCCGAAAGAATAGCTCCGCATGCTCGATAAGCTGCTCCCGAGGTCTAGACTCCGAAAGATTGAGGGCAGTCGAGAGCTCATTGCTGTCAAGATGTTGCTTGAACCCTTGGGTGCGCATCAGAGCGCGAATATAATCGGCTGACGAGAGGTATTTGATCGACTTGTAATGAGTTTTGTTCATGACAAGAAGTTTGGCGGCTTTCTAACTTTGCGGAGTGGTAATTGAATTCGGCAAAAAGTCTTCTGTAGATGCCGACCCTTATCAGCGATACGTTTACTCTTCGCCAGAATTGGCCAGTTTATTGCGGTCGGTGTCGGCGCCGCTCACCAAAGCCACGATACGAAGACACCCGGCCTTTGGCTCAAGCATGGACCGAAGACCACGAGAAGTTGAATCGAGTGGCGCAGCAATTTGCGACGCCTCGTTGCCTCATACGGAAACTCGAACGATAACCACTGGCCGTGGCTCGAGGTCAGACATTCGATCTCTCCTGCAATTAATCCTTCCATCCACAAGACAAGGACTCCGACAAGCAAGTCACCGTCATCGTCTTCAGGCCCGCCAACGAATTGAGTCAACAATTTGCGCTGTACCCAAAAATCCCAAATACATCCCCAATCTCGGGCGTTTTCGGAAACGTCGATAAAACCTTCATTTGATGGAATGCTACCGGCTGATTTGAAAATGCGGTTCTGCGTCATACAATTGGAGCGAAGAGTGATTCTAGTAACGCACGCGCAACAACTCGCTTCGTAGACTCGGCCAAACGTTCCAGATCTCGAGTTCTTCACTCCTATTCAGAGATTCCCATAGGTTAGGACGAAGTGATCGATTAAGCAGAATTCTCAGCTGATCCCAACAGGTAAGTCGGTCTGTGACAACTGGCGACTCCTGCGCAAACGACAATGACAGCGCGCCTTCGGATAGTCGCATGTCTGTGATCATATACGGGACAAAAACCCAATGGGGTTTAAGGCTTCCCACCAGAATTCTTGGAATGTCGCGCAACCAGCAAGACGGGATTGTTTCCAATCCGGCGGGTTGCATCAAAGCCTCTGCTCGAAAGAATCTTCGAACTTCCTCAATTTGGAGATTCCAATTGGTAGATCCAGCCGCGATAGTGCATGCTGCATCAAGCAACCGAGGAGTAATCCTGGTCGTCCATCCGAAGCGCGACATCAGAGCATACACGTGCGAAGCAGACCCCAGGTAATGAAGATAGTTTTGAGTCATTTAGATTGGCCTCCGATCATCGGCCCTTTACATCTCGCTCTCTCCGCTCTTGCGTCGAAAGGCCCGAATCGCGTCACCCGAGCGGCCTTAATCAAGTCAATGTCGTTTCCAATTTCATTTGCGCTCTTCTTCATTTGAAAACGTGTATTGCCGGCTTTCGCAACTTCGAGTCGGGTGAATTTTGCGCTAACGAACGGCTGCTCGTCTGCTCGTTGGTATTAACGGATAAAAGGAATACCGGATTTTTGGGCAATTAATAGTTGGAGGTCATCCTCCGATTATGAATTTAAGAGAAGATCTGTATTCGAGAGCTTGCGAACTACTCCGCCTGGATCCGGGCATGGGCAAAAAGCGACTTGCAGACAGGCTGGGCGTTAAAACTCCGACTTCCCGGAGGCTCAAACACCGGTTCTGGGGTGAAACTCAGGGACACAGCAGCGACCCAGCCTACCAACGTGTGCGCCAAGTGAAATCGCAGCACCTTGACTGGGGTGCGACACGGATCGCGCAAGAGTTGGGAATAACTCTCGATCATGCCATGATGCATCTGGCACGTTGGATGGGCGCACAGGTTTTCGAAGCAGGCAAAGGAGCAACCTCAGTAACAGGATCAGCATCCCTCCCAAAGCCGGAACAGCCTACAGTCCCGGCCATGGATGCGCCGAATGCGGGCAGTACTCTACAGGACACAGTAGCTGAAAGGACCCGGGATCTTTGCTACCGCGGGACCCAAATCCGAACGCTTGAGGACCTATTGGTTTACGCCGAAGTCAATACTTCGCATTGGGAGGTGGAGCGTTGGGTTCTGAACAAGTGGGAAGTCGGCGCACGCAATCCAGCGACAGGCGAGATTCTTACCGCGCCGCTTTACCAGGTGAAAGCCTGGTTGCGTCGGCGAGTCAAGGAGATCTCTGTCCACGACGTCATGACGGCGGTGCTCGAGGAATTCAAAAAAGCGGCTCCGGTTCGACCGCCGAATCTCAAACAGCAACGGGGAGCGGGAATGCTCGAGATCGCATTATTTGATTTGCATTTCGGAAAACTATGCTGGGGTGAGGAATGCGGACGCGACTACAATACCGAGATCGCCGAACGAATGTTTTGGACAGCACTAGACGACCTGCTCGCAAAAGCTGATGGTCTCAAGCCGGCCAAGATCCTCTTCCCTATCGGCAACGACTACTTTCACACCGACATTCTTGGGAGGACCACCACCGGGGGCACGCCACAGGACTCGTCATTGGGCTGGAAACGCGCCTTCGCGGAAGGTTGGAACCTCCTGGCTCGCGCGATTGACCGCCTCCGCGAACTTGCACCAGTCCATGTGCCTGTTGTAAATGGCAATCACGATGTGCAAAGTTCGTATCACATGGGCGAAGTTCTCAGCGCATGGTTTCGTAGCGCTCGCGATGTGACGATCGACAATGGGCCCTCTCAGAGAAAATACGTGACTTACCATAAGTGTTTGCTTGGGTTGACGCACGGTTCGGAAGAGAAGATGGCGAGCCTACCCATGTTAATGGCTACCGAGCGGCCAAACGAATGGGCAGCCAGTGCTTCAGCCGCCCGCGAGTGGCACGTGGGGCATTTGCATCACAAAAAGAGTCTTAAGCTGTTGCCCGCCAATGATGTCGGAGGGGTTCTGGTACGCACTATACCTTCTTTGACGCCGCCCGATTCCTGGCACGCCTCCAAAGGTTATGGCAGCAAACTTTCAGCGGAGGCCTATTACTGGGATCCCGAATGCGGAGTCACCGCCACCCTCACCCACTGTCCTGTATAGAGCCGAGTGACAACTGTGGTTGTCAGTAGAATTGACCGATGGTTCATCACGGCGTTGTGCCCTCAATAAGAGTAGTGAGAAAATGCGCACGGCGGAGTGACAAAGATCTCTTGAGGGTCACCAAACCGCCGCGCGATTTTCAGCCCAGGAATGCTGCGCTGAAAACGAGTGTCACCGCTTAAAATCGCCTGATCATGTACTTATTTCAGGCCGCAAGTGGAACCAAATCAGGTTCCAGGTCAGCGAGGATTTCCCGGGTCAGGTTGCGGACGCGGTGGACGAGGTTTGCATCCTGCCCGAAGGTGCCAATTCGATTGTCGTCGAGAAACCGCTCTTCCCAATCTTTGACGACCGAGAGTAGAGCGGGTTGCTTTTGGATTCGCCTGTAGAGCTCAGCGAAAATGAGTCTGTGCAGATCTCGTCGATCCAAGGTGGTCCGCAATTCCTCGCCCCCTGTCGGATCGACGGCACATGACTCATCCTCAGTATCGCCCAGTTGAACCTGCTGAGGAGCCTTTGCGGCGTCTCGAGCGAGGTGACTGATATCACTGCTTATGATCGATTTGAGCGTCATTAGGAATGACTCAATGCTCGAACGGCTTTGCTGCTTGATTTGTCGTCCTAGGTCCGGATGTTCGTCGCCAAGCAGCACTTTCAGCAGCGCGTCATGGACCAAGTCTTCTGGCGAGATATGCGCCGCGTGTTGCTGCAACAAACGAGCATTGCTCGCGCAGCGGAGGCGCCATCGAGCGAATCCGATTAATTGTTTATGATCTGAGGGTGATAGCGCCGCAACAAGTTCTGGGACGGTTTTAACGTCGCCTTCGTTGTTGGGCCCGATGATCGATGCGAATCTTTTATTCACAGAATTTTGATTGACTACATTTTCTTGAACTCAAGAACCGGCCCGCGCTCGCGAGACGATCGGCAAAAGGAACATCGGTGTCCGCGCGCTCAATTGGCATGAGCCCCCCTACATCACTGAATTCGTATTGGACGATTATCGCACGAGGAAAAGCCCGGCTTCGGACAGGCCGTCGCTGAGGATCAAATAGCTCATTCAGGGGTTGCCGGTGGCGGGTTGCGGCCGTGTCGGCTCTGCGCAATTCCTTCACGGCGCCATCAGTTCCTGATATCTATCGCTCGATATCCCAGTCTGCGGACCGATTATTTCCTGATTGGGAAAAACGAGCAATTTCGGAGGCCCGCGAGGACCCGGACCAATGGGAAAAGCTCCTCAACGATCTCGCGACTGTTAAAGGCAAGATCTTGGAGCCAGCCGGCTGCTCCTCAAGAACCTCTTCCCCAAATGTTTCGCCAAGGATGCGCCGTTTGGTCCAACGAAGGAGAGTCGGGAATTAGCTCGCCGGCGCCGTATTTGCCGCATCCTTTATTTGGCCGGTATTTCCGGCTCACAGTCGACGACAGTGACGTGTCGGATCAATCAATTACGGACATTCTAAACTGTGTCGATGACCCAGCGGCGTTTTCTGATGGGTTGAGGATGGCCGCCAAGGAAAGCAAACTGTCCTTGGTCCTGACCAAGCTCCTGTCCCGAGATGACCTCGACGCCTCAAAGAAACCAGTCGAGATGATCTCACGGCTCTGTAATCTTGCCGAGGAGACGGGGCTGGCGCGAGGATCTGCACACCATATCCAGGTAGCCGATGACAGCCTGGAACTGATCGGCCTCCAGGTTTCTGCAGAAGTCGACAGTGGAGAGAGGTTGGCAAGATTTACCTCTGGAATAGATGGTTCCAATGGGGTATTCATGCCCATCCAAATAGCCGAATGGGAGGACCAGAAAGTGCACCACCGCTCCAATCCGGTTTCCTCAGGCCAACCGGATCCTGGCTCCCATCTGAATCGATCTGATGTGGAGAAGCTGAATAAACAGGTGGCAGAGCGCCTCGAAGATGCGGTTCGGTCCGGCCGGCTCCAAATATCAACGATGTGGGAGGCTTGCCTTCGCTGGTATCTCAACTTTGCACCGGTCCCGGCCCACAGCTTTCGAGAGACATTATTGGCTGATGCTCACGCCGTTGTGGTTCTTTTATCGGTTATCATTCGGGAACAGGCCGTGACGGACTTTGAGTCGGGGCAGACGCTGTTTGCGGATGTTTCCAAGTTCTTGATCGAACGCGCGCTTGGGTTAGATCTTTTCGCACGGGCCTTGATCGATCACGAACCCGTATTGAAGAAGCACGACTCTGCGCGGAGAAGATTGGTCCTGGTTAACGCGCTCCAGAAGAGTTGGGCGACTCAACCGAGCCCGCCGGAAGGGCCGTCGCCTCAATGAGGCGGTCGACCTCTCCATCGCGCAGAGCTCAAGTGTGTCAACGCTGGTGGCATGCGAATTTCATTCTGATCGCACCCTTCCCTGAACTTTGAATGAAGTTCGGATCAAGTGTTCGAACGGCCTCAGCTAGACTCCGCAGCGCTCGATCAGGGTGAGGACCCCTCGGCTGGCCAGGCGAATGGCGGACTCCGCAAACATTTCATCGAAACGGCCACCCTTTGCGATTCCAGTGAACCAAGCGCTGGCGACCGTCCCATTTTGATGGGCGATTCCTAATGTCGCCGTTCCATCGCGCATCGCCAACCCAGTCGCTGAGTCCGCGGGAATTAGGTCACTGTTCAGCTTCTGAACCCATCTGTAGCCTTGCGACTTTAGTTCGGAAGAAATGTCCCACCAGGGCTTGCCGCTCTCGCGGAACATGACGATTGCACAGGGTTTTTGACTTTGGGCAGTATAACGGAGGGCAGAAGCCTGGATCGAGACGCCAAAAATGCTGGCCAGATCAATGATGCCATCCAGTCCTTGTCGAACCTCCGTGAGGGCCTTGCGGAATTCCTGGCGCGGCATCAACAGGTTAGCGGAGAAGAGATTTGCCTCCACTTCGACTGGGTTATCTGCTGGATGTTCCGTGAATGAGGAATGCGGCGGTTTGCCTGCCAGGAGCGCGTTGCGGTGCTCGTCGATGAAGAAATGGCCCAATTCGTGGCCGATAGTAAAACGAGCCCGGGGGGAGTTGCAGGGCTGCCCCCGGGCGGTATTGCAATAGATGTGAAACGCCGTGTTCTTATGCTCGATCAGCCCGTCAAAGGCATCTCCATAGTCGCCGTAAGACAGGGTTGCGCCGACCGCATTGACAATCCCATCCAGAAAAACCAGTCGTTCCCTGGAATAGGTCTGCCAAACGTCCTCGGCCAGCTCCGAAATGAACGCGTGCCGTTCTGGAAGGAGCTCAACAAGCGCCATTGTTTTTCTTGACTTGTTCCGTTGCACCGGCTCGATCCGCATTCATACGTCTGCGGATCTCCGGGGTGATCTCACCGCCGTTCCTGGCGGCAGTAGCAAGCTTTTCGATATTCGCCTCGACCTCCTGGGAACTGACCTTGACGATGGCCGGTAGCTTGACCACCTTCGCCGCCGTTTGCCGTAAAAGCTGGCGAAACTTCTCGGTGTCTGGGGTCGGAACTCCGTTCATGTCCATTTGTGCCTTCAGGGAGGCGACGTCCTCCGCATTGCGCGGGAAGAGATAACCCTCATCCCGAAGCACAGCGTGGAGGGCTGCTTCGAACTCGGCGTCCGAGAGCTCCTTTGGCTGGTGGCCATTCAGGTGGGTTTTCATACGTTCCATTCTTTTTGTTCTAGTTTATATGGTTTCTTTTGTTCGCTCTTGTATGAAAGACTTAGCGCGGTCTCTAAGCCGCTTTCGCCGCACCCTCAAACTGGACTCGGTCAACCCGTATTCCCGGCAAATGCCCTCTCTCACATCATCGTCAATCACCGACTCTCCCTTTTCAAGGTCCCAGAATTCCGCCGTCGCGGTCAGGATTTCTCGGTCCTTTGGCGGCAGGGTTTCCAGGAACGCCAAGACCGCGGCCTTTCGGCCTGTGGGGACTTGGTCTGCCGCCTCCTGCCGCTTCTCCTCTATGTCCTCCAGACGCTCGGTTTCCTCGTCGGTGCAGCGCACGACCGGGCGCCGCTTTTCCGCCCGCAGGCTGTCCAGATAAAGGTTTTTCATTATCCTGAACAGCCAAGCCAGCACTTGTTCGGTGCGTGCGCTCTTGTCGGTGCACACGAATTTCTCCGCCACTTGATACGCTTTGAGAAACGTGGCGTTGACGAACCCCTCGGCCGCTTCTCCAAATGTCTCCAGCCGGTTCTTGATGCACCAAGCCAGCAAGAAGCGGGCGTGGCGCCGGTGTAGCTCATCGCATGCCTTGAGGGCTAACTCCTTATCGGTGGCCTGAAAGGCCATGAATGTGACCAGACCATCGTCTGGCTCAAGATCGAGTCCGTCGTGACAGATGGTCACCGGCCCGGTTCCGGGCTCTAGCTCTACCAATATGTGGCTATCAGCTACGTCTTCCATCATCACCATAACGTCTGGGCGTTACACCGCGGATTATATGGAGGCCAGCGGCCTTTGAAACGCCCAAACGTTGTGGAGGCAGAAGGGGGTTGGAGCCCCTGTAGAAAACCAAACAAAGGCAACATATGAGCGAAAATGACAGGCCCCAATGCGGGGCCAAAATTGAAAAGGAACTCGCGAAGATCGAAAAACTGGTGGAAGAAGTGGAAGAACTCGTCGAAGAGGTTGATCTGGAACTACATGCCAAGGCCGGCAAGAAACCGCCCAAGGCCAAGCGGTATCGAATCCGGGTTGATGATCGTTACTTCGTTGTCACGCAACACAGCATGACCGGAAGGGAGATTTTGGTCTTGGCGGGGAAGACGCCGCCGGAAAGCTACATCCTGACCGAAAAGTCCAAGGGTGGTTCGCTGCACACCGTGGAACTGGACGAAGTCGAGCATTTCACCAAGCACGGGGTAGAGCGCTTCAATACGCTGCCGCGTCAGGTTCAGGAGGGTTAAGCCATGCGCCGGGTGTTTCATCTGCCAGAGGATGATGTCGAGCAACTCGATTCACTGGGGTTGGAATGGGAAACCATCCGCGACCCCGGTGGTCAGTGGCTTCTGCTCCACGGGTTTGAGTTTCCGCAAGGTTACAATTACCCCAAGGGTTCGGTGGCCATACAGATCCCGGCTAATTATCCAGTGGCCCCGCTAGACATGGCTTACTTCTTTCCGCACCTTCAGCGAGTTGATGGTCAACCGCTTAGGCAGACGCAGTGCATGATGCAAGTCGACGGCAAGGCGTGGCAGCGATGGTCCCGCCATTACAGCTGGCTTCCCGGCCAGCACAATATCGGCACCCACATTGTGCTGGTTCGTCACTGGCTGGATCACGGCGTTGGGAAAGGATAGGAATGACGGTTAAGACCAATTTGCGACTGACCGAGGAGCAATGGACCAAGCTCCGGCGCCTGCTTTTTTCCGGTGATGGGCGGGAAATGGCGGTACTTTGCCTCTGCGGGACCCGATTTGATGCCGACCGCCAGATATACTGCGTCCACGAGATTGTCGAAATCCCACTCGATACGTGTATTCAGCGAAAGCCCAATGCTGTTCGATGGAACGTTCAAGCCTTGCTACCGGTGTTGGAGCGGGCGCTCAAGCGGCGGCTGTGGGTCTTCAAGATTCACTCTCACCCGGAGAATTCCGCCCGGTTTTCCGCCCAAGACGACGAGACGGACATAGCGCTGGGGAACGGCGTCGAACAAATTCTGGGAAGGAGCCCCGGTATTCTAAGCGCGTTCATGTTGCCCGATGGCAAAATCTACGGGCGCCTTGTCGACTCGACTGGTTTTACCTCAATCGATCAAGTCGTGGTGCTGGGCGATACGGTGGGGTTTATGCATCGGGAATCGGCCGGCGTCGCGGATGAAGCCTATCTGCGCACCCGCCAGGCATTCGGTGATGGAACGACCAATCTGGTGCGGTCGCTTTCGGTCGGCGTGGCTGGGTGTTCAGGGACGGGGAGTTGGGTGGTGGAAATGTTAGGTCGCTTGGGGGTTGGACGCCTGGTTTTGGTGGATCCGGATTCTATTGAGCGGAAAAACCTAAATCGGATCGTCGATTCGAGCCTGAAAGACCTGGGGCGTCCCAAAGTAGAGGTGTTGGCGGACGCGGTTCGGGCGGTGGGCCTAGTAGCCAAAGTCGAGACCTACGCTCAGGACCTGGCCCACACGGACGTCGTCAAAGCGTTGGCTGGATGCGACTTCCTGTTTGGCTGCATGGATTCGGCTGATGGCAGGGAGACTTTAAACCGGATCGCCTCCTTTTATCTAATCCCGTACATTGATGTTGGCGTGCGGCTGGATGCTGACGGTCGCGGCAGCGTTGAACAGATTTGCTGCGCAGTCCATTATCTCATGCCGGGCGGATCAAGCTTGCTTTCCCGTGGCGTGATAACCCCAGAGCAGGTCCAGGCTCAGGCGCTGTGCCGGACTCATCCCGAGCAATACGCATCGCTGAGGAAGGAAGGATACATCAAGGGAATATCGGTCGACCGCCCAGCTGTGATAAGTATCAACGGCTTCATCGCGACTCACGCGGTAAACGAGATGCTGGCGCGCCTGCACCCCTTCCGACGAGATCCCAACAATGAGTTTCGCTATCAGGTCTTTTCCCTTCCGGATGGCGCGTGGTTAAGATTGGCGGATGGTCCGTCCTGCAAGCTGTTGGGACGTTACGTGGGCCGTGGAGATGCTCAGCCTTTGCTCGGGAATCCGAGCTTGTCATGAAACGAACCTTTAGAAGCTGGCTCGCTGCCTGGCTACGGTCACATCGTACCGAGCCAATTCGCTTCCGGACCGAGCGAACGGACCACCTGCCGGCTGCCCTGAGGCCCAATATAATCTACCAGATTGGCGACGATGATTGCGTTTGGTCTGCTGCGCTGCGTTGTCCCTGTGGCTGCGGCGACGCTATTCATCTAAGTCTCGTCCAGGACGCCAGCCCCTCGTGGCGAATACAAAAGCGACGCAACGGCGAGGTTACCGTGTTGCCCTCCGTGTGGCGCACGGTCGGTTGCCGAAGCCACTTCATAATCTATCGGAGCCGCGTGATATGGTGTTCCGATGATTCGCCTGAGCTCGACACGTGGCGGTGGTAATCCACTGAGCTAGCTGGTGTTGTCTAGGTTCAATCGTATCCTAGGCGCTACGGTAAGCCGATCAGTTCCGCCTAGCCACGTTCGAAACCTTCGATAAGTCGACTGGTTCCCGCAGGTGGAACCAAAGAACTAAAAAATTCTGGAACGAGTTGAAAACTCGCCATGCAATACACCATTGGCCATTGTTGTTGCCGTTAGCAAATTCCTGATGGCTCCAGAGCCGCTTTGGTTCCGATGGATTAACGGAAGTTGTCGAATAGTGCCCAGGGTAGCACGCTTCCGAAATAAAGCGTGACCGCGAAGCGGCGGCAAATCGCAAATCTCCAGGCCTGAATCCTGTAACGACAGGAGAAATGTGGTTACAAGAAAGACCGCATTTAACCCTGTAAATCGCTCGGGTATAGACAGTTACAACTTCGCCATCATTGACTGCCACAGGACTGTCAATCGCATAGGCTTTCACTTTTTCCGGCCCCTGGCAGCATTGGAGCCGAAATCATCCGAATTCGCGCCTCAGGCACATTTCGACAGTCACCTTCGACGGGATAGGTCATCCGCGCGTCGTTCAGTTGAAGCGATTCTTCGAAGCATTACACCAAAAGTGCCACCGCAGGAACGGCCAGATTCTGGATCGCGTAGCTTGCAGTGGGAGTGACGGCGCGATAGCCTCGAGAGCGTGTTGTTAGCGAATCAGCAGAAGCGGATTCCCAGAGATCCGATCGGGTACATAGGGGTGGTTGATCGACGGATGTTTCCTTCAACTTTTCTTAAGGAATTTAAGTGCCGGTATCTTCCGTTGACGTTAGGAGGTCCACTATCGTTGTTTGTGGACGTGCTGCCCACTACCGAAATGGCCCAGGCGATACTGGAAGATTTCCTGCGAGCAAAGTCGCTAGCAGCTTCGGTAGGTGCCGTGCAGGAAGTCAAGGTGCACCAGCTTTTGACCTTTCTAAGTTGTGGAGTCGTGGCGCTGCCCTTCGCCGCCGGAGATCGAATATACCGATTGCTCCTTATGATAAAGGTTTTACCAAGGGTCGATTTTCACCGTAGAACCGATCAGGAAAAGGCCATTATTGGAGATTGCAAATTCCGTCGCTACAGCATTGTCACTGACTCGGACCGGGCTAAAGTTTTTGCATTAGCAGAATACGTGCAGAAGCTTCGTAGCAGGAGGTCCGGCGTGAGTTCGAAGCTGGAAGATCCTCCCAATGCGTGAGTCTCGTCATCACGCTTACAGTCAGTGATCGGATTGCGGCTTGCCGGTAAACGGAGCCACTCAGCTACGAGCGCGCCAAGCAAAGCGGCGTTGACAAGGGAGGATTCCTTAACAAAATCGGCTGTGGTGTGGATAGGCGAGATTCACTAAGGAAGTGTCAAGCCTTCTATCAGCGGTCGAATTGGCGATTTGGACGCTGATCGGTTCAAACCGACCCGCGTAGAGTCACTTCGAATTGACCCACCGTGACTCCGTTTTCTCTAGCGGCCCTCGAACTCTTTCAGCAGCCGGTATCCAGACGCTACGGGCCAAAAAAGTGGCGCGTCTCTGGCGACAATTAAAATTCACGGCGACGACAATTAAAATCCACTAGTGAGCCGGTAGCATCAGGCAGCGGTTTGGATGGCAACGGATCGAGTAGTCCGTTCGATTCCAGCCGCGGCCCGATGATCAGCGTAAAGCAATACCGACGGCTCATGAGTGAATACCAAAAGACAGGCAAAATTGTCGTCAGCGCGATGAAGGCAGATGTTCATCCCCAGACGGCCAAGTATGTCCAAGCGGCCAAGCCGCCCGAAGAACTGCAGGCCAAGCACACGTGGCGGACGCGACCGGACCCGATCTCGGAGATTTGGCCAAAGGCCGAGCAGATGCTCGAGGATGCGCCCGAGTTGGAGGCCAAAGAACTCTTCCATTATCTCTGCCGGATGGCCGGGGAGGAGGTCAAGGTGGAGGAGTCAGCGCTGCGCACGTTCCAACGGCGGGTGAGAAGCTGGCATTTGAAACACGGCCCGGACAGGGAGGTTTACTTCGAGCAGGAACACTTGCCGGGGAAGGTGATGCAGTTGGACTGGACCAATGCCAACAGCCTGCGGGTGACCATCCGCGGCAAGCCGCTGGAGCATCTGCTCTGTCACGTGGTGCTGACCTATTCGAATTGGGAATGGGCAACTCGTTGTCAGTCCGAATCGCTGCTGAGCTTGCGTTACGGTTTTCAAGAGGGCCTCTATCGGCTCGGGGCCAGGTCCGACATACTGCAACTGGACAACAGCAGCGCAGCCACGCACCGGGTGGGTTCCGGCGGCCGAGAGTTTAATCCAGAGTTCCTGACGGTGGTTGAACATTACGGGATCAAGCCCCAAACCATCGGCATCGATTGTCCGAACGAGAACGGGGACGTCGAATCACAGAACGGGCATTTGAAACGGCGCCTGAACCAGCATCTGCTGCTTCGCGGACATCGGGACTTCGATTCGTTGGAAGCCTATGACCAGTTCCTGAGGGAAGTGCTGGACAAAGCCAACCAGAGGCGCCAGGCCCGTTTGGCTGAGGAACTCAAAGTGATGTCGCCTTTGCCGCCCACGCGGCTCACCGAGTATGACGAACTGAGTTGCCCAGTGAGCCAGCACAGTACCATCCGGGTCAAGAAAGTGACTTACTCCGTGCCGGCACGGCTGATCGGCCAGGAGGTTCGCGTCGAGGTCTACGAGGGTCATTTGAAGATTTGCCACGGGCGCGAAGTCCTCCTGAGCCTGGCGCGAGCCCGCGGAGATCGCGGTGCGGTCATCGACTACCGTCACATCATCGATCATCTCCTGCGCAAACCCGGAGCTTTTGCCCATTATGTGCATCGGGAGGAGTTGTTTCCAGACAGCACGTTTCGCTTGGCCTATGACCGACTGGTGGCCGACCACGGGGAGAGAACCGGGCCTTTAGAGTATCTGCACTTGCTCAAGCTGGCTTCCGAAGTCGGAGAATCGGCGATCAGTTCGTTAATCGGTGAACTCAGCGGGCCAGGGCATCGCACGAAGTGGACGGTGGCTCAATTGCGGAGTTTTCTGGATCTGGAGAGTCCACCCAAAGTGTTGGAGATGGAATTGGAGCCGCCCAACCTGTCGAGCTACGACGCGCTCCTCAATGAGGAGGTGGCCCATGTCGGCTGATAGTCTGGCGTTGCTGTTGAAGGCCTTTCGTCTGCCGACGATGGCGGAGATTTACGAACGAGTGATGCAAGAAGCCGAGCAACAGGGCTGGGGTTACCGCAAGTTCCTTCTCCACTTGTGCGAGGCCGAAGAGCAGGACCGAGGCGAGCGGAAGCTGGAACGGCTTCTCAAAGAATCGGGACTGCCGGAGGGCAAAACTCTGGCCAACCTGGACGAAGCCAAACTGCCGGCCAAAGTTCGGCGCATCTTCCCCAGCCTCTTGGACGGGAGCTTTGTCACGCGGGCCGACAACGTCATCGCCCTCGGTTTGCCAGGTCGCGGAAAATCCCACTTCCTGGCCGCCCTGGGGCGAGAACTGGTGCTGCGGCACAAATACGCCGTGCTGTTCACCCCGACGTTCAAGTTGGTCCAGCGATTATTGATCGCCAAGCGGGAACTGCAGCTCGAGAGCCTGCTGCGTAAGTTGGACCGCTTCGAGGTCATCATTTGCGATGACCTCGGGTATGTGAAGCAAGAGCGAGAGGAAATGGAGGTGCTGTTCACCTTCCTGGCCGAACGCTACGAACGGCGGAGTGTGATGCTCAGCAGTAATCTGGTCTTTTCCAAATGGGATCAAATCTTCAAAGATCCGATGACCACCATGGCCGCGATCGATCGGCTGGTTCATCATGCTGTCATCCTGGAGTTCACTGGAGAGACCCACCGTTCGCCGCAAGGCAAAGACAAAGCCGCTGATTAAATCGCCAAAGCCATGCCCACCCGGCTCACGACCCCAAAACCCGCCTTTCGGAGCTCAGTTCCCGAAAATCGACGCTCTAGGATGCCGTATAAACGCGTTTTGCAGCGCGGGAGGGGTAACAGCCCCCCCAACGCGGCACTTCAAGGCGGGGCATCACGGCCGGTGCGAACCGTCTGCACGACCAAGAATGGGGCCCCGAGCGCTACGCTGCCAGCCGCGAGCTATCGCTCGCTTCGCTACGGCTGGCAGCGGCGCTACCCCATTCTTGCCTCGTGCAGACTGACCCTCGGAAGTTCGCAGAAGTGCTCCGTTCCCTGCTGGGAACGGAGACAGGAAGAGAGGAAACCTAGGTAACAGAAACCACAACAAACCACCCGGTAGCACTAGTGGATTTTAATTGTCGTCGATGGTGAAGACTAATTGTCGTTGACCAGGCGCGCGCGTGATTTAAGGACTTGCGTGCAGGATAGAATCTTCAACAGTTGGTTTCCGGGTCTCGCCCTATCATCAAAGATTCCAATCAGAGGAAGACCGAATTTTCCAGAATCCTCGCCAATTCGCAGCCATCAAATCAATGGCAGTCCTTCGCAGCCTGCCACCACTTTGCCTCTGGATGAGATCTTGGAGGAAAGTAGCGCGCGCGTCCTTCAATTAATTGGATGACCTCAGTTAGTCTTTTCTGCGGGATCGACGCGGTCTCGGCCCACTGCTTTAGAATTTCGGGTGTGGTCCAGAGTTTCAGTCGAGGAAATGTGCGATGGGTGTGGTTGGTGGCCTGTTTGTCATCAATCGCCAAGTCCAGCCCGCGGCTTGCGGCAATGGCAACGGACATGGCTTCACCATCGTCCATGAAAAGAGACTGCTCGACGTAAAGCGCCTGCTCTTGCTCCGTGGCGAGATCCAGAACTTGAAGCAAACCGCAGTCGATCAATGGATTGATGTCCAAGGCGTGCAATTCGCCGGTTGCTGGATCTCGGAGCTTTTTCGCCTCATCCCGCACTGCAGGGCAGATGGCCAACTGCCAATCAAGACGGGCGCAGATCTCCGAAAGGCAATTGCCAGCTATTAGATTGAGCAGGACCGATGCATCATTGAGAAGCAATTTCATCGACGGACCCTACGAGGGAACCAAGTCTGAGGAATTAAGCTCAACTGGGGCGAATCCGTCCTCGTCGGTATCTCCGGCATCATCCGCAAGCATCCTGAGGGATTCCAACTCAAGTCGCGCCGACACGCGATCGAGTCGCAGCTTGCGTGCGAGCTGGCCTTCGGTGAGGAGTTCCTTCTGCTCGTAGGCACTCCGAGCAAGCAAGCGATAGCGCAGAGGCAAGGCGGGTTGGCGAGCCTCGCTGCCAAGTCCGAGTGCGGAGCGGGCCTGATCGGGTCGGAAGCCGCGTCTTTCACGCAAAGTGTCCCAAGTGCCGAAAGGAATGCGTTTGAATTCTTCAAGCCTGCGGAACATCGCCTCCGCCGAGACTCGATAAAGGTGAGCCAGTGACATTACGTCACCAATGGTGACACCCTTGCCATGAGATTTCACGGTTTCCGAAAGTCGTCGCGAGACGCCCGTTCTAGGCATCAAGAAGCTCTTCGCGAACGCATCGGCGAACTTTTCAACGGCGTGCTTGCCCCAGTGATCGTGCGTGAAACTTACATCGGCCTGATACCGTGTCGTCAGAAAGTGCCCATACTCATGCGCCAGCGTCCAATTGCCCCGGCTCGGCGGGTGATTGCGATTGATTGCAATGCACGCTCCGAGTTCATCGTTGCAGGCGAATAGTCCGCCAATTTTCGATGGCAACTCCAAATAGAAAACCCGCACTCCGACCGCCTCTTCTAGCAATGATCGCAGATCGGTGACCGGCCCGTCACCGAGCCCGAGTCGAGTACGTTCATCGGTAGCAACTTCTTCGCCCCGCTGTTCTGGAGTCGCTCCGGGCACGTCGATTGCGCTAAGCGGCGGAAAGCTTGGGCGCATCACGGTCTCGTTCATTTCCTCTAGTTCCACGTAATCGCGCGCGAGGTTCTCCAGCTCCATTGCAGCCGAAACCAACTCCGCCTCATTTACGGTATGCTGGCCTGGCGGAAGCCTGAATTGCGGCACAAAGGGCTCCTTGTTGACGCGCTTGGATACGAATTCTCCAACGCTTCGGCAATACAGCTTCGCCAATTTGATTAATTCACCAGGGGTTACACGTCGTTCGCCTTTCTCGATCGCAACCAGAGTGGTACGGAGGATGTCGAGGTCTTGCGCTACCTTCTCTTGGGTTAGTCCACTTGCTTTGCGGGACTCTTTGAGGCGTTCGCCGAGTTGGCGCTGATCAATGCTGTCAATGACGTTGGAAGGCATACGAAGTTCTTAAGCTATGATATCACTCGGCGAAAGCGACTGATCCTGGATGAATAGCGCTCGAAAATGCCTTCCATTCATCGACATGACGTCGGAAGAGCGCCATTGTTGGGCCGCGGATTGCTTCCGCACCGAACACGAGTTCCGTACGCAGCAAGTCAGGCCACAAAGCGCAAAGGGAATGCCAGGGGTCTTCAGATTCAAGAGCATTCCCCAAAGCACCAGCTTGTGTCGCGAGTTTTGTCAGGCCGACCGACTGGGAGACGTCAAAGCTCCGACTTGGCCGAAAAACATCGACCGAATAACCGTCAGGGGCATCTGTCAGGCCCGCCGAAAAGAACGCGAGCCTCCGAACTAGGCACGAGGGGCACGATCCACATTGAGAAGCCTTATGTGGATAGTTTGGGTAACGGTCGCAGGAAAACGACTTCTGGAAGAGACTAGCGAATTGGCCCATACAGCCCGCTCCGAGCATTTGCGATTTGGTCGCGAACGTGAAAGGGTTGATGATAGCAAACGGACGAGAAAATGCCGCTGAAACGAATGCCGCCATTCGCCGTAGATACAAGGGATGAGCGCCACGGCTGTTTTGGCTGCCAAACTGCGCAGTGTCGCAGGGCAAGTTAAAAGCGCCAACGCCATTCTCGAATAGTAAGAGCTCGCTATGTCCCTGCATCAAGGCTGCCAAGCAACCAAGCGAAGTGTGAATAAACCCACGCGCGCGTTGACTGCTTTCGAACCCATTGAGTCCGTTTTTATCAGACAAGCCGTAACTCATCCCGAGATGCTCGACACGTCCTGGAAAATGCGTGCACAACCCATCGACCTGCAACGCCTGCCCGCAAGCAATTCGGCTATGAGTTTGGCCGGAAACCAGCAAACCCACGCTTTCCGTACGCTGCAACCACCACACAGCTCCGGCGAGGGAATCCAGCCCACCGCTGAAAAGAGCAGTCCAATCGGCGGGAAGGCGTCGAACATTCGGGAAATGCTCTTGGGTCTCGACCGAGAATGGGGAGCGTCCCGGCACGAAATCGAAAGACCAATCGTCTTCGGTGAGAAACTCCAGTACTGCCGCCAGCTTCGTGGCAGTCGCCGTCCACCGTTCTGGGAGTCTAACTGGGATCTGTAGATGAATCCTACGGCGCCAAAACGTCGGCGCATTTACTCCATATGGTTGTCGCGGCGCAAACCTGTCCGCCAAGTAAACCGACAGCGCCAGCCATAAGAAATCAGCTTCCAAAGGAGTGAGCGGTCGGCGAGACCTCTGTGAAAACGTTGAAAAGTTTGCGTCACAAGGAACGCCCTGGAATCCGTGGGCAGTTCGCAGAGAGGGAGTAACGGTGCGCGTGAATGTCCATTGATCGGTGAATTGGAAGAAGTAGTTGGGCCGCAAACCATTGTACCGCAGACGGCTAGACTTTTTGCGCGCATTCCTGCAACTGCCTATCTCATTAAAAAAAGTCAGTTCCATAGTCCTAGGGTGCTCCCAGCGTGATCTCATTTAAGGCCGATGCTGAATGATCAATGGGCGGCAGCCTTGCTACTCGCGGCGGAAGTCCGCAGTCCGATGCATTTAGCATTCGGGCGGCAAGATCACGCAAGGACGGGTTGATTGCGACATGGGTTGCGATCGAACCGGTAATCGCCTGACTTTTTGCCACAGAGTGCGTCCTGTTCCTCGTAAGGTAAGGAATCATGTTGTCACAGCATCGACTCTGGGCAAGGTGGGTCAGAAGGCATTCCGATGCCTCCTGAGCTGTGAGAATACCGCCTCTATTAATTACTGCGACTCCGATTGCCTGAGCTGCAGAAACGACATTTCGCGTGAGAGACCAATCTGCGAACTGGCGGTTTAGAGAGTCGCCCCCATCCAAAAGCTGAATTGTCCCGTCTTCGCCTCCTGATTCCGATGCACGCACAAGCAACCCAACGGCCTGAACAAAGGCGGGCGAGCCGCCGTCCCGTCGAATGTCACGCTCCAGTCCCAAGGCGACTATTTCCGCAACTTGCGAATCATCGGCTCCGTCACGGGCGGCGGCGTAGGCTTTACCGTAGCAGGCCTTCATCCGACCAAAATCGGCACCATCGGTTGGCATGGTTGCAATATGACATTTAGTTGTGTACAGTCAAATTATTAATGACATTGTCATATTTTCGGCAGTCCGCGTGGTAAAACAGCTTTTTCGCCAACTCCTCCTTTACCGCCGCATGGCTGTGGCCTGAACTAACCGGCGCAAGTTGTTGAAGCCAAATGGAACCTGGCGGAGAAGCGGGAAAGACTATTGAGCACAACGAAGATCATGGACATGCAGCAGTTGTGGGCGTGAAATGCCTGACGCAACCTCTAAATCTGGAGCGCTTCTGTGAAGCCTGCAGATCCCTCGTACGGTCCTCCGAATTGGGCGGAAGCAAAACCGGCACCTAGTCGCTTTCGATAGTATTCCGTGACGAGGAGAGCAAAATCGTCGAAAGAGTTTGCCTATGAATCGGACAATGAGAGATTCACGGGATCGCCCGGACGCAATCGAGTGCTCGCGATCTGGTGAGCGTGATCTCGGTATTTGATAGCAAGTCTTTCAGGGAATTTGATGGAATGACCGTTTCTCTTTCGCATATCCCGTGCCGCAGGTTCAACCGGCTGAATCCTGATTCCGGCACTTTGAACCATCCATCAACTCGTCTCCCTCAAATAGCTCCTTTTCCATCGACCCTTTGAATCTCGAAAGAAAAGTGAGTGTGACACGATTTTGTCTCACTGGCACAGGTGGGCGCTCGTCTCTCAGCCAACCTGCAAAAAATGGGCGTTTCCCATTTCCGTTTCCCACAGGGTTCTATAGGCGGGAAACGGGAAACGCACTCTCTTGCACCCGAGTTCGACGACCCCGTCCTGGCTTTCGGGATTTATCGCTTTCTGCTGCTCCGGCAGAGGTGTCCAGTGAACCAACTGTGGAATGAAGGAAAGGTTTTTGAGGCATGAGAGGGCTCTGAAACATGGTCTGCCGTTTCTGGTCTCTGTGGCGCTGTGGCGTGCTATGACCAACCGGGTTGGCTCGCCTGCTGCACGGCCAGGAAGGTATCAGCGGTTATTTCCCGTGAGACATGGCGCTGGAAACGCCACCGGGGCCGTTGAGCGGGCATCGTGATGGGGCAAAATCGTTTCCCTCACTTACCAAGACCAAGGAAAGGCGTTTTCCCATCACTAAGTCTGCTCAGTCTCATGGGAAGGCTGTGGGCGTGGATCTATCAGGATCTTGCGAGCACCGAGGGGATGACCCGTATGACCCGTCCCGAAACATCGTCACGAACCCGCTAGAAGATGGCACTCGAAGGTGAACGGTCCGTTGCAACAGTTGTGAGTGATCAAGATTGCGAGGAGAGTTCAAACCGATCAAAGTTGCACAGATAGGGAACGAGAGCCTTTACGATGCGTGCCTATCCGGAATCGTTGAGATCCGCTGTCAATAGGTCTGCCATCCCGGGTTCACTCGTTCCAGCGCCAGACAGCGGCCCGACGAGACCTGGAAGTAGAAGCTTCATAATCAGCATGATGCAGCGATCCGGAGGCACTGCTGCTCGATTCGACTTGCTTTTTTCGATCCCAAATCTCTCCAACCGGAAGCCTGTCCGGGTTTTGCCGAAGAATCATCACACTTTCCTCGCGAAAGCCACCAAAGAAACCTTCAATGATCTCAGGCTGCCTCAGCCGCAAGAGTTTGCATAAGGTATGCCCGTGCACCCGACACCTTCACCCTGGGGTCATGGCACAGATACAACCAGTGAGCAAATGAGGCTACTGAAACAAACTCCCCACGCTTGTTGCAGGCCCACACCAACTCAGAAATACTCAAGCCTCGAGGGAAGCTGGCGAGCAGATGCACTACAAATTCAATGCGTTCGGGTTCCGTCGTTCCGCAAAGGGCCGAAGTTAGCTCACTTTTCTGAACGAGAGAGTACTCGTCCGTAATCATCTCGACCCGTCCGTGGTTGCGTCTCAGCTCCCCTTTTCCTTCGTGACCCGGAACGCATTCGATTGCAGATTCGCGCAGATCAATACCTGCGTACTTAGCAGCCCTCGCAATCTCACTCTGCCAAAGTCCATCGGGAGCACAATGCAATATCAGGCGCAGCTTATCCAAATTACTGAGTCTTTGCTCCACGATGCCTTCATATGTCTCTTTTACTTTGTCGCAAATCTGCTCAAATCCCGGTGTGGCCTCTCTGTCTCGAACGGGCCGCTTAAAGTCGAACACCGCATCCGACGTCGTCACCCGTCCTTTCGAGAATCTAATGCGATTCTGTCGGTCGAGTCGTTTCAGCTCGCGTTGGAGCTGGAGTTTGTCCAACTCAATACCTAACACGGGAAGTAATTCGGAAAGTTGCTCCACTGTGAGACCGCCAAACGTCAGCTCCAGTGCCCTGCGGATGGCTTCCGGCAAGGAGAACGGAGAGGTAGGGTGTGAAATACTTTCGAGCTGGATTTTAACCGCCACCATATCGAGCTCGCAGAGATAGTGGCCAATCAGGCGCACGATACCATTCCGACACTCAAATCGAACCGGGTTTTGGTCTGCTATCTGCCGCACCTCTGCCCCAGTAAATTTCAGGCCAAAAGCTTCTTCGACTGCTAACGCCACCTCCGAATCCCGAAGTTCTGCGGCCGCACGGCTTAATACCCACGCCACTGCCTCCTCACCGTCGCGTGGCCTTCGCGCATGAAGCGCCAGCTCACGCCGGATCTGCTCAATGGCAGTAGGCGGCGGTGGCGGGGGAGGCGGCGGATTCCGGGAGAAAGAAATTCCGCGTTTGTTGCAGTAAGCTTCCAAACACTGTGCAGACACGTCTAAATGTTTAGCGATCTCTTCGAGGCTGCCTTTCTTCAACAATCGGCCGACTTCTAGCTGATGAGCTCGAACCCGTTCCCGGCTATTGTAGTATCGGCCTAGTTCGCACGCGTTCGGCACTCTGATGCCACGGATGACGCACCACGCTCGCAGGTCTCGCTCGTCCAATTTCAGTATCTTCGAGGCACCTAAAACTCCATGCTCTCTTTTTATCAATTGTTCAATTTCTTCATCCAGTAGGGTTGTCAGAGGAGGCGGTGTCTCAGCAGTCTCAGGGTGCTTTCGTACCTCGGACCGACCGGGGGGTGGCACTGGCACACGAAGTGCACGACTCATCGATCGAAGCCACGCCTCATGAGTCCCTAACAGTTTTGCAGCCTTCGCCATACCTAACGCAAAGATGAGATCACGTAGTTCAGTCAGAGGTATCGTTGGCCTCCACAGCATTTTCTCAACTATTTTCGGGAGATATTTCCGGACGTCGAGGGGTTCGGGCAGTGAGTCCTCAGGCTGAATTAGACCATGGAGCACGAGATATGCTCGGATCTTATCTTCGGACTCCTTTGTCAGCGGCATTGAAAGCGGATACTGTGCAAAAAAACGAGCCGCCTCTCTCCGGATCGAGAGTGCATTGTAGAAACCTTCAAAATTCCGCTCATCGTGATCGTCTTCAATCAAAAATTGCCTTCTCTCCTTCTTGAGAAAGCGGCCGTGAGCGCAACCTGTGTGCCGTGGCCGATTATACCTCTTAGTCGGCACATTTTTTCCTGCTTCTCGCAAATATCGATTCTGCGCTTCCTTTATCAGTTCCCAAAGTTGCCGCCAGCCAGTCGTATCGGTGCTCCGCGGCTCCGGCCAAAAATAGTCCAGCATCAAAATCGCGTTGGTGGGAAGATCCTTGCCTCTCTTCGTCAACGTCTTGCTTGAAAACACGCGGAATGCATTCTCACGGATCTCAGCCGGGTCGAGATGCGGACATTCCGCTTTGACTCGGAGATTGCCGTAATACCGAAAGATCACCAACCAGACTAAGCCTCCAGGCTTTCCTTCCTTTGCCAACGCTCCACCAACGAACTTGGCAGCGACCTCGAGCGCAATCTGAACCTCCTCATTACTATCGAGACTTACTCCGTCTTGGGCAATTTCAACGCGTTCTTTAGTTTTAAGCCTTCTGCGGACACCGTCGGCGGGATTTTTACGCAAATAGCCGCGCTTCACTCCAAAACCTAGTAAGGTGCGAAGCGCGGAGATATCCACGTTCGCCCAACGGCCTGGCAGGGCTTGCGCATACGCGTCGATCCTTTGCTCGGTGATGTCCCGGAGGGGCATGTCACACTTGTGTTTACCCAACGCATTGATCTCTTCGCACTCCTGTAGCGGTGCGATCTAAAGCGGGAGCGTGAGGCTAGACGGTGGGAAGGAGGGCCGTTGGAGTTGAGACGGGAAGCCCAGAAGAAAGCGGCTTGATCGGCCGTAAGGATTTTGGAGATTCTCCCCGATTCAACTCCGCGAAGAACAGCTCAAAGGAATCCGGCCTGTCTGTCCCTGCGGTTGTCCGGGGACCGTCCACCGCCATGGATACTACGAACGCTACGCCGATCCGGAAGAGACCCTGAAGGAGAGGATTCAGCGTTACCTCTGTCGGCCTTGCGGTTTGAGCTTCTCGGTCCTGCCACCCCACCGCTTACCCTATCGGCCCATTCGAGTGGAACGACTGCAAGCGGATTTCGACAAGAGGGCGAGGATCCAGGCTAACAGCCTGGACCCTCCGCCCCGCGTCGTGGAGGCCGGTTGCCTCCAACGAGCGTGGAGTGCCTTGACCAAGCGCGTCACCACCCTCAAAGACACCTTCGGACAACTGGTTTCAAGCTCGGTTTCCGACGGCGCCTCGCTCTGGGCAAGCTTGCGTCAGTCATTCGACTCGGTGGCAAAGATGCTCTGCTTTCTTTCCGAACTCCACCGCATTTCGCTCTTGGGCAACCACCGCTGCCTGCGACCGCCCGCTTGAGTTTTACCTTCGGGCGCAGAGGGTTATCCGTCCCACAAAACGGTGTTTTTGGAACCGGGACGGCGGCGTGAAAGGCTCCGGGGCGTATGAAAAATACCTCCACATCCCTTCACGAGGCCGTCGCCCTGCGGCGCCTGAGCCTGGTTCAACAAATAATCGAGCTGATCCAGCAGCATTGGCCCCTCTCGGCCGCGCTGGAACAGGTGGCCTCTGCTCATCCCCTGCCCGGGGACGGCGACGCTCCCCCTCAGTTCGTGGCCCAACGCACCCTCGAAGATTGGTATTACGCCTTTAAGAAGGGCGGCTTCGAGGGACTCAAACCCAAGCTGCGGTGTGACCGAGGTAAACCTCGGCGCCTTTCCGCCGCTCAACAACAATGGATCCTGGAACGGGTTCGTTCCTTTCCGGGAGTGCCGGTCAAACTGCTCTATCGCCAGTGGAAACAAGCCGATGCCACCCTGCCAGCTCTCTCGGCGATCTATCGTTGGCTGGAGCAGAACGATCTGGATGCCCAAGGTCGCCGCTATCTCCTGCGCCAGAACATCCCGGGTCCCACCAAAGCATTCGAAGCCCCCGGTGTGAACGACCTCTGGATCGTGGACTTCTCTCCAGGTCCCTTCCTGAGCCTGCATCCCAAGGCGGTGGCCACTCACCTGTGCGTGATCATCGATGACCATTCCCGATTGATTCCGCAGGCCCAATACGCACGGGCGGCCGATACTCAGGCCCTTTTGAGTTGCCTCAAGGAAGGGATTCGGCGCAGGGGTTTGTGCACAAAGTTGTACTGCGACAATGGCGGACCTTTCGTTAACCACCACCTCAAGATCGTCTGCGCCAACTTAGGCATCCGGCTGGTGCACTCGCGGCCGGGAAAGCCGTGGAGCCGCGGAAAAGTGGAAAGGATGTTCCGGACCTTACAGCAGGATTTTGAAGCCGGCCTGCGTTTGCCCGGCCAGGGAGTCGGGTCACTCGAAGAGCTCAACGGCAAGCTTGCCCGTTGGCTGCAGGAGATCTATCACCCTCGAGTTCACGATGGCATCGGCGAGAGCCCGCAGGATCGTTTCGCCCGGGCTTTGCCGCTCCTGCGTCCTTTGGATCCCCAACTGGACCTGGACCGGCTCTTCTACACCCGCATCGACCGAGTCGTGCGTAAAGACGGGACCGTGCGCATCGACAACGACCTCTACGAAGTCAACCTCGCTTTGCGTGGTCTCAGGATCCAATTGGAACTGGATCCGTGGGTGATGAACCCAATTTTCGTCCGCTATAAGGGGCAAGATTTCGGCACGGCTCGCAAGGTGGATCGCCATCTCAACAGCCAGATCGACGGAGGAGAGGTCCAGCCATGAATGACCTCGAACTCTACACCCGAACCTGGGGCGCCACCGCCGTGCCTTTCGGTCCTTTGTCGGAAACACAATGGGTGGCGATCCCCTCGCAACAACGAGCCCTAACTCTGTTGAATCAAACCGTGGCCTTGCGCGGCGTCATGCTTTTGAGCGGAGGCAATGGCATGGGTAAATCGACGTTGGTCGGCCGGTGGGTGCGGCAGTTGGAGAACCGCCTCTACACCCCGGTCAATCTGACCCAAGCCACTTTGAGCAGCAGTGGGCTCTTGGCCAGCCTGGCCAGGGGAGTGGGCAAGCGGGCCAGCATGCGCCGGGAACGTAATCTGGATGAACTCTCCAGCTACCTTTCCGAGCACGACCGGCAGACCCTCGTCATCATTCTCGATGACGCGCAAAATAGCTCCCACAGCACGTTGGAGGAACTTCGCTTGCTCCTGGGACTCAATTTGCCCAGCCAGCCCACCTTCGCCCTGGTGTTGATCGGCGACGAATATCTGTTGGGTCAGCTTCAACTGCGCAATCACCGAGCCCTCTGTTCCCGCCTGGGCGCCCATCATCTGCTCACCCCCTGGAGTCTGGAGGAGATCCAGACCTATCTCAAAACCGGGCTGGAAGCCGTGGGGATCAATCGCTCGAAGGTCTTCGAGCCGGCGGCGGTGGATCTCTTGGTGCGCGCGACGGCGGGAGTGCCGCGCAGCGTCTGCCTCCTGGCCCGAGCAGCCTGGTTGGAAGCAGCTCGAGCCGAAGTCCGGGAAATCAGCGCCCAGACCATGCAGTTGGCCATGGAACAGGTGCCGGGGTTAACGGGCCTCACTCGCCACACTCCATGATCCAGCGGATCCAACAGGCTCACGCGTTGTATTGTCAGCTCACTGGCCAGCGCGTGAGCCTGCGCTTTGATCGGGAACGGCTCTGGTACGAACTCTTCCACGCGGGCTTCGATGAAGCCGACCTTCAAAAGGTCATCCGTTATCTGCAGCGGGAAATCCGCGAGGGACGCAGGAATGTTGGAGCGCTCAAACTTTCCAATCTCCTGCAGATCGACCGTTTCGAAGAAGATTTGAATATCAGCCGAGTCCAGCTCTACGCACCCAAACCGCCGCCGCCCAGTCCGACGTCTCCCGCGCCACCGCCAACTCCTGAACAAAAGGAGGCGGCTCGCCAACGGGCGCTGCAGTTGCTGGCTAAGTTACGCGCCGAACAAGGGCTATAGCCTCCACGGCTGATTCCAAAGCCGCCACCACCCACCAACGCCTCACCGTCTCCCGGTTCGATTCCGGGAGATCCGCCACAATCCTCCTCGCCACTCTCCCACCGCGCCATCGCGAGTTTCTCTCTACTGACCAACTCGCTCATCTGTCCCGTTGCTCCACAAACTTCTCCGCGACTCACTCCACAGAACAATTCGCTGCTGTACAGCACTCCTTACCGAACTTGCGGCAGAAGTTATTGATCGTCGTGCCCACCTTCCTGATGCGCTCCTCACCGGTATACTCTTGTTCTGCCTCTTCGTACACCCGATATAACTCCTGTAGCGTTACGTCTTTGATTACATTCTTGTATTTCGCGACGTAGAGGCGGAGGGCTTCATTCCCAGCGTCCGGATCTTTGTCGAGAAGAGGCTTCAATTCCGTCAGGAGTTTAATCTCCTCCGTTGAAAGTCCGGTCGAGGGTTCGGCTGCCGCGTGTAGAGCATTGGCCGCCTGCGTTAGGAGTTTCGCGAGCAGCTTCTGGTCGATTACCTCACCGTGCTGCAAGCGTACCTTTGAATCGTCTTCCTCAGATGGCGGTGGGTTATCCATCAGGTGTCCTGATTATTGGTCATTACTGATTTGTTGAAAGTTTGACGCGGTTCTATGTCCGAGTCACCGTTTTCGTGTTGGGCGATGATTTGGGCGTCGCTGTTCGCGATTACGGTAACGTCATTGCTCTTCTTTGGCTGGACGCCCGGACATGTAAGTCTTGTTGAAGAAATTTCATCCAACCCTTCAACAATGAGGCTCTTTTCGTCCTCAGGCTGCGTCGCGAGGAATAGCAGTTGGACTGAGTGATCTGTTTGTTCTGGAAGCCGGCCGAAGCCGAACTTGAGCAACGGTCGGTAACAACTGTCGCCCACCTCCAAGGGCCACGAGTTTTGCCGATTGAAAAGACGTTCTCGACAGGCGTGACGATGGCACGGAATTTTCACGCGGGCCTCCTGGAATGGAGGACAACGTCCCCGTTGGAACATTTGACCAGACAGACAGATTCGCTGGTTTCTAATAAGCGACGGGCCTTCGCCATGAGGCGGTCCGTGTCGTCGCCGACTTCAATCCACGACCCATTGCACAGAGCCTTAAGCCGAGCAGATTCCGTGAAGGCGGCCTTGTCCTGGCTGATATAGGGCAGATTGGGCAGGCAATGGCCTGCTCGGAGCAACCAATCGGCGATGAGGACGGGGACTTGGTTCCAGGCTTTCACCGGGAACTCGTCATCATTTAAGCATAGGGAAGTTGGCCGACCGGATTTGCCGAGTGGTATCAGAGGCCGAGCGATGGTCCTCTTATTGATCGTAGCGTCCGGGTCTGGCTCAGTCGGCGCTTCCGATGTTATCTTAGTTGAGTCTGGGGTCTCATGACCTAAGCTTGCAAGCTCGCCTTCGCCGCAGTTCGGGCATCCGCAATCGGAAACTTTTGTGCCGAATTTATTGCAATCGGGGCATTGGTGATTCCCATTCAGTGACGTCTCTCTCGTAAACCTCGTATCACAACTTCCACATTCGTATAGAGAAACCCCTTCCTCATCGGTCTTAAAAGTCTCACCGCATGCCTCACACTGGAAATGATCTTCCTCTTCCCTTTGCTCGATATTGTCAGCAGCCTCCGGATTCGCGTTGACCCACGCCAAAAAGTTCTGCCGTTCCTGCGGGCCCGCAATTTCCCACAGCGCGCGGAGTTGAGTTCGAATCGACTCTGTCGAGGGCTTGGCCGTGATAACCTCTGGATTCGCTGTTGTCGGATCTGAGAAGTCTGACGCCTTTGGAGCCCGCCCTTCGGATTTGGCGATTTCGAGCGCGGCTCTTAATACTGCTTCGCGCCTTTCGACTGGAACTGCGAGAAGCGCACGGGCGTGGGATTCCCTTTTGATAACGCCAATTAACGACAATCTTTTGGCTTCACGCGCTGCGTCGACTAGCCGATAGGCCTGAGAGTGCTTGATGCCCCATCGTGCAATACAATAATCTTCTACGTTGGAGAACTCTGGCTTATATAGATCGGTGTCAAAGATTTCCCCAAGTGCGAGACCTCGTTCGATGAAGCTCGGTTGGTCGACGATTTTTTCTAAATCTGTGCGTCGTTTGCGCTTTTCGTTCTCAGCCACAGTCGCCGAAACTGAGTGCGCGCCTTTGTCATTCGGGAGGAACTCCAATTGTGTTTCCCCAATTGGGGACGATTGCGTTGCACCCACACCGGATGGCTTTTCAGTCCGATCACCTGGTAAAGGGTGGCCTTCCGATTGCTTGCCGGGTTGTTTTGGTTCGCTCATGGAGTTCTTTGCGTTTGGCCACGTTGAAATTGCTTGCTTATTCCAGATAGCCGTGGTCGCGGAGAGAATCGTCACAAGCGGTGATGTTGAATCGAATTACGCGCCGAACACGGAAGTAGATTAGGATGCCCATTTCCATCCAATTCCGAATCGTCTTTTCGCAGACCTTATAGCGATCTGCCATGCCCCGAATTGTCGCGTATTCCCCGGTTTGTTGGTTCATCATAAGTTTTGTTCGTGTCTCCTCGTTTAAGGCCAGTGTGTTTTGACCCGCAGCGGCGCAGTTAAACGATTGGTTTTTCGAGGGTTTTTGGTTTCGCGACGAAAACTCGAACAGACGATGTTCACAATCGCTCGCGTCAAAAAGCATGGGCTTGCCCCTTCGAATAGGGAGAAGCAGTCCCTGGCTGAGCCAATTCTGCGCAGTCCTTTCGCTCGTCTTGAAGAGCGATGCCACTCCGGTCGTGCCGCTAAGTACGCGGCTGTGATCTTTCGACCTGCCGCCACTCCCAAGCGTTGTGACGTCACTATATTCCATAGCACCGTCATACTTTCTGGAAGGGTCCGTTGCTGAAAAAATTTGCGGATGATTGTCTGGAGAGCTAAAAGATCTCTAAGTAGAAGGTATGGAACTATTTGTGAACATTTGTCAAAAAGGGCGAAGGTAAAGTTCGAGAATGGAAAACAATTTTAAAACCACCGAAACATACCCACCTGGCTCACTGAAGGCGGCGAGGCTCGACTATTGAAGACAAAACGGGCAGCGGCTTGCTTCGCCTGCCAAAACTGATCAACGACAATTATTCCTTTTAGCTGGAAACTTTTAATTGTCGCTAGCCACAAAACCCCTCATTCTCGAAAATCTTGGTTCCTGCACTAGGGCGGACCTGCAGAATACCTTACGTCCGTTGCGTTCTGGCAGGCTGGCTGGCAAATCTATCACTCAAGGTGATGGAGTGTTAGTTGCCGTCCCACAAAGTTGGAAGCAGGGTAACGCTCTGGTTGGACTTACTCCATGTCGAGCTGTCGAGCGGAACGCCTGAGACTCCCACCACCCCGATCAACGATTATGTTTCAGAACGAGCTCAAGTAGTTTTGAAAACTTTGCTCCGGGCCCATAGCCTCTTCGATCGACTGAATAACGAAAAGAGAACTCGGCCAAGTAAGAACTTAGATTCTTGCGGTTGATCACCTGCCAACCAACCTTAGCAAGCCAAGCTTGAAGACGTTCCTCGACCGCTTTCACAACACAATCATTCGCGAACGCTGGATTCTCTTCTCTATTCTGTTGAGGATTCGGGTGGTGATGGTAGCCTCGGATTTCCGGTAGGGAAAAAGCGTTCCCGCCGTTGGTGACGATGTGATTCCCCGGCGTCACGTAGGCTTCGATGAAGCGACCCAAAGTTTCCGGCTGAGAATCAGGCACTGGACAAAGCCTCGCTTCCTGGTAATTGTCGCTAACGAGCAGGGCTACCATCGTCATTCGTCGGCCAATTGGACCGGCAAGTGTCAAACCGGCATGCACCGAATCGTTCAAACGAGTATGCCTTGATTGAAGCGCTCTTTGGAGGCGATGCACAACATTGTACGAAGTGGCCGCATTACCGAAGCCAATGCAGAACTCTTCGCCCAATTCACTGCGAAAATTGCTCACACAGATGCCATCGGTGTTGGCCGCCCACCAACAGAGCTGAAACCACTGTTTCAACGGTAGCCGCGAACCATGCAAGAGTGTACCCGCCGTGGCGCTTTCTTGGTAGTGGCCAAATTGTTTACAGACCCTGAAAAGGGTAGCTCCGCTACCGCGATGGTCAGTCCGCTCCATCTGCCGCCACGATTGGGAATCGCAAATTCGGCAGCGGAAAGGTAAACGCTTCCTTAGTGCGAACAGGTATCGATAACAGCTTGGATCGTCGGGAAAGCGGTTCCTGAAATGCTCCAAATTAGAGGGTCTAAAACAGTTAAGCGCCATCGTGTCTGCCAAGTGCAAAGCTTAGGATCGTCACTCCGCCTCTAACAGCAATCGAGCAGGTCGTCACGACAAGCTAATCGGCAGTTGCGGCTTAAATCTTCCTCCGTATTTTGCAAGAGATTTAGCGTCTTTTGTTCTCTGATCGCTCGTTTCAGCAACGCCGCTGTTTACGTCAAGTTTCCGTTACCTGGAGATCCTGAAGCGTCGGAGACTGAAGATCAGTCTCCCGAGGACGCTGAAGAGGCGAGGACGGAAAATCAGTGTGTTCCGCTGCCGCTAGGTTCAGTAGAAAAGGGCTGTGCCTAATGACGCGGAGGCGCTCGCTGAGGTGAGCGATTCCCCGGTCCCCGTGCGGCATCTCTGTTGGCCCAACGCTTCGCTTTCGCGGCCCGCATTGAGCCAGAGGTGGGGCCGACGGCACAAAATTGCGACGGAGGCGGGCATTGCTCTCGTGGATGCCTGGAGTATCCTCTGGCGAGCTAAAGTCCGGCGAATCTGTCGAGTGCTCGCGTACCATGGCGTTGAGTTACAGTCAACTTGAGCGGTTCTACGAGGATCTGGTGGCACGTGCCCAGACCAGCGGAATCTCTTGCGCCATCACGAGCGGAATGGCGTGCGTCTCATTTGGCGTCAGTGAAACGACCAAGGATTGCGATCTGCTGTGCCAGCCGACCTCCGCGGCAGCGTTGTTCGAATTGCTGGCCGAGCTCCGCCTTCGAAGCACTCCCGTCCAATATCGGGGACGAATCAGCGCTCCGATGGACGGACGGTGGTTGCGTGGCGGTTGGACAAGCCACTTCGTCTGGAATGAAGCTGGGAACGAGGCCTATTTGGACGTATTCGGAATACCTCCGCGGGCGACGGCACTTTGGCAGTCTGAGATTCAGGGCTTTTACGCCAGCCCCCATACGGTGGCCGAGATGAAGCGGACGGACCGTCCAAAGGATTGGCCAATCGCGACTGCCTTAGGACTAAAACTGCTGGAGGCTGGAGACGAACGAGGTTGGCTTCATTTGTTTGACCATGACGTCTTGGTGCAAACGGCTGAACGGGTGCCTTGTCCCGCGAACATCGTTGCCCAACGGCCGGTTTTGACGCTGTTAACGAATAAAGACGACCGGCTTGAGCTTGCCTTAAAGGCGGAGGTGGAGTTTTGGCATCGGCTCGACCGTTTGCGAATGCGGATATACGAGCAGGCGGTCAGGGCTTACGCGAGCGCTCTGAGAGTAGAGCTGCGAACGGAAACGCATGATTTCCGAGAGCAACATCAGATCCGAATCGAAAAAGCTCAAGAACTGCTGCCGCCGAACCCGTTAGTGGACTATGGAATTGCGCGGCTTATTGCGGACGCGCGTGAGCAAGCGTCACGATTTTTGCCAGAAGGCGCTCTGGCTTGGTTGCCAGACGCGACGACCAGCTTTACCTTTTATAGGTGATGCACCCAATGAACCGGAAGCCAACTTGGCTGACTCCTGAGGTAGAGAAGCATCTCAGGCGTGTCGAATATGAGTTCCACGTGCGTTCGTTTGGCGAGGAAATGGCCAGAGTAAATTTCCTGCCTCCATCGCAGAGTGTACAGCAGCGAATTGTTCTGTGGAGTGAGTCGCGGAGAAGTTTGTGGAGCAACGGGACAGATGAGCGAGTTGGTCAGTAGAGAGAAACTCGCGATGGCGCGGTGGGAGAGTGGCGAGGAGGATTGTGGCGGATCTCCCGGAATCGAACCGGGAGACGGTGAGGCGTTGGTGGGTGGTGGCGGCTTTGGAATCAGCCGTGGAGGCTATAGCCCTTGTTCGGCGCGTAACTTAGCCAGCAACTGCAGCGCCCGTTGGCGAGCCGCCTCCTTTTGTTCAGGAGTTGGCGGTGGCGCGGGAGACGTCGGACTGGGCGGCGGCGGTTTGGGTGCGTAGAGCTGGACTCGGCTGATATTCAAATCTTCTTCGAAACGGTCGATCTGCAGGAGATTGGAAAGTTTGAGCGCTCCAACATTCCTGCGTCCCTCGCGGATTTCCCGCTGCAGATAACGGATGACCTTTTGAAGGTCGGCTTCATCGAAGCCCGCGTGGAAGAGTTCGTACCAGAGCCGTTCCCGATCAAAGCGCAGGCTCACGCGCTGGCCAGTGAGCTGACAATACAACGCGTGAGCCTGTTGGATCCGCTGGATCATGGAGTGTGGCGAGTGAGGCCCGTTAACCCCGGCACCTGTTCCATGGCCAACTGCATGGTCTGGGCGCTGATTTCCCGGACTTCGGCTCGAGCTGCTTCCAACCAGGCTGCTCGGGCCAGGAGGCAGACGCTGCGCGGCACTCCCGCCGTCGCGCGCACCAAGAGATCCACCGCCGCCGGCTCGAAGACCTTCGAGCGATTGATCCCCACGGCTTCCAGCCCGGTTTTGAGATAGGTCTGGATCTCCTCCAGACTCCAGGGGGTGAGCAGATGATGGGCGCCCAGGCGGGAACAGAGGGCTCGGTGATTGCGCAGTTGAAGCTGACCCAACAGATATTCGTCGCCGATCAACACCAGGGCGAAGGTGGGCTGGCTGGGCAAATTGAGTCCCAGGAGCAAGCGAAGTTCCTCCAACGTGCTGTGGGAGCTATTTTGCGCGTCATCGAGAATGATGACGAGGGTCTGCCGGTCGTGCTCGGAAAGGTAGCTGGAGAGTTCATCCAGATTACGTTCCCGGCGCATGCTGGCCCGCTTGCCCACTCCCCTGGCCAGGCTGGCCAAGAGCCCACTGCTGCTCAAAGTGGCTTGGGTCAGATTGACCGGGGTGTAGAGGCGGTTCTCCAACTGCCGCACCCACCGGCCGACCAACGTCGATTTACCCATGCCATTGCCTCCGCTCAAAAGCATGACGCCGCGCAAGGCCACGGTTTGATTCAACAGAGTTAGGGCTCGTTGTTGCGAGGGGATCGCCACCCATTGTGTTTCCGACAAAGGACCGAAAGGCACGGCGGTGGCGCCCCAGGTTCGGGTGTAGAGTTCGAGGTCATTCATGGCTGGACCTCTCCTCCGTCGATCTGGCTGTTGAGATGGCGATCCACCTTGCGAGCCGTGCCGAAATCTTGCCCCTTATAGCGGACGAAAATTGGGTTCATCACCCACGGATCCAGTTCCAATTGGATCCTGAGACCACGCAAAGCGAGGTTGACTTCGTAGAGGTCGTTGTCGATGCGCACGGTCCCGTCTTTACGCACGACTCGGTCGATGCGGGTGTAGAAGAGCCGGTCCAGGTCCAGTTGGGGATCCAAAGGACGCAGGAGCGGCAAAGCCCGGGCGAAACGATCCTGCGGGCTCTCGCCGATGCCATCGTGAACTCGAGGGTGATAGATCTCCTGCAGCCAACGGGCAAGCTTGCCGTTGAGCTCTTCGAGTGACCCGACTCCCTGGCCGGGCAAACGCAGGCCGGCTTCAAAATCCTGCTGTAAGGTCCGGAACATCCTTTCCACTTTTCCGCGGCTCCACGGCTTTCCCGGCCGCGAGTGCACCAGCCGGATGCCTAAGTTGGCGCAGACGATCTTGAGGTGGTGGTTAACGAAAGGTCCGCCATTGTCGCAGTACAACTTTGTGCACAAACCCCTGCGCCGAATCCCTTCCTTGAGGCAACTCAAAAGGGCCTGAGTATCGGCCGCCCGTGCGTATTGGGCCTGCGGAATCAATCGGGAATGGTCATCGATGATCACGCACAGGTGAGTGGCCACCGCCTTGGGATGCAGGCTCAGGAAGGGACCTGGAGAGAAGTCCACGATCCAGAGGTCGTTCACACCGGGGGCTTCGAATGCTTTGGTGGGACCCGGGATGTTCTGGCGCAGGAGATAGCGGCGACCTTGGGCATCCAGATCGTTCTGCTCCAGCCAACGATAGATCGCCGAGAGAGCTGGCAGGGTGGCATCGGCTTGTTTCCACTGGCGATAGAGCAGTTTGACCGGCACTCCCGGAAAGGAACGAACCCGTTCCAGGATCCATTGTTGTTGAGCGGCGGAAAGGCGCCGAGGTTTACCTCGGTCACACCGCAGCTTGGGTTTGAGTCCCTCGAAGCCGCCCTTCTTAAAGGCGTAATACCAATCTTCGAGGGTGCGTTGGGCCACGAACTGAGGGGGAGCGTCGCCGTCCCCGGGCAGGGGATGAGCAGAGGCCACCTGTTCCAGCGCGGCCGAGAGGGGCCAATGCTGCTGGATCAGCTCGATTATTTGTTGAACCAGGCTCAGGCGCCGCAGGGCGACGGCCTCGTGAAGGGATGTGGAGGTATTTTTCATACGCCCCGGAGCCTTTCACGCCGCCGTCCCGGTTCCAAAAACACCGTTTTGTGGGACGGATAACCCTCTGCGCCCGAAGGTAAAACTCAAGCGGGCGGTCGCAGGCAGCGGTGGTTGCCCAAGAGCGAAATGCGGTGGAGTTCGGAAAGAAAGCAGAGCATCTTTGCCACCGAGTCGAATGACTGACGCAAGCTTGCCCAGAGCGAGGCGCCGTCGGAAACCGAGCTTGAAACCAGTTGTCCGAAGGTGTCTTTGAGGGTGGTGACGCGCTTGGTCAAGGCACTCCACGCTCGTTGGAGGCAACCGGCCTCCACGACGCGGGGCGGAGGGTCCAGGCTGTTAGCCTGGATCCTCGCCCTCTTGTCGAAATCCGCTTGCAGTCGTTCCACTCGAATGGGCCGATAGGGTAAGCGGTGGGGTGGCAGGACCGAGAAGCTCAAACCGCAAGGCCGACAGAGGTAACGCTGAATCCTCTCCTTCAGGGTCTCTTCCGGATCGGCGTAGCGTTCGTAGTATCCATGGCGGTGGACGGTCCCCGGACAACCGCAGGGACAGACAGGCCGGATTCCTTTGAGCTGTTCTTCGCGGAGTTGAATCGGGGAGAATCTCCAAAATCCTTACGGCCGATCAAGCCGCTTTCTTCTGGGCTTCCCGTCTCAACTCCAACGGCCCTCCTTCCCACCGTCTAGCCTCACGCTCCCGCTTTAGATCGCACCGCTACAGCAGAGGAAGGCCTACATTGCCGCCATGGTTGACCATGCCACGGCAAGAGGCGTCATTTCGGTACAACAGAGACCGTCGGCATCGTGTTCGGCTACTACCCCGCTTGCAAAGCTTCGCGACTCGACCCAATCGAGCCCTTGCGATGCGAGTGAGTGCCGCTAATTGGCTTTCCGAATCGGTTCGGGTCGGTCTCACAGTTCCACTGGTTGATTAACGTCGTGCCGAGAGTGCCAGGCTGGTTCACCTTGAACAAAGCGTCCCAAGGCGATGTTTTCCTCTGGAACCGTCTTATCGTCCCACACGTTGGGCTCCACCGCGAACGGAAATGCGGCTGTTTTCAGTCTGCGACGGAGCAGGATTCTGCGGAAAATGAATTTGAGCGGAGTTTTGCAGCTTCGGATTGGACGTTTTTGGCGCAGGAGATGGCTTGCGCTCAGCGCGACGGTTGAGAAATCTCCGGCCATTACGGCAAGCTCGCCCTCACCAGGCAGCCATGCTGACATGATCGGACAGACTATTGTAGCTCCCTTCCCTTTGCGATTTTGTCAATGCGTTGTTGAGACTCTTCTTCGCAAAGGCCTTTGAGCCTCCTAACCATTACTTCGTTGATGCGATGAACTCGTTCCGAGATGGGATCGGATTCAGGGTCGGCTCGTTTGTCCTTGCGTCGAAGGCAGAACAACAGCAGCCCCGAGAGCTCGATGGCAGCAAACATCCTAGAACACAAGAAGGAGGCTCGCAACCGACCGGCGATTACCGTAAATTGAGAGGCAAATATGCGCATCAAGGCAGCAGCAAAATATCCTTGGCCAAAGTTGACGGACCGCTTGAATCAGCAGCCAGTTTCACGCGTGGAAGCTCTTAAGCAGCTCCAAGTCGTGATGCCCTTAAGTGCGAGCGCGCTTCGCGAACTGCAGCAGAACGCTCCAGTGCAGGAGAGGACTGGGGAGAAGCACTAATGAATCTCCTACTCGATAGCAAAGGATTGACGGTTACATGGGTCAAACGGCATGAAGCCGTTCGCGGCAATTTCGACATTGGTTTCGCCTTCAAGTCGGGAGATCGCCTGAATCCAGCGCTTGGGTTCGTGAGTAATGTGCAAGGGAGAATCAGACTCCGCCCGCCGCATTGTGTCGTCGCGGTCGCTACACGCAGTACATCCACTAGTGAGTGTCGGGCTGCTGCCCTGACAACCGATCCGTTCACTCCATGTCGCACGGGTTTGTTCGGCGGTAGCTTGGGTTACATCAATTTGAAACGCCTGAGGAGCCGGAAACGGAAAAATCGGTAGCCCGAGGACGCTGAAGGGTCGGAGACCGAAAACCAGTGTCCGCCGGACGCTGATGAGGTAGGGACGGAAAATCAGTGCCTGACGGCCGATACGGTCCTGTAGAAAAGGGCGGTGTTTAAAGAGGCGAGAGCCTGGCTGAGGTGAGCCAGATATACAGGTCGGGATGCTCCCGTCCCGGTGCCGCGTCACTGTTATGCGAAGTGCAGGTTTGGTTCTGGTAGGTCCTGGTGTGAAGCGGATCATGAATTGTTCCTTGTCATAGCGAAAACCATTCCTCGGCAGTGGCTCGCGAGACTGGCGCGCGCGATAGATAGTTCTTTTTCAACATTTCCTCACTGGTCCCGCCCTCTTCCGCTACTTTTTTGGGGTCACCGACAATGACGAGCCGATACGTGAAGTAAGAATTCCGGAAGGCATTTCGGCGGTATGGCACACCGGTTTTGATGCAGAGTCGCTGCCATGCATGATACATGGAATTGGCACTCTTCCATTGAGCGGCAACGCGTCCTTGCTTCACTTCGGCCGGATACACTGCCAGCCTCGACTTCAAATTGGGCAGCATCGGAACGCGTCGTGCATCGATTTTTCCCACCGCGTCGGGAACACGAATGCACTCCTCCGCTTCCCGGACCATCACCCACCACAGGCGCACAATTTCTTCCTGTCCGGTGATTTCCACAGAAGCCCGAAAAGGCTCTTTAGCCCAACGTCGGCCGGATGATTTGTTTGGTATCGGCCGCAAGCAGCCGACGCATTTCTTCTGGCGAGCAAATATCAACGGGCTTCATCAACTCCAGGGCGTGGCTCTCACAGGTGATCTTTTCGCGCTTGTCGCAGAATTCTGTCGTCGCGATGGCAGCGTGCGGAATATTAGTGGGCAAAAACCCTTTCCTGGGCGAAATTGTAGAATGCAATGATGGCGTCACGGTGATTATTCTGTTTCTGGCCTTTCCTCCCAGCCCTGCGAGAAAGTTGTCGATTTCTGGCGTCTGAATCGGGCTGATCATTCCCGGCTGCGCCTTGATGAACCCGCCAACGTAGCGCTTCGTGTCGCGCAGGTGGTATTCGCCTACCCCGCGTTTATCGAGATGTTTGACGTAGTCATCGTAAATCTCCTGAGTTGTGGCACCGTGTCGCAGGCGTCGACCATGGTCGTTTTTGAAATCCACAGCTTCCTCCAACGAACCTTCCTTTAAGCGTCGCTGAGATCGGCGTAGCGGCGACAAATCTCGTCCACGTCGAGATTTAGCGGCTTTGCCGCAGCTTGAGCCAAGGTGTAGATGCGCCGATCGCGCTCGGTTAGAATTCGGCCCCTTGCGCCATCCCGTTTCAGACGTCCTGCGACTTCTTTGGCATAGGCTCGGGCACGATCAAGGGTGTTCCGGCGTCGGGTCAGGCGCATCGAACCCTCGTAGAAAACAATGACGTAGGATTCGTAAGTCTTGGTGACAAGTTTCAGTTCTGGTCTGGTGCTGTCTGAGACGGATGGAGAACTTCCGAGTTTTCTAACAATGCGATCGTCACCGGCGCCGAGTAGATGGAAATGGTAACCGATCCGTCTCGCACGACCTCGATCGGTTTTCCGGTCTCTTCAGCTTGGCACTTACCCATACTGTTATACCGAGGGAAGTCCCCGCCTCAATCACGAGGGGCGAGATTTCTGAAGAGACTTCACTCGGCAACCCCGCACCGAACGGAATGTTTCTGGAACCGAGTGGAAAATCTGTTGTAGAGGAAAAGACGGGCTGAAATTACCGCCGCCAGCTGGCTTGGCTGCTGCAACCAAGCGTAAAACGGGAGCAATCAACGTAAGTCGTTGATGGAGATGGAGCGAGCGAAGGATTCGAACTCCTCGACATCAACCTTGGCAAGGTTGCGCTTCACCAGACTGAGCTACGCTCGCTTCCGTCTAAGCCTGGTTAGTCTTGCGGAAAAGAGGGTTGATGGCAAGTCCTCATTTCTGGCAAATGGCTCGCCTCCGGGCCGCGCTTCCTCCTCCAGTAACAGTCACCTTTGAGGCAACGCCTCGCGGCATCATCGCGGCATGCCTTACCTCAGAGCGGGAACCGCGGCAAGCGGGCGCACCGGAGGAGTCCATTCCTGACCCGCAGGCGGAACACACGAAGGAACATCGGCGTAAACACGGGACGGGACAACCCGAACACCGCTCGGCATGATGCGTGAGGTAAGGTCATTCCGCCGCTGGCGATTTTGCGCGCGTACCTGCCTTGCGCAGGAAGGCCCGGACCGCAGCGACGAAGGGTTCTGGCTGTTCAAAGAGGTGGCATGGGAGGCACCAGGAGACCGCCACTTCGAGCCGGGAATCAAACTGCTGTAGTAGCGAGTCGTCGCCGGCGGGGCTTCGTCGAACTCCCCGGCACGTGAACAGGACCGGGACGCGCAATGCACCGGGCAGATGGGCCTTTTCGTATCCTTTCAACGTGCCGTAGGCGGTAAATCTGCTCGCCCCCACATCTGATTGTAGATGGTGGCATTGACGTTGGCGATCGCGGTGGTCAGACATTCTGGCCAGGGATCGAGGCGGCAAAGGTAACGATGATAATAAGCCTCCATCGCTTGTTGATAATCCGCCGATTCGACGGTTTCGCCCGCTTCGCGGACGGCGGTTTGCATTTTCGGCGGCAGCGGCGACGTTCGCCCGGCCATCCTGCAGCCACCGAGACGCGCTGAAACAAGGGCCTGACAGGATCAGTCCGGCGATATTGGGCGGTCGTTTCGAAGCATGAATTCGAAGGCCATGATGGTGCCCTGTGAATGCCCGAGGAGGTGGACGTGTTTGAAATTCAGTCCCTTGATGACCTGATCCAGCTCAGCGACGGCGCGCTCGATCGTCCAGAGTGACGTCGCTGGGATGATCAGACTTGCCGCAGCCGAGCGATCGTAGATGACAACCGGCCGTTCGTCGCCGAGGGGATCCAGCATGTCGAAGCACAAATGGACGCTCCAGGTCCGCCGTGCAGCGCAATCAGGGCGGGACGCGTCTGGATCCTGCCTGACGATTCGATACCAGACCCGGCCGCCAGGCACGGTTAAGTAGCCTTCCCTGGCTGGGGCAGGTGTCGGCGTTCGCTCGGCCGCCTCGGTCCAGACGGAGGCAAGCGACACGAGAACCAGGAGGGCAACTGGTCTGAATCGGTGCATGGCGCGGACGATATTGTCCTGCCGCGGCCCGAACGTCACGCCAAAGCGCGCTTACTTCGATTTGCGCCCGCTCAGGACAGCTCCGATCCCGAGGCTGGCCACGGCGGCGCAGGTCATCCCGGCGGTGACCTTGGCGCGAGTGCCGGTGAGGGCGGCGCTGCCGGTGATGGTGAGAAACACAACCGAGATGAGAAGCATTCCCGTCACGATGAGAAGCAGTCCGGCCAGACCGGGCTGTTCTTTGCTCTTCTTCCTCATAAAGCCCCGCTTTCCGGTGGGCGCGCCGAAGCGGCTGGGTGAAGCGGCCGAACGACGCGACTCACCTGTAGGAGTAAAGCGGAAACGGAAGCAAAAGCCAAGGGCAACTGCGATGGTCAACGCGACAATCCCGGGCGGTCAACAGCTGGTCACCTGACATGCATCCGAGCGGTCAACAGTTTTTCGAGATCTGCTGAGGCGCGAGGGCGGGATCTTGCCATTGTCCTCCATCGAGGCGGAGCCGCTTCCAGCGCTTCAGCCAGTGGGCATACGATTCGATGAGGCTGGCGCGCCAGGAATTGTATCGCTGCCAGTCCGGCTCGAGTTCCTTCAGTTGGAGAATCGGCTGTCGTCCGGCGTTGTCGCCGCTCTCCCGGAGAACTGGAATCTGCGCCATAATCGATAGGGTCCCGGACGGCCAAGCCCAACCTTGGACCCAGCCTTAATGTAGCGCAGAAATGACGGCGGTAAACCGTGAGCAGGTGTTGACCGGGGGACGCCCCTGTCACCCGGTTGGGCATGGACGACGTTCGGGCTCAAGGCTCTCTGCCCTAGGCGCCAACGCGGTGGCATGGCGCCCGTGTGGCGTGGCGACCTGGTCAGGCGGATTCATCTGTTGCCTGCAAAAAACGCAAAACAGTCGCCAAAGAAGGGAGAGCACCGACGCCCGATAAGGCTAAGGGTAAAGGGGACGAACAACGATCCAGGACCGATATGGTAACCGTGAAGGCGAGCATCTCGCAGCATCCCTTTTTGAGGAGCTTGTCCCCACAGTATCTGGAGACCTTGACGGAGTGTGCCCAGGAGATCGAGTTCCCCCCCGGCGAGATCATTTTTCGGGAAGGGGATATTGCGGATCGTTTCTACCTGATCACCGGCGGCAAAGTGGCGTTGGAGTCCCACATCTCCCCCCGCGGACATCTGACGGTGCAGAACCTTGGAGCGGAAGACGTGCTGGGCTGGTCCTGGCTTTTCCCACCATATGTGTGGCATTTTCAGGCGCGGGCGGTGGAAGCGACCCGGGCGATTGGATTCAATGGAGCGCACCTGCTTGTGGCCTGCGAGCGGAATCATGAGTTTGGTGCGACCTCATGAAGCGACTTGTCAGGTTTTGATTGGGCGCTTGCAGGCGGCGCAGCAGCAATTCGTGGCATTGCATTCCGGGCGCAAGCCAGTTTGAACGGACCATCGAGGCGGCAATGGAGACTGTTCACGTAGCAACATTGGCCCCCGCTGCTCTGGCGAAAGCAGTGGCTGATCACCCTTTTGTGCGCGGGTTGGCTCCCGCCCACCTGGCTCTCCTGACCGGATGCGCCATGTTCACGCACTTCGACCCCGGCCAGGTTTTGTTTCACCAGGGAGAAATCGCCAATCGTTTCTATCTGATCGAACGCGGCAGAGTCAGTGTGGAGACGCATCTGCCAGAGGGCAGCCCCATCACTGTTCAAACCGTCGGGCCGGGAGACGTGCTCGGCTGGTCCTGGCTCTTTCCGCCTTACTACTGGCATTTCGATGCCTGCGCCTTGGAACCCACCGATGCCATTTTCTTTTATGGAACCCGCTTGCGCGAGACGTGTGATCAGGACCGTGAATTTGGCTACCAGATGATGCGGCGGGTTGCGACCGTGGTGATGCAGCGCCTCCAGATAACGGTCCGGCATGCTCTGCGGCTGGCCGGCAGCTCGGTTCACCCCATTGACTGACGAAACGCTGGACGAAGGTTCTTACCCTGCCCGGCTGGGCATCCCGCCTCTGCCGAACTTTCCTGGTTAATTGCTGGTCAGCCGAAAATAACGACGCGCCTCGCTTGTCGGAACAATGGCGGTTTTTGAATCTCCCTCCGTCTTGATCTGGTCTTGCCCGATATCGATCCAGAAGACTGTGCCGCCGAGCGACGGGGCCGTCTGAAGACGCAAGTCACCGGAGTTAGCCGGCCACGAGAGGCGCAGTTGCCCGTCGGCCAAGCGCGCCTGAAGCGCGGCTGGGCCTCCGCCACCCGACGTCAATACGGTAAGCTTGGCTGCCCGGCTGATGACGGATTCGACACCGTCGCTGACGACGACGGAGAAATCCGCGCCGGCGGTAATGGGCACGCCGAGCAACTCCAGGGTGGGTCCATTGGCGCCCGGCAAATCAACCCCGTTGCGGCGCCATTGAAACTGCAGTGGTCCGCGACCGCCGGTCGCGTTGACGGTGAATTGCACCTTGCTACCGGCCTCGACTGTTTGGTCTTGGGGTTCTGTGATGATGGCGACTGGGGTTGTCAAAGCGGCGCTGCGCGGCGACCAGGCGGGATTGCCCGCGCCAGGACCGTGCAGGCGGGTCAGGCCGGTGCCATTGGCGTTGATGAGATATAGTTCGAGTGTTTCTGGCTGCGCGAGTAACGGAGGGCCTTGCAGTGGCTGTGGCGCGGGTTGCCGGCCGATGTCGAAGGCGAGTTGATCCCCTGCTGGCGACCAGGAGAGTTGGTTGACGAAGAAACCGGGATTGAGGTCGAGAACAGATCGATCTCCTGTCCCGTCGAGGTTGACAATCCGCAGGCTGACCACGACCGGACGGGCTTGGGTGACGCCCTGGCTATTGGTGTCCATGATGACGAGAGCTCTCAAATAGGCGACCTGATTTCCATTCGGAGAGAAGGCCGGGCCGTAGTCCGTCTGGTGGGCCAACGTCGTGAGGACAAAGTCCGATCGCAGCGATGCGTGCGGAAAGGTCAGTTTACGGACGCGGTTCTGGCCGACCGGATCAGCCACGACGTCCATCAAGAAGATGGCGGAAGATTCAGCCGGAATGTCTGGTCGTTCATCCAACGGCGTATCGACGTCGACGGCCAAGGCAACGATGTTTCGAGTGGGATGCCAATCGACACCGAAACCGCCTAAGGTGAAGCCTGTTCGGACGCGGCCGATGAAGAGGAGTTCCTGAGGAAAACCGTCGGCGACGCGATAAACCCGGGTGACCGGCACGGTGCTAACGCCGCTCATACCCTCCTGTGGAGGTGGGGACTGGGTGAAACCGGAGCGGACAAAGCCGCTGACAACGATGCGAGCGTTGTCAGGGGAAAGGGCCTTGGACCAGGGCAGCACAAAGCTGAATTTTGATTGTTCGCCCACGATGACGCCGCCAACGACGACCGGTTCGGTGGTGGTCTCGTCCTGGAAGCCGGCCGCAATCTGCAGTCCACCTGTGACGGTATCGAACACGAAGACGTCCCGGCTGAGTTTGTTTGGCCGCTGCGGATTGACCGAAGTGAGCGCCAGGACACGTCCGTCTTTGGACCAGGAAGGGAAGCCCGGTTCGATCAGGTTAATTGGGACGCGCTGGTCGCCGGTCCCGTCCGGATTGATCTTCCAAAGTTGGACCGCGGTCTGGCCGGGTGGGAGGAAGGAGTAATAGACGGGGGCGGTGACAGCGGCTCGACCAGGCAAGCCCAACAAAAGGAGCGCACTGGAAGCGCGGCCGAGACTTGCCCAGGCAGACCTAAAAGACTGCTTCAATCGGAGACAGACGACTATTCCCACGGTAGCACGAAGATTACGCCCTAGCGCAGGGAAGGGGAAGGGGAAAAGATCGCTCGGGGAACCGCGCCGGTGACGGCTGGTACTTCCCATCACGGTCGCTTTCAGGTGTGCCCTGATTGTCGCAGCCGCTGGCAGCGGGTACAAAACGACCATGAAAATGATTACATCGGCAATGGGACGGGCGGTTATCCTGGGCACGTTTCTGATCGCCTTCGTCTGTATCACCGGCTGCAAGAATACCGCTCACGGTGTCGGCAAAGACGTCGAACGAGCAGGCGAGAAGATTCAGGACAAGACCCAGTAAGCCGGTCGCCTTTAATCAATCAGAGACAGGACAACGCCGGGACGGAATGGACCATTCCGTCCCGTTGCTTTTTGGGGACAAGGCCGGATCAGCTCCTGCGCGCGAAGAGATACACCGCAATGACGATGACGAAGGAAAGCAGCGACATCGACAGGGCGGACCCTGCCAGGTAAGAGGTCGTGATGATCAGGATCCCTCCGGTCATAGCTTCGATCGACTGCTGCCTTTTCCCATAGACGCAGTAACCGAGTCCGATAGCGCCCCAAATCAGCGAGGCAAAGAGGACCTGGACATCCACCGGGTTCACTCGCCCTAGAATAAGGCTCCACCCGTCCTCCGACAACATCCGACCAAGCAGCCTCGCAGTTATTTGATTGACTCGGGTCGGGCGGCGGCTATAGCCAACTGCCAGCAGTCATTTCCGGCAGCGAAGCAACTAGGCGACGCGCATCAATCTCGATTTACGGACTTGCCCATGATTCCAATTCGCCGCGGCCATCGGTCGATCACCGCAGGGGAACGGCCGCACGTGCTCAGCCGCCGCGACCTGCTCAAAGGAGCTCTCGGGGTCGGCGCAGCTGCCAGCGGCGCGCTTGCGTCGCCGGCAAGCGCGGCCGAGGTTGCCCCGGCCGAAACCCAGTTTGCTCCCGCGCAGCCGGATCTCATTCGAAGAGAGAACGAACGGACGGGAACGCGCGCGTGGATGCTGCAGAATCCCCGAATCGATTCTGGCACCAAATATCGGTGCCCATGGATTGAAGGCTATTGTTCGCGGACAAGCGTCCGCGCCGGCGAGAGCCTGAGCTTTCACGTCAGCACCAATCCCGCCAGTCCCTTCACAATCGATATCTACCGCATGGGTTATTACGGCGGCATGGGAGGGCGGCATCAGCTGCGGCTGGGTCCCTTCAACGGGCGCGCCCAGCTCGATCCCTCAGTTGGGCCGGGCCGAGTGCGGGATTGCCAGTGGGATGCGTGCACGACTTTGTCCATTCCGCGGGATTGGACGAGCGGGGTGTATTTGGGGAAACTGACCGCGGAAAGGGAGGGTATCGACAGTTATATCATCTTCATTGTGCGCGACGACCGCCGGGCGGATTATTTGTTCCAGTGCTCTGACACCACCTGGCAGGCCTACAATCGCTGGCCGGACCACTTCGCTTTGTATGACGATGGAAAGGATTCCCGTACTGGGGACCAGGAGGACCGTCAGCTTCAACCGGCCCTACGGAAAGTTAATGTCAGATTCTGGACGCCCCGCTTTCGACTGGTTCAGGGGAATGGTTTCTTTGGGAGTTTCCCTTGGCCTTCTGGATGGAGGCACGAGGCTATGATGTCACCTACATTTCCAACCTGGACACGCATACGGATAGCCGGGGACTGGGCCGGGCGAAGGGCTTTCTTTCGGTCGGCCACGACGAATATTACTCGATCGAGATGTTCAACCAGCTGCGCGCGGCCATCGCCGCCGGGCTCCACGTCGCTTTTCTCTCCGGCAACGTTTGCTGCGGACGAATCGAGTTTGGTCCGGACTCAGGCGGCATCCACAAACGCGTCTTTTCGCGTGTCGATTTTTATGGCCCGCGCGACGAGGCCGAGATCAAGCGGTTTCCTTCCATGGGGAAGCTGCCTCACACCAGCCCCAACTCAAATTTATTGGTCGGGGCAGGCAATGTGGCTCCGACCACGGGCGGGGCCGATTGGATCTGCGTGGCGCCGGAGCATTGGCTCTTCGAAGGCACCGGGATGAAGCAGGGCGATGGCATACCCGGATTGGTCGGGTGGGAATGGCACGGCCAACCGGCTTCGATTCCCGGGCTAGAGGTCGTCGCCACCGGTCCGACCCAGGATGCGCCCGGGAAATTGAACGGCGGTATTTACACCGCAACCCTTTATCCGGGCCCCAAAGGCAATTTCGTTTTCAACGTTTCCAGTTGCTGGTGGGCCGATGGTCTGGCTGAGCCCCCCGGATATGTGCGGCCGTCGGTTTATACCAGCCCCAAAGGACCCAACCCGCTCGCGCAGCGGATCACGACCAACCTCCTCGACCGGATCCGCCAGTCCAAGCTGGAGCGGCCGGCTGGTTGAGTCGCCTTCGAAGTTGAAGTCACGGCGGCAGTTGCTACTGTTGCGTCCATGAAGATCCCGCTGCCGGCGCCAAGGAGCGCCCTTGACGTTTTCGCTGTCGTCGCCATTTCGCTGATCCTGGCTGGCGCGAGCGTTCGAGGCCAATCGGCCAACGCCATGACGGTGGGCGAGGCTGCCCCGCCATTTCAGGCGACCACGATTGAGGGCAAGCCGGTTAAATTTCCCGGAGACTTCAAAGGCAAAGTGGTGCTGCTGGACTTTTGGGCGACGTGGTGCGGGCCGTGCCGCGCGGAGATGCCCACCGTGATTGCGGCCTATCAACAGTTCCGGGCCAAAGGCTTTGATATTGTCGGCATCAGCCTGGACAAGCCGCAGGCGCGGGAGAAGGTGTTGACGTTTGTGAATGAGCACAACATGCCGTGGCCGCAGATTTATGATGGGAAATACTGGAAAGCGGAGGTGGCGGTGAAGTATGGGGTCCACGCCATTCCGCGCCCGATCCTCATCGACGGCGATACCGGCAAGGTCCTCGCCGAGGGACAGGGCGCCCGCGGCCCTCAACTCAGCGCTGCCATCTACAAGGCACTGGCCGCCAAAGGCAAGAAGTAGCACAGGCGGCTGCCCACCCCGGTGGCGATCGTTTACCCTTCCGGAGCGTTTGTACTTGCATGCTCGCACCTTGCGGAGCAAACCTGACCATAGATTCACCTCTTCTCGTGACGCATGATCTCGATCAAACCGAGTGACTTTTTTGATGCCTATGCCAGGCGCCTGGCGTTGGCCGCCCTCGCAAGCCTCCTCGTGATTGGCGTCCGCGGGCAAGCGACCGCGACGGCCCCGCCCGCCTCTCTCCCTGCCGCTGCCAACGCGGCCGACTGTTTTGCTCCGTCGGTCTACAAGACCTTCGCGGAATGGAAGGCGGCCTGCGACGCGCTGCCTTCCAATCGGTCGCTCAAGCTGGGCTTGCCACCGGTGAAGCTCCTGCCGCTGAAAAGCTTCAAGGAGTTCGCCGAAGCTCTGGACGCCTACTTCGAGATGATGAAAAAGGGCGACTTGGCCCAAGACAGTGCCTGGCTTGGCCATCCGCCCACGAAGCAGTTCTTCAACACCCAGGCCACCTACTTCCTCAAGCCCGCGATCCCGTTTGAACCGTTCGTCGAACGCGAGTTGGTTCCGGCCGGCACCCAGATTCTGTTCCACGGCGATTTCCACGGGGATATACGCTCATTCGTGGCTTGGGTGGATTGGATGAATCGGGCTGGATATCTGCGTGATTTCACCTTGGCGCGGCCGGACGTGCGGCTCGTCTTCCTGGGGGATTACACCGATCGCGGGATGTACGGCATCGAGGTCCTTTACACCATTTTGCGCCTCAAATTGGCGAATCCGGACCGGGTCTTGATGGTCCGCGGCAATCACGAAGACGTTAACCTCGCCAGCCGTTATGGCTTCATCGCTGAAGGACGCGGCAAGTACGGACGCGACTTTGACGCCAAGCGGGTCATGCGGCTCTATGACTTCCTCCCGGTCGTCCTTTACCTCGGTAGCGGCACCAATTTCATCCAGTGCAACCATGGCGGTATGGAACCGGGCTTCGATCCGCGCGGGTTACTCGATGCCGGCGGCGGCATTCAGTACCAACTCCTCGGTCGACTTAACCAGCAACAGTTCTTGAAGGAGCATCCGAAACTCGCGGCTGGTTTGCCCGGCGCGGCCCGCCGTCTGATGGATACGACCTTCTTGGATTTCCAACCCGAGACTCCCACCTCTCCGCTGGTGATTGGCTTTATGTGGAATGACTTCTCCGTCGTCCGGGGCGAGCCGCAGTTCGATTTTGATCCAGGCCGCGCTTTTATCTGGGGAGAGCATACCAGCAAATTCCTGATGGAACAGTCCAGTTCGCCTTCGCGCCGGATCCAAGCTGTCTTCCGAGCTCATCAGCATGCCACCATTTTGAATAGCATGATGCGCCGGCTCAAAGCTGGGCATGGCGTCTACCGCCATTGGCAGGATAAAGACTCGATTGGCATCCTCGAGGCCGACATTCCCGCCATTGCCGCCCAGATCGAGGTTTCGGCAGAGCGCGCCATCCCGCCCCTGTCCGTCTGGACATTCAATGTGGCTCCCGACAGCGTTTACGGTGAAGCGTGCGATTTCTCGTTCGACACCACCGGCGTTCTGACCGTCGCGGAGAATTTCGCCGACTGGAAGCTGCGGGTTGTCAACCAAACCGTGCGGAAGTGACGCTTTGCCCGGCGTGGCGAGGCGATGTCGATCTCCCATGAGTAAGCCACTCTTGTCGCGTCGTGAGTTTTTGCGCGCGAGTGGTGTGGTGGTGACTGCGGCTACGATGGCGTCGTTCTGCCCAGCGGGCCAGGCCGGTCCCATCGACACCGCCGCCACGCCCTCCTGGGTGAATCGGCCAATGCGCTGGGGGCAGCTGACTTTGGTGGAAGACGATCCCGGCAAGTACGACCCGCATTTCTGGATTGATTACTTTCGCCGGACTCGCTGTGACGCTGTCTGCCTGAGCGCAGGCGGCTGCGTCGCTTATTATCCTACCCGAATTCCGCTCCATTACCGGAGCAAGTGGCTTGGAAAGACAGATTCCTTTGGCGACCTGGTGAAAGGCTGCCGGGAACACGGAATGATCGTGATCGCGCGGACGGATCCGCATGCCACTTACCAGGAAACCTGCGATGCCCATCCGGATTGGATTGCCGTCGACGCCTCCGGCAACCGGCGCCGACACTGGGCTTCCCCGGAGATGTGGGTGACCTGCGCGCTTGGTCCTTACAACTTCGACTTCATGACCGAAGTGAAGAAGGAGATCATGAGCCTCTACCGGGTCGACGGTATTTTCATCAACCGTTGGGACGGCTCCGGGATGTGTTACTGCGAACATTGCCAGCGCCATTTCAGGGAAGCGGCCGGCCAGGATCTGCCGCGGACGAACAATCCCCAAGACCCAGCGCGGCGCGCTTATATCCTCTGGCGGCAGCAACGCCTCTTCGAGCTGTGGCGGCTTTGGGACGGCGCGGTGCGGGCGATCAATCCTGACTCCTGCGTCATCCCGAATACCGGCGGAGGCGCCACCAGTTCGCTCGATATGCGCCAGATCGGTGAATTGGCGCCGACGTTGTTCGCTGACCGCCAGGCGCGTCGCGGCGTGACCGTGCCGTGGGCGAACGGAAAGAACGCCAAGGAGTATCGGGCGACCATGGGAGCCAAACCGATTGTGGGGATCTTCAGCGTCGGACTGGAAGAGCCTTACCGTTGGAAGGACAGCGTGCAGAGTGGGGCCGAGATCCGGATTTGGGCGCTGGATGGCATGGCCAATGGCCTGCGACCCTGGTTTACGAAGTTCAGCGGCGTTCTCCATGACCAGCGCTGGCTGCCGGCCGTTGAAGCCCTTTATCGTTGGCACGCACGCGCCGAGCGTTACTTGCGTTGCGAGCAGCCGCTCGCGCGGGTCGCGATGGTTTATTCCCAGCAGACGGCTTGGTTCTATGGCAGCGAACGAGCCGGCCCCAAGGTGGAGGACCACACCCTTGGCCTGTACCACGCCTTGATCGAGGCGCGTATTCCCTTCGAGATGGTGCATGACCGGTCGCTGGACCCGCCGCACGTCGATCGCTTCAAGCTCCTGATCCTGCCTAACATCGCCGCGCTCTCCGATGCGCAATGCGCCCAGCTCAAATCCTACGTCGCGCGCGGCGGCAGCCTCGTCGCCACCCATGAGACTTCCCTCTATGACGAATGGGGGACGCGCCGGAGCGACTTCGGCCTGGCAGACCTGTTTGGCGTGTCATTCGGCGGCCGCATGGAAGGGCCCATGCAAAACTCCTATCTGCGTCTGGAGCCAGACCCCTTGACTGGCAACCTTTCTCCATTGCTTGAGGGCCTCGAGGACGCCCCTCGCATCGTCAACGGCGTTTGGCGCGTCGACGTCACTCCCCAGCAACCCTTTCCCCATCCGCCGCTGACCCTGATTCCATCCTATCCCGATCTGCCTATGGAAAAGGTCTATCCGCGGCAGCCGCAAACCGAAACCGCGGGTGTCTACCTGCGTGAAATGCCTTCAGGCGGCCGGCTCGTTTACTTTCCGTGGGACATCGATCGGACCTTCTGGGAAGTCCTCTGCCCGGATCACGGCCGCTTGCTGCGCAACGCGGTCCGCTGGGCCATGAACGAGGAGCCGCCCGTGACCGTGACGGGTCCAGGCATTCTCGACGTTACGGCCTGGCGCCAGCCCAACGCTCTCACAGTGCACCTGGTCAATCTTACCAATCCGATGATGATGAAAGGGCCGTTTCGCGAATTCCTCCCCGTGGGCGCGCAACAGGTCAGGCTGCAAGTCCCTGACGGTGTCAAACCTGGCCGCACGCAACTGCTCGTCAGCGGCAAGAAGGTGCGGCCGCGGCGCGCGGGCAAGTTCCTCTTCATCACCGTCCCGGGCATAGTCGATCATGAGCTGATCGCGGTGGACCTCGCGGGCTGATGGAATAACTCCCTTCAAGCGGGAGATGGCAGGGCCGACTTGAGCTTGGTCGGACTTCAACTGATTTCCGCGCTCCAATTGTCGACTGCCCCACGCTATTCGGTTTCACGATCGGCGCGCGGGCTTTGGCTTTAGTTAGCCCGCCCCGGCAACCAGGTTCGAAGGTGGGCGAACTGAAGCAGAGTTCCCGCTTCGATCGATCTGCTTGCTCCCGCTCCGTGCTCCTTACCGGACGTGTGGGGCGTGGTCACGGTGAGATTCGATGCTTGTTCGCCCTTCGTCCGACCTCACCGCGTCAGGCGGCGCACAAGGGGCGAAGGAAGGACGAACCAGACTGGGACCAGCGCCGGGAGCCGCAAGGGTTCAGGCGAAGCATTTGTCAGTTGCCGGAGGGGGGGTGGGGGCGAGCGGCAGCAGCGCGCTGGCGACGCGGTCGGTTCCATCGGGTGGTTGGAGTTCCACAATTGTGGAACTCCAAAATGTCGAAAAGGGGGCGAAACACGTCGAAATCGACTTATTTCGAGACAGTCGGGTCCAAAAATCAGACGAAATGCAGGGAGAGAGGAGATTAGACCCGGATGGATTGCCCCTTAACCTGGCATGGAGTGTGCCTGAGGGCGGCCCTTGACAGCCGGATTGACGCCGAAAGGCCCAAAATCTTCGGCAGACTTTGTGCTCTGGCGCCGTTCCGCAGCTTTCCGCTGCCTGGTTGTGGGACACCCGCTGGCCTCACGAACGCCGACTCGGAAACATCTTGGCAAGTTCCTCGCCTGCGACCGGCACTTTCTTGTGGAACGTTTCGGTGTCGGCGGTTGGTCGCTCAACCGAAGCCCTGACCGGCTTCGGGCGCTACTGTCGCTCGCAGCGAGGGAATTAAGTTGGAAGCGCCAACAGAGACGGAGGAGCCCTTGGCAGGCCGGCTCGGCGAGGATTCGCTCCCGTCGGATAAGAGGGATCCGCCTTGACCTGACGGCCGGATTTCCTAGTTTCAAGGGCAATTCTTGGGCGGCATAACACCGGTTCTTCATATGGGCAAATTTCAGGAACATCGGCTGCGTCTTCGGGCTGAGTTGGAAGCGCCACCCGCGTTGCGGCGATTTGGAAGCGGCTGGATCAGCGGCGTGCTTGGGCTGGTCCTGGGGATGACTGGATTTGGCCTGGTGCTTTCGTTGCGAGCGCCGGGCCTCTTCGCCATGACCGAGTTGCGGGCGTGGCACGAGAACCCGTGGCTGCGATTTGGGGTCCACGCCGTTTTGTTGATCGCCTTCTGCATGTCGGCCCTCAGCCTGGCGTTGCGTCCGGGCAAAGCCCTGGGAACAGCCGGTGTCGGCGCGACTTTATTGGCCACGCTCTTGGGCGGGTCCCGGGCGACGGCCTTCGTTCCAGATCCCACCCCGATCTTCTTCGGGCTGGATTGGTTCGTCTTGAATGTGCTGTTTACCGGGCTGCTCTTCGTGCCTTTGGAAACGCTTTGCCCGAACAAGGCAGCGCAGGGGATCTTTCGGGACGAATGGCGGGAGGACCTTTTTTATTACCTGATCAGCAGCCTGATGGTGCAAGTGTTGACCTTCCTAACGTTCTTGCCGGCCAAATCCATTCTGGCGACCGTCCCGATGGCCGCGTTCCGGCAGTGGGTGGGAGCGCTGCCGTTTCTGGTCCAGTTCGTTGCGATCATGTTTCTGACGGATGTGGTGCAGTACTGGGTCCATCGGCTCTTTCACCGCGTGCCATGGTTGTGGAAGTTTCATGCCGTGCATCACTCGGCGCGAAGCATGGATTGGATGGCGGGGGCGCGGATGCATTTTGTGGAGATCTTCGTGCTGCGAAGCATGACGGTCATTCCGATGTTTGTGCTCGGGTTCAGCGAGGTGGCGATGCACAGCTACATCTTTGTGGTCTACCTCTATTCGACGTTTGTGCACGCCAACCTCGGCTGGCGGCTGGCCTGGATCGAGAAGATCCTGGTCACCCCGCGCTTTCATCATTGGCACCATGGGATCGAAGAAGAAGCCATCGACGTAAACTTTGCCGTCCATTTTCCGCTGCTGGACCGGCTGTTTGGGACTTATTTCTTTCCGAAGGAACGGTGGCCAGCAGGCTACGGCATCGCCGGCCATCCGGTTCCCAAGGGATACGTCAAACAATTCGCTTATCCCTTCACGCGCGATCCGGCGGTGGAGACACAGGAGCATCGGGCTGGCGGAACCTAAACGGGGGGGCTGGCGTTCTGAAAGGCAAGGTCCCCCGCTGGTTGGGTAGCCTTCTGGTGCTGGAACGGTCGGGCGCGACCGCACGATTCAAACGAGCACGAGCGAGTTAGACCGGGAGAGCGCGGCTGGAGCGCGACAGGAGTGGTGACGTTGGTCTTTCCCGCAAATGTCCGAAGTCACTCGATTTCCATTCTGGCGGGCACGTGCCGGCAAGGGTGAGAAGGCCATGGCCATTCGAAGGCAAGTGCTGCCCGACGCGCGGGGAGAACTCCAAAAAAGGAACAGCCTTTAACAAGGTTTGGTGAGCCAACTTTCCCGTATTTAGCGAGGCTGGCGCCAACGGAAGAATTATGCTTGAGACGCTCTTATATCCCAACGCTATCGCTGTGATCGGCGCTTCGCGGAATCCGGAGAAAGTCGGTTATGCCCTCCTGGCTAACTTAGTCAACAGCGGCTACAAAGGCACGATCGTGCCGGTCAATCCGGAGCCGTGCGAGATTCTCGGGCTCAAATGCGTTCGTTCCCTTTCCGAATACAAGGGGCAGATTGACCTGGCAGTCGTGGTCGTCCCGGGCAAGTTCGTCAAAGACGCGATTCAAAGTGCGATCAACGGCGGAGCGAAATCCGTCATTGTGATCACGGCCGGGTTTAAGGAGGTAAGCGCGAAGGGAGCGGAAGCGGAGCAGGAGTTGGTCGCGCTCTGCAAAGCGAACGGCGTGCGGATGGTGGGGCCGAACTGCCTTGGGGTGCTCAATACCGAGCATCATATGAATGCGACCTTCGCGCCGTCGCTACCCGGCCCCGGGCGCATCTCGGTTATTTCCCAATCGGGTGCGTTGTGCGTGGCGATTCTGGATTGGGCGGCGCACCAGAAACTGGGACTGGGCAAGGTGATCAGCTTTGGCAACAAGGCGGATCTGAACGAGGTGGACTTCATCCAGGCGCTGGCGGCGGACAAGCAGACCAACGTGATGTGCCGGTTACCTCGAGAGCATCAAGGAGGGCAACAAGTTTCTCCGCGTGGCGGAGGAAGCAGCTGGGATCAAGCCGGTGGTGATCTTGAAGGTTGGCATTACCCAGGCCGGAGCCAAAGCGGCCTCGTCCCATACCGGCAGCCTGGCCGGGGCGGATATCGCTTATGGCGCCGCGTTCCGACGCGCTGGGGTGGTCCGGGCGGAGAATTTTGAAGCACTCTTCGATTATGCCATGGCGTTCAGCATGCAACCGCTGCCGCAGAGCGACCGGGTCGGAATCATCACCAACGCCGGCGGTCCCGGCATTATGGCGGCGGACGCGGCCGAGACGTTGGGTTTGAAAATGGTCTCGCCCACGCCCGCGAACGAGGCGCGCCTGCGGGTCGTTCTGCCGCCGGCGGCGGCTGTCGGCAACCCGGTCGACGTGATTGGGGATGCCGAGCCCGACCGCTACGTGAAGGCGTTCGAGATTCTGCAGGAAGACGAGAAGATCGACAGCATCATTGTGGTGTGCACGCCGCAGAACATGACGCGCCCGCTCGAATTGGCCGAGAAACTGGCCGCCGCGCATAAAGGAAAGAAGCCGCTCCTGACCGTGTTCATGGGAGGGCAGGAAGTCGCGCTCGCCAAAGACAAGTTGATGGCTTTGAACATCCCCAACTATCCCGCGCCTGATCGGGCCGTGGCCGCTTTGAAAGCGATGTGCGATTATGCGGCCTGGCGCCGGCGGTCGGCCCGGATTGTGACCCGTTTTCCGGTCAATCACCGCCGCGTGGCGCGCGTCATTCAGATGCAGACCCGCAGTGGCGCGGCGCAGATCGCGGAAATAGAGGCGAAAGACATCCTGCGCGCCTACGGTTTTAACGTGCTGGAAGGGCACCTTTCCCGTTCAGCGGACGAGGCGGTCGACATTGCGGATCGCATCGGCTATCCGGTTGTTTTGAAGATTTCGTCGCCGGACATTATTCACAAGTCCGACTTCGGTGGTGTCCGCATCAACCTGGCCAATGCCGAGCAAGTCCGGGACGCTTACGACTTGATGGTCCTGCGGATTCAAAAGCGCGCCCCGAACGCGCATCTGCGCGGAGTCTTCGTGGAAAAGATGGGAGAGCGCGGGCGGGAAGTGATTTTGGGCATGACCCGAGACCCGCAGTTTGGTCCGATGCTGATGTTCGGCCTGGGCGGGATTTTTGTGGAAGTGATGAAGGACGTTACTTTCCACCTGGCGCCGATCACGGCTGAGGAAGCGATGCAAATGCTGAAGGGCACGCGCTCCTACGCCCTGCTGCAAGGGGCGCGGGGGCAGGCGCCGGTCGACTTGGACGCGATAGCCGGGGCGCTGCAGCGGATCAGCCAACTGGCGACCGATTATCCGCAGATCACCGAACTGGACATCAACCCCTTTATCGTTGGCCCGGTTGGGATGCAGCCCTATGTGGCCGACGCCCGCATGACCCTTTCAACCGTCCGTGAAGACCATGAGTAAGACCATCACCTACGATCCGGCCTGGCAGCAAAAGTACAAGTCCTCGGTCGCAACGGCCGACGAAGCGGTCAAACGCATCCGCCCGGGGCAGCGCATATTTATCGGCACGGGTGTGGCCGAGCCGCTCGAGTTGGTCAGCGCGCTTACCAAACGGGCTTACGAATTGCCCGACACCGAGATTCTCCATTTGCTCACCTTTGGGGACGCGCCCTATGCCCATCGCGAGTTGGTCCAGTATTTCCGCGTCAACAGCTTTTTCATCGCGGAGAATGTGCGCGATATCATTCAGGAAGGCCTGGGCGATTATACGCCCGTGTTCCTTTCGGATATTCCCCGGCTGTTTACTTCCGGTCAACTGCCGCTCGATGTGGCCTTGATCCAGGTGTCGCCCCCGGATGTGCACGGGATGTGCAGTTTCGGCGTCTCGGTCGATATCGTGAAGAACGCGGCCGAGAACGCCTCTTTGGTGATCGCGCAGGTCAACCCGAACATGCCGCGGACGCTGGGGAATTCGTTTATCCACGTTTACGACATCGATGTGCTGGTGCCGACCCAGGCGGCCATCCTGGAGGTGCCGCCGGCGGAGGTGACGGACACGACCCGCCAAATCGCCGAGTACATTGCCGGTTTGGTCGACGATGGATGCACCCTGGAGTTTGGGATTGGACGCATCCCGCAAGCGCTGCTTGGGTTTCTTAAAGGCAAAAAGGACCTTGGTGTTCACACCGAAATGGTCACTGACGGCATCATCGAACTGATCGAGTGCGGGGCGGTCACGGGAGCGCGCAAGACGATGGACCGGGGCAAGGTCGTGGCCAGTTTCGCCCTGGGGACGCGGCGGCTTTACGATTATCTCGATAACAATCCGCTCTTTGCCTTCCACCCGACCGAGTACGTGAATGATCCGTTTGTGATCCGACAGCAGAACAAGATGGTGGCGGTGAATACGGCCTTGGAAGTTGATTTGACCGGTCAGGTATGCGCCGACTCGATCGGGTCCAAGTTCTTCTCCGGGGTGGGCGGGCAGGTCGACTTCAACCGCGGCGCGGCCAAGTCGCGCGGCGGCAAGGCGATCATTGCGCTGCCGTCCACGGCCAAAGGCGGCAGTGTGTCGCGCATCATGACCCATTTGAGCGAAGGGGCCGGGGTGGTGACCACCCGCGCTGGCGTGCATTACGTGGTGACGGAGTATGGGGTGGCGTATCTCCACGGCAAAAGCATCCAGGAACGCGCCCTGGCCTTGATCAGCGTGGCGCACCCGAAGTTCCGGGCGGACTTGCTGCGGCAGGCGATCGAAGCCAAGTATCTTTCGACCGAGTTGGCCGACAAGGAAGGCAAGATCATGGTTGGGCCGAAGGAATTGCGGACGACCTATCTGGTCAACGACGGCACGCAATTGAATTTTCGCCCGATTCATCCGACGGACGAGCCGCGCATGCGGGAGTTGTTTTACAAGCTGTCCGAGGCGACGATTTACTACCGCTTCATGGGTTATCAGAAGCGGGTTTCGCGTCAGCAGATCCAGGACTTCGTTTACATCGATCACCGCAACGACGTCACCATCGTGGGCACGATGCCGGAAGCCCACGGCGAGGATATCCTGGCGGTAGGCGGTTATTATCTCGACCAGAAGACTAACCTCGCTGCGAGGTCGCCTTTACGGTGGCAGGACTCCTGGCAGAACAAGGGGATCGGCACCTTCCTGTTGAACTATCTCATTCGCATCGCGCGGCGGAATGGCATTCGCGGATTCACGGCCGAGGTTTTGCGTGACAACAAAGCGATGCAGGCGGTCAGCAGTCCAACTGCAAGATCAAAAGCAAATTCACGGGCAACGTGCTGAGTTACGAGATGGATTTTGGTGATGATGGGGCGAGTCTCTCCGGGGCGCCTTGGCTTGCCCCCAAGAGCCAGGGCGCCTGCCCCCGTTCCCCTCGCGCTCGGCCGGCCCCTTGGTGTCCGTCAACGTCCACACCGAACTGGAGTCATTCTATGGCCGAAAAACCAGACGTCAGCACGCTTCATCCGTTCGCGCATGCGATGGTTCCGGAACATCGCCGCGGTGATTCTGCAAGGAGCGGAAGAGAAGAAGCTCAGCGCGGGCGAAATTCTATTTCGGGAGGGGCATCCGGCCAACCAGCTTTACCTGATTCACAGCGGGAGTGTGGCCCTGGAAACGCATGTCCATGGAAAGGGCGACGTGGTGGTGGCCACGGTCAACGCGGGCCAAGTGCTCGGTTGGTCCTGGCTGGTGCCTCCATTCGTCTGGAATTTCCAGGGAAAGGGCCGTCGAAGCCAGCCAAGTCACCCTGGTGAATGGCGGGCATCTGCTGGTGGCCTGCGAACAGAACAATTATCTCGGCTTCGAGTTGATGAAGGGGATATCGAAAGTCATCCTCGACGTCCTGCTGGTGGCTTATGATCGCTGGCTGGAGACGGGTCATCGGTGATCAAAGTCAGCGAGCCGGCGGCGGGCTGCGATCGCAGCCTTTCTCTGGCGGAACGCATGGCCGAGCATCCTTTCTTCCATGGCATGCCGCTGCCTCACGTGCGCACCGTCGCTGGGCTGGGCTCACCGTTGGAATTTGAGGCCGGACAGATGCTCTGCGCCGCGAGCGGGCTGGCGGATGGACTCTATATTGTGGAAGAGAGCAGAATCTCCATCGAGACGGGCGGCGCGGGTGAGCCCGGGCCCTCAAAGTCATCTCCAAAGGCGACGCTTTTGGGCTGGTCAATACATTCATCCCCCATGCCAATGGCGACGCGCGCGCGCGGTGGGGCAGGCGCGGCCGTGTTTTCTCGAGAGCAGCTGATCTGCGCGAGCGCTTTCGCGAGCACGCCCTCATTTTGGCTATGAAATGACCAAACGCGTCACACCCAGGCCGATGCTCCAGCATCTGCAGAACATTCGGCAGCGGATGTGGGAAGCGTTCCACTAGACCTGACCGCGTGGTGGAGAAGAGGCGCTTGAGTGGATCGCGGGCCGTTTGGCTTTCGGCCGTGAGGCCGGGCGACGCGACCAAGGTCAATCGCCCGCCCGTCCAAAGAAGCCCAACGCTTTTCGCAGGTCGATCTTCTGACCAGCACGCCGACGGCTTCATCCGCTTTCTTGGGATCGACTGGTTGTGTTCGACCAGGGAGTCGACCAGCATCACCGCCAGGGCTTGGCCGGAAAGCTTGAAAACCAGTTCCCCGGGTGGCAGCGGCGGGGGAGTATGGGCGGCCCGCGCCGCGGCCACGGCCCGATAAATCCGGGCGCGCAGGACCAGGATCAAGGGCGGCGAGCAAGCGCCAAGACACCAGTCGTGATTTCGTCTTCAAGAAAGTCATTCCGATTCCGATGCGCCATTACTCCGACCACCAGCGAGCGGAGAGCCGTTGGCCGAGTCGTCCGGTCACGGACCAGCTCGTCGTTAACGAGCTGGCCCTCCGCTGGTTTTATGACCGAGATTGACGCGTTGAAGTTGCGATCAGAGCACCACGTCCGAACGCAGCCGCATGGCGGTTTCAGGCCGCAGGCTGGGATTGGGATAGATCCATCGTGGCTCCCGGCCGGCCTGTCGTCATGCCGGTGGCGGAGTTCGTCCAACCCCGAAATTCCAGTTCGAAGAAGGGAAGCGTGCTATTCCAGCGCCTGCCGCAGTTGGCGCGTTTCCTGGAGCAGTTCGCGCGCGGCGCCCAGCAAGGCCGAGTCGGCCGGGGCGGAAGTCGCGGGGTGGCGGTCGGCAGCGCCTGGTGCCGCAAGTTCATCCGGATCGCCCAGGCCGGTGTCGCGGAAGTGACGGAGTCGTTTGAGGATAAGGTCGCGGATTTCGACGACTTGCTCCACGCCGTGGAAGACGCCTGTGTGCATGGTATCCGTTTGACCATGCTGAGCCTCGCCTGATCCACCGCCGCCGGCAGGTGGACCGGACGTCAGCAATGCCAAGCAGCACTGCAGCGGGCCCTGCGACACCATCACTTGCTGCAGATTCGCGAAGCTCATGGTCATCTCCTGAACCTTCCAAAGGCCGCTTCGAATGCGCAGGCTCCGGTCGGTGACGAGATACCGGCGCATTTCGTAATCCAGGCGAACGGCCATATAGGTCACCAACAATTGGCCCGCGTAAGCGACAATACCCGCGCTTCACCACGGCTGGCCAGCCAGACACCGATCGGGCAGACGGGCGGCGAGCTGCTTGAAAGCTTCCCAAGGCGAGGTTTGCCTTCGACTCTTCGCCATCCGCCCGGGGCGCCGATTCAGGCCCGGTTCCGCACGGACTTTCTCGACCTGCTGTTCCGTGGTAGCGATGATGCCGAGCCAAATGACGATGCCGATGAGGGCAGCGGCCTGGCCCACGCTCCACCGGATCATCCGCAGCCAGTATAACTTGCGGCTGGCCCGGAAGACTTGAATGGAGGAAGGCTCGCCAAACGGCGCGTCGGGCTCCGCCGGCACGCGAAGGGCTCGGAGCAGCAACCGGCGAAGCGCTTCAAACATGGGGGCCTCCGCCGCTTGGGTCGCGTCCAAGCCTCCGTTCCACAGCGAGTCGCAACCCGCGCATTTCCTGGGTCACCTCTCGAAGCAGAGAGGTTAATTCCGCATCGGCGGTCCCGGCCAGGACCGCGGCCGGATGGGCCGTTGGGTGGGCCAGATCCTTGACGCCGCGCATTCGGGAATAAAGGAAGTCACGCACGGCCTGATACTGCTTCAAACCTTCCAGGGTCATTTCGGCGGAAGCACTGCCGCTGGCGGTTTGGACCAGAATACGGGCCAGCCCCAGCCAACGTTCGACGATGTTCGACTGCAGGTGAATGTCCTGAATGCGCGCGTAGTTGAGGATGATTTCGCGCCGAAAGAGGATTCCCCAGCTCATGGAAATCCCTTCGTCCGTGAATTTGTAGCGCATGGTGTGGTAACGAAACCACGATGGCAGGATGAGGATGGGAAACAGGGGCGGGATGATCAGGCATCTCAAGAAGTAATAGGTCCAAAGCGCTTTGTCGGGACGCTCGATGGCCAGAATGCCCGCTTCATCGACGTGCGGAGTCACAGGTCCAACAATGCAAATCTGCCCGACATTTGCAAGTCTCCCGTCCGCGGGCGCGCCTCGGCGGCGACGGACGGCCTCCCCGCCATGGGAGCGCACCCCTCCGCCACCGGTCGACCAACGCCGCCCGGCTCCTTTGCGACCAACTATGGCGGCAACGGGTCGGTCATCACACCGCGCCAAAGTTGGGTGAAGTAGCGGCCGGTCTCGCTCAAAGAACCGTCGGGTTTCACCAGCCAAAAGCCTCGCAGTTGCTGCGGATCGTGAACGGCGCCGTCAGGCCGGGGAAGCGTGGCGGTTGAGTTCGTTGCAGTACGCGTTCCCATTGCAGGATGCTTAGCGGACCTCCGCGGCCAGCAGCCTCCGAGCCATTGATCCCATCGCTCCCGCAGCCCGCTCGGGCTGATCATTCTCGGTATCCCAATTTCACCAATGTAAAGGCAGCGCTTGCCGAACAGGGCGGTGGGGCGAGCGCGACGCTGGATTTCAGTCAAGCATTTCCACAAGGTCAGCGGATCGCGCAGGCCGTCGTAGCAGCTGTACGAAACCAGGTCCAGTTCCACTTCGGGCAACACGTGTTCGGTCATCGTTGGAATGCCGTCCCAGAGGTCCGCCACCCGGTTCACTTCCGCGGCGTGGGCCACGATACATTGGGCGGATTGGCCCTGCTCCGCGCGCGCCTGCGCGACTCCTGCCTGCCGGGCGCGGAGCCACCGGACCATTCGTTCGCAGCGCTGACGCCAATCCGGCGGCGGCGGTTTCCAAAGCTCGCCGCCGCGACCGCGCAACAGCCAGTCGCCTTCCCAATGTTGCAGGACGATGGTCACGGGCCGCGCGTGGCAAGCGCGATAGAGCCGGGCGGCCAGGACGTAAAACTCGCGCTGGACGCGCTCATAGAAGTCGTCCGTCTGCGGCGAGAGCCAGCCATTCTCGACTGGAGTGTGGGCCTCCAGGATCAACGTCGAGAAAGGCATGGCAAAAAGCTCCTGAAAGTATTCGGATTCGGCCAGGTCGAGGAACCGCCGCATCGTCGGCCACCGGCTGTTGAAGGGATAACTGCGGGCGATACCATCGGGGTTGAACCAGAATTTGCCGACCCGTGTTCCCAAGGCCAGGAGTTGGTCGGCGCCTTCGCGGAGAAACGGTTTGGGCGTGAGGCAGTACTTGCCCGCGACATGAGCGGCGCCGACTCGATCGCGCAGAGAACCCAGCGTGGAAGCCGCGCGGGTCGGACGGCAAGCGTCCCAGCGGCGGAGCCATTCATCGGGCGTCTCCGCGAAGGCGCGGGCGTGGTCCGCTGGATGGAGGAGGGAGGCGAGGCCGATGACGCCGGCCTGGCGTAAGAAAGAGCGCCGCTTCATTTTGAGAGTCCGGCTGGGCCTAGGCGCTTCATCGATCAATCCAGGGTTTGACGATAGCGTTTGACGGCGATGGCCAGGACAACGATCGCGAAGAGCGCGATTTGCCACAGTTGCTGTCCCACTTCGGCCAGTCCGTTTCCCTTCAGCAAGATGCCCCGGACGATGCGGAGGAAGTGGGTGAGGGGCAGGATTTCGCCCAGACCTTGGGCCCAGCTGGGCATGCCGCGAAAGGGAAACATGAAGCCCGACAGGAGGATGGAGGGCAGAAAGAAGAAGAAAGCCATCTGCATGGCTTGGAGCTGGTTTTTGGCCACGGTCGAGAAGGTGATACCCATGGCGAGGTTCGCCGCGATAAAGACGAAGGCGGCCAGGAGAAGCAAGGCCACCCCGCCGATCATGGGCACATCGAACAGATACCTTGCCACCAGCAGAATCAAGCCGACCTGAATGTAACCGACCAGGATGTAAGGCACGATCTTGCCGGTGAGCACTTCGAATGGCCGCGTGGGCATGGAGAGCAGATTCTCCATCGTGCCCCGCTCCCGCTCCCGCGTGATGGCCAATCCGGTAATCATCACCATCGTCATGGTCAGGACCACGCCCATCAAGCCCGGGACGATGTTGTATTGGGTGATCGCTTCCGGATTGTAACGCGCGTGCACCCGCAACTCGACCGGGCCGTCGCTGCCGGCGAGTGAGGCCAGCGGCCCTTTCAGATCATGCTGCAGGGCGGTTTGGATCAACACCCGAAGCGAACCGAGGGCGTTGCCGGTCGCGGCCGGATCCGTGGCATCGGCCTCCACGAGCAAGGCAGGTCGATCGCCGCGGAGGAGATCACGGCTGAACTCGGGCGGTATGTTAACCAGGAACTGCACGTCGCCCCGCGCCAGGGCTTCTTCAGCGTCGCGTTCGGTTTTGACCTCGCGGACGAAGTGGAAGTAAGCGCTGTTGCGAATGGTGTTAAGGAGGGTGCGGCCGTGGGGGCCGTGATCGGCCAGGAGGACGGCGGTGGGCAGATGTTTTGGGTCTGAATTGATGGCAAAGCCGAACAGGACCAGCTGGAGGAGCGGAATGCCCAGCATCATCCCGAAGGTAAGCCGGTCCCGGCGCATTTGGGTGAACTCTTTCACCACCATCGCGCCGAGCCGGCTGGGCGAGAATCGGAAGTGTTTCATGCGCGGGCGTTGTCCGTCAGCCTCTCCATCAGGTGAATGAAGACATCCTCCAAACCGGGATCAATCTGCTGCCATTCATAACGATCGTTGCGGAAAGGCTGAATCGCTTCGGCCAGGGCCGCAGCGTCATCCCCGCTGACGTGCAGCGCGGTCCCAAACGCGACCGCTTGCCGGACGCCGGGCGAGGATCGAAGGCGCTCGGCCAGTTCGAGCAAACCGGGTCCGCGCACTTCCCAGGTGGTGAGATGCGCGTGGTCGATGACCTCAGCGACGGTTCCATGCGCGAGGAGCTTGCCGTAGCCGATATAAGCGAGACGATGGCACCGCTCGGCCTCGTCCATGTAATGGGTCGTAATCAGGAAGGTGAGCCCTTGAGCGGCCAGTTGGTGGATTTGTTCCCAGAAGTCGCGGCGGGCTTTGGGGTCGACCCCGGCGGTCGGTTCATCCAGGAGGAGCAGCTTTGGCTGGTGGATCATGCACGCGGCCAGAGCCAGGCGCTGTTTCCAACCGCCGGAGAGGGTGCCGGCCAATTGCCGGCGGCGATCGACCAGTCCGAGTCGTTCGAGGCTTTGGCGGACGGCGGCTGGGCGCTCTGGGATGGAATACATCCGGGCGACGAAATCCAGGTTTTCGGCGATGGTCAGGTCTTCGTAGAAGCTGAATCGCTGGGTCATGTAGCCGACTTGCCGCTTGATCTCCTCGCTCTCGCGAATGACGTCGAATCCAAGACACGTCCCGCGGCCTTCATCCGCCCGGAGCAGCCCGCAGAGCATTCGAATAAAGGTCGTCTTGCCACTGCCGTTCGGCCCCAGGAAACCGCAGATCTCGCCGGACCGCACTTGCAGATCGATGTGGTCGACGGCGGTCAGAGCGCCGAAGCGCTTCGTCATGCCGCGCACATCGATGGCCAGTTCATCCGTCATGGCGCCACCCGCCCGAAGCGGACGTCGACAGGTTGGCCTGGATGGAGACGCATCGCCACCGCCGGGTCGAAGGTCGCTTCCACCAGGAACACCAGCTTGCTTCGGTTCTCCCGGCTGTAAATGACGGGCGGCGTATACTCGGCGCGGGGCGAGATGAAGCTCACCTTGCCGGCGAGCGGGCCGCCTACGCCATCGACCTGCACCTGAACCCCGTCGCCAATCTGGATGGAGCCGAGCCGCGTTTCCGGCACAAAGACGCGCAGTTTGATGTTGGGCGGCGGCAGGAGCACGACCACCGGCTTGCCGGCCGGCACCCATTCGCCCTGGCGATACAATGTGTCAAACACCCGGCCGTCCTGCGGGGCGCTCTGGCTCTTCTGGCCCAGGTCCCATTCAGCTTTCTGCAGGGCGGCTTCCAGGGCGCGCACATTCGACTCGGCGGCGGCGATTTGGTCCGAGCGTGAGCCGAGTCGGGCGGTAGCCAGGTCTGCCTCCAACTGAGTGACGCGCTCACGCTCCTGGTCGCGAGCTGAACGGGCGCGATCGACTTCCTGCTGGAGTCGTTGCGCCCGGGCGAGTAACAGCCGCTCCTGGCGCGCGGAATTCTTTTCGGCAAGCTCCAGCGCCGCCTGGCTTTGCTTCAACTGGGCTTCGATCGAGTGGATTTCAGAAGGGGCGTTTGCCTTTGCGGGCGTCTTCAGGCTGGCGCGCGCCTGGCCCAAGCGCCTCTCCGCTTCCTCGCGGGCGGCCACTTCCGGGCCCGATCGAGCACCGAAGAGAAGGTCGCCCGCTTTTTCACGGGCGCGCCGCGCTGGACCGCCGGGTTAGTCGGCGCCCCGCCAAAAGGTGACGCGACATAGACAAATTCGCCTTCGATGTATCCCTGGAGAACGCCATTACCCTGGCGGGCGCACCCGCTCAAGCAGGCCAGGCCGAGCAGAAAGCCCTGGACCGCCCGTCCGATTTGCCGTCCCCGGGAGTATGGATGCATCATAAATCCGCTTTGCCTTGTGGCGTTAACGCCCCTTGGAGCACCACCGTGAGAATGCTCATAAAGCCGACTTTCGGCGTCAGTTTTAGCTTGTCCAACGCTTCCGGGTTCATGATCGCCTCCACCGCGCCCAAAAGGATCGCGATGATCACCGCGGGCGGCACGTCCTTCCGCACCAGGCCGGCGCGGCGCCCGGCGTGAAAGAGTCGGCCAAAGTGAAGCTGGACGCATTCCTGGCGGAGCGACTGGATCAGCCGAAAAATCTCGGGCTCTCCCGCCGCAGGTCGCGAACAAAGGAAGGCTGGATCTCTCCCAGGTGCGCTTGGGAGGCTTCCAGGAGGCGCTGCAACGCTCCCGGCAGCGAGCGATCTTCGCCCGAAGTAATCCGCCTCAGGTCCGTGTCCAGGTCGTTGAACTTGGCTCGAATGACGGCTTCGACCAGGGCGTCCTTGCTCGGAAAGTGAGCGTAGAGTGTTTTCTTGCTGACGCCCAACTCGGCGGCCAGATCGTCCATCGTGACCGTGCGGAAGCCATGGAGGAAGGAAATGCCGGCGGGCATGCTGGACAATGCGAGCGCGCGCGGCCGCATCGGCTGGCTTGTAGTGGGCGGCTGGCTTCATATACCGAGGAAACTAGTACGCTAGTATCTGGAGTTTCCTGGCAAGTGGAAGCGGATGGCCGGCGCGGGGAAGGGCCGCGGTTGCCTCTGGGCTGCGCGTGCGGCTTGGCGGAGCGGACAGTTGTGGAAAATAGAGGGGCCTAGCCCGAGGGCGCTCGCCGGGATCCGCGGGAAGATTCAGACAGGTGTGAACGCCCCGCTACGCTTTGGCGTGGAACAGGTCGCCGACCCCGCTTGGCCTCTTGTTCGGCCTGGGGCGCAAAGCGGACAAGCGGTCGTCGTCCAGCTCGAGCCGTTCTTTGCGAAGCTATTTCGGGGCTGTTGGGCAACTGGGCGGTTTCGTCCAAGAGCGAATGGGCCGCTCCATCCGCCAGGCAAAGGACGGCCGCAAGAGGTGTTGATGGATCGGCCTGTTGGGGAGAGTGATGGTGCTGCACTCCGGAAGTGACGTGATCGGGAAAGCCCCAGCGGCGGAGGAGCCTGGCGCCGACTTCACTATGGTCGCAGCCGAAGTGCGTCTTTTCGGCGGTCAGTCCTTCGAAATCGTCCGGATCGGAGGGCGCCGCAGCGCTCAAAGGGGCGGCTGATCTGGAACTCAAGAAGACCACCTTGCCGACATCGTGGAGGAGGCCCGCGACGAAGGCGGCGTCGCCGCCCTCGGCCAGGACGGTGGCGATCAGGCCGGCCGTGACGGCGGACAAGGCAGAGTGTTCCCAGATGGTATCGAGCTGGCGTCCTCGTTCGGACCCGGACCAACACAAGAGACGAGAGCCGAAGAGGGTGGTGGCCGTGCGGTAGACCTCGTGGAAGCCCAAGCGGAAGGTGGCTTCGAACATGTCGGTGACGGGTTCATCGAGGCCGAAGGCCGCGCTGTTGCAGCGCTTGAGGATCTCGGCGGTCAGCGACGGGTCGTGGCTCATTACCTCGATGAGCTGATCGATATCGCGGTCCGGGCTCTTGAGGAGATTGAGCAACTCGATCATCAAGTGCGGCGAAGGAGGCAGATTTTGGACTCCATCGATCAATTGATCCACTCGGTCGGGCATACGCGTCAAAGGGGGGGCAGGAGGACTCACGCGAGATCAGTTCGTCTGGCCACCTTGAGTCTGCGCTTGGCCAACGTGCCAGGCCGCGACTCTCCGGACGGCATGCTTTCGAACCGTTTGGAGTGCAGGGCTCAGATTTGGCAGATACCGCCAGTGGTCCTGGACGGACTCTTCCGCTGCGGCCAAAATTTCAGGTGGAAAGGTCGGCTCCGGCACGGCGTTTGACCGGACCGAAGCGGATGCAACCTGGTTGCTGCGCAGGGACGCCAGATGCTCCGCTTTCAAGGAGGTGCCTTGGGGCAAGAGCACTTGGCCGTCGGGCGTGACGACATCCGCGGCCAGGACCATGAGAGGCCTCAGTTGGTCCATCGGCAGGAGCGTGGATGGGCGGCGGCGGCCCGGCTCGTCCTCCATCATCTCCGGCTTCCTCGCTTCGCTGCCGCTTCGGGCACGGCCGTCCTGGCGTTCCAGGACGCGGGGCACAAGGGCGGCAGCCCTCTGTTCCAACTCCGTGATCAGATTGTCCATCGGATACTCTTCGAATTTGGCCGGGTCGATATAGGGCGGCAGGACCAAAGGCGAGAGATAGAGTTCGCCGCTGCTGCCAAATTGGAGCGCGCTTG
>JAXMHN010000036.1:0-68107 GCA_046346765.1 Verrucomicrobiota bacterium | reverse complement strand
AGGGAACGGGCGCGCGCGCGCTCCGCGGCATCCTCGAGAAACTGATGCTCGACATCATGTACGAAATCCCCGGTCGCGAGGACATCCTTTCCGTCAAAATTACCCGCCCGGTCGTGCTCGAGGAATCCAAGCCGATCATCCGGCGCAAGCAAGATCAGGCTGCGGCTTGATCCAGTCACGGAAAGGAATGCCAGCCTGACCCGCTATGGTCCTGGCGGAGCTGATTCCGGACGGAGATCACCAGTTCCAGATGCGCTTTCAGCGCGGGCGTTTTGCGGACTTCTTCGGCCCGAGCGAGCAGCGCGGTCTGCTCCTGCAACAGCGCCGGCATTGGCTCCGGGGCGCTCCGGACAAATATGCCGCCCTCTTGCCCGAGGGCCAGGCGCTGCTGGAGGCCGCGATCGCCTTGGCCCGCTCCGCCGGAGACGCCCCAAACACGCTCTCCGAGGGCAACGCCTGGCACCGTTGTCTGGCGCTCGGCGAGTGGTGGGAACCCGACTTCTTGCTCCTGGGCCCGGACGCGGCCGGTGAGATTCGGCTTTGGGCCGCTTGCGTCTGTTTTCCTTCGTCCTGGAATCTGGATGAAAAGATGGGACGGCCGATCGAGCAGATCCATGGCGTGGTTCCCGGCCTTAACCAGACCATCGGACATCAAATCCATCAGTTCCTCGCCCGGCTTAAGCCAGGCATCTCATGGGAGCGAACCAATTGGGGCCTCTCGCGCTCGCCCGAACTAAATCAACATCCGCACCGGCAGTTGCCTCGTTTGGACGCCGCCGCTGAACTGAGTGACGTTTGGCTTCGAGTCGAACACCAGTCGCTCGTCGCTCTGGGAGAAGGGAACGGAATTCTGTTTGGTATCCGATTGAGGATTCATCCATTGCGCGATGTGGCAGCGGATCCACTCGCGCGACCACGACTTATTCGCGCGCTTGCAACGATGCCGGAGCCGATGGCGGCTTATAAAGGGCTCGGCACTGCGCGGGGCCGAATTCTGCAGCTGCTCGAGGCCTGACTGAGCTGACCAGGATTTGAATACGCGCGCCAGTGGACAGGCGCTCCAGGCCCCAACGGTTTTGAATGGGCCTACAAGCCCAGATTGCGGAACGCCTGGAGATAAACGCTGTGCCCGAACTCGTTTGGATGGTTGATGTCGTTCGCCAACAGATCCTCCGGCTTTTTCCGAGCGGCCGCGTCCTGCCAGAGGTCGAACACGTCGGCGTAAGCGCAACCCGTAGCCTGCGCGGCCCGCTTCGTGGCCGCGGCGTAGTCACTCATCCGATGCGAGCCGAAGCGCCAGGCCGGGTTTGGCGGGAAAGCAGAGTAAAGGATGATTTCAGCGGCGGTTTTCTGACGGATGCGCAACACCATGTTTTGGAGGTTGGCTTCAAATAGCGCGGGCTCCACACCTTGCCGGTTGTGGTCGTTCATGCCGAATCCAATCAGCACAAGATCGGGTTGGGTGGCGATTACTTTGTCGTCCAGCCGAGCGAGGCCCTGAGCGGTCGAATCGCCGCTCGTGGCGCTATTCAGCGTCGTGATTTCAGCCTGCGGATACTTCTCGCCCAACTCCGCCGCCCACCGATGCCAAAAGACAAACGGCGGCGCAACATCCATCCCAGCGGTGATGCTGTCGCCGAAGGCGACGATCTTTAACCGGTGGCCGAGGAGCAGCCGGGCACGTGTCTGGGGCAACAAAGCAGCTTCTCCGGAAGAGTTGAGCGGGCCGGGAGAAGCGGGGTAGGCGTAATCGACATAGGCGAAGAAGCCGCGGTTGCCGAAGCCGGCGAAGCGCGTGTGGTCGAAATCCAGCTGGCCGTAGAGCGTATTCGTCCGAAAGTCCGGGAGCGCTGAGTTTACGGTGCGGCTGAGCGTGCCTTGGGTGTAATCCACGCTGAAATCGCGCCCGGCGACATAGTCAACCGTGTTCGAACCTGGTTGGTAAGTGCTCCGGACATGGATCGGGCATCGCCGGTCAGGGAACCGAGCTAGAAAGGCAGGTTCCAAGCCGACAAAGACGAGCGATTCGCCGATTTGTGTTTGCAGTCGCGGTTTGGGCTCGGTTGCGCATCCGGCGAGCAGGGTTGCTCCAACGGCGGCAAGCAGCGTTAAAGGGCCGTAGCACGTCATGTCAGATCGGGATCATGCCCCGGGAGCGGCCCAATCCGCCAGAGAGAATGCAACGCAGCCCGAGCAGCTGGAAGGGATCGACTGCGGGTGAGCTTCACCGCGGGCCAAGGTGGTGGCGACGCGCTGTTTGTTCTTTCGTCTTTCTGAGCGAGCTGACTCATGTCATCCTCCCGAGTTACCATGAAAGCACTGTTCCATTTACCTTTGTGGGCGCTCGGCGTCAGCCTTTGCGCCAGGCCACTCCCCATCACGACGGCTGCTGAGCTGGTGCATGCCAAAGACGGCTCTGGGGTGTATGGCTACAACGACACGCCTGTTCTGCCTTGGTGTGGGTTCCGGGTGCACGACGCGGATCGGCCGGCGCCAAAACGAGTGCGAGTGCCTGTCGTTCCGGGAGGGCCGGGAATGGCGCCCCCCGATGCCGTCGTGCTCTTTGACGGGCGGGATCTATCCCAATGGGCTCCGAATCAATGCCGGATCGTGAATGGCTCCATCGAAGCAGGCGCAGGCAACCTGAGTAGCAAGGAACAATTTGGCGATTGTCAGATTCATCTGGAGTGGATGGCACCGCCGGATTTCAAGGGACCTTGGTACAATCAAGGGAACAACGGCGTGCTTTTGATGGGCTTGTTCGAGATCCAGATCTTCGATTCCTACAATGAGAAGATCTATCCGGACGGCATGGCCGGCGCCATCTACGGCCAGACACCGCCTCTCGTCAACGCCGCCCGGCCACCTGGGGAGTGGCAGACCTTCGACCTCATCTTTACCGCTCCGGTTTTCGAAGGTGACAAACTGCAGAAGCCCGCGCGGTTAACGATGCTTCATAACGGCCTGCTGATCCATCTCAACGAAGAGATCCACGGCGAGACGGGGCATCGCATTCTGCCCGAGTATAAATCCAAAACAAGTCGCGGACCGCTTGTCCTGAGCGGTCACGACTGTCCGGTGCGTTTCCGCAATATCTGGGTGCGGCGGCTCTAGAAGCGGTCAGCTGCTATTTGCGCAGACGGTAGAACTTGCTGCCGCCGCTCGCGGTGACCGTGTACGGGCTGACCGCTGGCGAGACCGCCGTCCAGGGGCCGGTGATCGCATCGGCGGCTTCGAGGGCGCCATCGGTCCAAGTGAGAACAATGCCTCCCGCAGCGCGGCTTACAGATACGATCGGCCGTTCCTGGATCTTGCCGATCACCTCCAACTCGGCGAGTTGCAGGGCATAATTTTGCACGGGGTCCTCCAACGATTGGATCCGCACCCACCGCCCCTTGAACTCTCCCGCTGGGTCCAGATCTTTGGTCAGTTTGACGACCGTGCCGGGATCAGCGCCCGGGTTGGAGCCGTCCGTAAAGAGGTCCGCACTCCAGACTTGGGCGCCGATCTTGCCGGCATCGTCGCGATTGACGGAAACGCGAAAGTTGGTTAGCCGTTCGCCGCAGCACGTATCCTGTCGGGGGTAGATGTCGATGTGATCAATGGTCACTTCATCGCCCATGTCCACTTCATAGGCGAACCCGGGGGCGATGTCCGTGTTGCCATGAATCACGTTGTTCCGGAGACCGTCGATCAGCCAGGCGACCGGCCAGCTGGCGTAGAGAGGCCGGTTCGAGTAAGCCGTCCCGCCGCGCGCATAGTTGTAATCGAAGACGAGAGTGGCCGCTTTCGTCTCAACGCTTGGCAACCCTGGATAGGAAGCTACCAAGCTGAACTTCGCGTTCTGGTCGGCCGATGTGAGCAGTGGCGTCGTATAGTTGATGGCGGTTGCTCCAGGGATATCCACGCCATTCTTTTTCCACTGGTAGGTCAGGAGAGCTGGATCGCCGTTGAATACGCCCACCTCGGCGCGAAACGTGGCCGTCCGCCCGGGCGTTCCCAAGCCATCGGCTGGGTCGCTGTTGACAACGATTTTGCTTTGGGCCGCTCCCAAGGTCCCGAAGACGACCATTTCATTCATCTGCAACGCATAGTTCCTGGACGGATCTTCCAGGGAGAGTATCCGGATCCATTGCCCTTCGAATGTTCCAGTGGGATCGAGGTCCTTGGTTAATTTCACCACGATCCCGCCGCCGGATCCGGGATTGGTGCCGTCCGTGAAAAGATCCGCATGCCAGACAGAATCGCCGATTTGCCCGTTATTGTCCTTGTGGATGGACACGCGGAAGTTCGTCAGACGCTCCGGGCAGCAGCCATCCTGGCGTGGGTAAATCTCGATTGAGTCGATCTTGACTGGAGCCCGGAGATTGACCTCGTAGGCAAAGCCGGGGGCGATATCGGTGTTGCCGTGGAAAACATTGCTGAGGTCGCCGTCGATCAGCCAGGCGATCGGCCAGCCCGCATAAAGCGGGCGATTGGAGGTGGCCTGGCCGCCTAAGGCATAGTCGATCCGGAGGCCGGCTTCCTGAGACGTGATCGAGGGCAGCCCAGGATACGAGACCACAACCTTGAATTTGCTGGAGGCATCGATGGCCGTAATGGCGGGTGTCGTGTAAGTCGCATTGGTCGCGCCGGGGACGGCGATACCATCCTTCTGCCATTGATAGCCAATGAGCGTATTGGTGCCGTTAATGACGTTCACGCCCACCGAAAATGTGGCGCTCCCGCCCAGGCCGATCAGCGGCGACTGTGGCTCCTGCGAGAGCAGCAACTTGACCCCCTCCTCGGGCGTGCCGTACGCCTCCACCTCCGCGAGTTGCAGAGCGTAGCTGCTCACAGGATTCTCCAGGGTCGCGATCCGGATCCATTGTCCTTTAAACTGGCCGCCGGGATTGAGGGCGGCCGTCAGCGTCTCGGGCTCGGTCCCGGGATTACTCCCGTCCGTATGGAGATCAGCGCTCCAGACAGCATCGCCAATTTGGTCTCCGTTCGCTTTGTGAACCGACACGCGGAAGTTGGTCAGCCGTTCCGGGCAGCACGGATCGATGCGGGGCACGAGCACAATCCGATCAAGGGTGACAGTGGTGCCGAGGTTGATCTCATAAGCAAATCCCGCAGCGACTGTCTCGGTCCCGTGCACGAGGGAACCTCGGTTGCCGTCCACCAAGGAGGCCGGATTTCCGTTGCCGAACAAAGGCCCATTCGCCGTCGCTTTGCCCGCCAGGGCGCGGTTGACCTGATTTGCCGGCACCGTCGCCAGCACTTCCAATTCGGTCATTTGGAGCGAATAGCTGGGAACCGGGTCGGACAAGACTACGATCCGAATCCAACGGCCTGTTTGGGGAGCGGGCGGCGCCACCGTCACCACGGATCCCGCCGTCGACCCGGCGTTGGTCCCATCGGTAAATCGATCGGTGCCCCAGATTTCCGTGCCCAAGTTGCCGTTGTTGTCGGCCTTGTGAATGGACACGTGAATATTGCTGAGTCGTTCCGGGCAGCAGCCATCTTGTCGCGGATACAGCCGCAATTCCGTGATCTCATAGTCTTTGCCGAGATCTACCGAGTAGGCAAAGCCGGGATCGAGCGTCGCATCGCCGTGAAACACGCCGCTGCGGTCGCCATCGATCAGCATTTTGATGTCCCAATTGCCGGGCATTAAAGCGGGCCATTGACGAAGGCAGTTCCGTTCAGCGCCACATTAGCTGTCTCCCCGTGGACGGCAGAGGACAAGAGAAGAGCAAGAGCAAAGGCAAATCCGGAGATGATCGTTCGCATAGCAGAGACTGGTTGAACTCGAGCGGCCCATAAAAGCATTGTGCACGGACCCTGGTAGTGCGCTTGGTTACTAGTGATGGAACGCCGCCAGTAAAGGGACTGTTTCCGGAGTTGGCAAGAGCGAAGTGACCCCCCTGGCGCGCCGCTCGCGCGCCCCTCCATGCACGCCCGAAAGGTCGCCTCTTCTTCCCCGCCGGCGTCAGGGTTTCGCCTCTTTGCGGTAATCATTTTTACTTGTTGACGGAATCCAAGGCGGTCACATTGCCACACGTCAACCCGAGGCTCAGGACCAGTAAACGATTAACGAGCAGTCGCGCGCTCTGTTCACGCATGGCCAACTATTGCTTTCTCAAGAGACGTGGCTTTTTTTCCGGAGTTCTCATCCTGCTCGCTTGCTTGGTCACGCCGCGGCAGGCGTCGGGCATCGCCGGCCTCGAAGGCACTTTCGAATTTGGTCTGGACGCTCCCTGGCGGATCGAGCCGAGCAAGAAGAGCGATGGCACCTTGGAATACGGCGCGATCCCGATCCAAATCAGCATCCACGGGGGTATGGACGCCGGCCTCGACGACATCATTTATTACATGGGCGGTGGGATCCATCTCCCACCGGACATCGTGTCCCTCGGCAGTTTCTATTCCATCCGCATTAAGGAGCTCGGCCCGGAAGAGCGGCCGACCCTCGAATTTCCGCTGAGCGCCCTGCATGAGATCGAACTGATGGTGGGCACTTGGCCATATCCGCACAATCCGTCGGCCTACCCGCAGTATCGGCTGTGCCGGTTGTGGAAGGGAGATGATCCGGAACCTTTTCGCAAGATTTCCAACACAAGCGAGTGGCACGGGACCCTCTGGTACGTGCCTTATACCAAACGCCCGGGCGCATCTGTCGCCCTCCAGATCGAGGTGATTCTGCAACGACCGGAGCTGCCCCCGGTCCAGGTCCCCGGCGCCGGCTCCATTCAGCCGGATTTGAGCCCGTTTATTACGCTCCGCAACTTCGTGCGCGTGTATCTCGCGCCCGAACCGCTGCCCCGATTCGACAGCCGCTGGCTCTATGGCGATATGCATTACCATTCGCAAGGCACCGATAATGAAGGCGAAGCCGGTTACAACTACCGGGGCGTGGTCCGCGCGATGGGGGCGATGGGACTCGACTTTCTTTTCGCGACCGATCATGCCTCCAGCTCCGAGCAGATCATCGATGCGGACCTTCCGCCCATCGACGATATCGTCGAGATTGCTCACGACCAGGGCGATGTGCTGAAGGAAAAGGATGTCCGCAGCCGCGGCGGCGTCTTGCGGGATATGAACGAATTCCGCTTTGCCTTCGCGCATCAGCTCATTCACAGCGCCAGCGGCGTCAACCAGGAAGCGACCCTTCACGCCGGCGAACTGCGTTTCCCCCAGAATTATCAATCGTATCGCGTCGTGCCGCAGGTTTATCTCGGGGGTGAGGTCGATGTCATTCCCGAGGTGAAGAAGACGACCGTGGACAACTTTGTTCCGCCCGGGACGATTAAAGTGGGCTTGCCCTACGGGAATGGACTGGTCTTCGACCTGGGCAACCTTTGCGCGCCGATGGGGTGCAGCGACCCGCGCGGCACGCTCCTCGGCAATGGCGACCCCCTAAGCTATGTCGTGCACGACTTCCAGAGCTTGGAGTCTTTCGACTACTTCGGCCGGCTTCACATGGTCTACTTCCCGTCCAGCTCCAGCCTCACGATCGGCTCTGAAAGCGCCTTTATCCCGAGCTACACCAGTCGCTTTGGCGGCGCCACCCGCCGCCTGGACCATCAGTTCGAGCCCGCGCCTGAGATTGCTCTCGAACCGATGCTGCCGGAGGTGGAGCGCAAAGGAGTCGTGTTCGTGGCTCACCATCTCGCCGGCGGTTCGAGCCGCGGCCCCGACCTGATTCCTTGGACCACCGACCATCTCCTGCTGAAAGCATTTAAGTCTCGCGCGGTTCTCGGGCTCGAGTTCTGGAACGAGGACACGCGTTATCGGACCCGGGTGTGCAGTCACGATTACTGCCGGCCCAACGGCGGATCGCTCGGCGTCTTCCTCGGCCAAGAGCACGGTTACGAGCGGCACGAAAAGCTCGAAGCCGAAACCGGTAATCCGTTCGTCGATTTGCTGCTGAAGTTCCTCGCCTTGCCCGGCATCGAGTTCAATGCGTTGCCGGAAGACTTCCGTCATATGGCTTTGCCCTTGGAGGAAGCCCGGCGCGGCTTTGTGCAGAGCGGTCCGGGCAGTGGCTTGTTTGAGCTCATCCCGTTCGATGTCGTCGGCGGCTATTGGCAGGACCGCACCTACGAAACCGAGCATACCCTTCACCACGGCGCCTATGACTGGGACATCATGAACTTGCGCGGCCTTGCCTTCGAGGAGAATGCGGAGATCACCGCACCGCGAGGGTGGCTGCAACCCGGAGAGCCGCGCCGTCTTTTTATGGGAGGCGGTTCCGATGCTCATGGGGATTTCAATTACCGGCGGGCCGGTTATTTCCTCGGCACCGAAGACGCCAATGACACTGCCATTGGCAAACCGCGCAACCTCGTCTACGCGGGCGTGCCGGAGGGGCCGGTGATCTATCACGAGGATCCGCCCGTGGTGGAACGTCCTGTCGGGGAAGCGTCGCTTGGGCCCGGCGGTGAACGGGCGGCCGCTTCGCTGAACCTGCCGGCTTCCACCGCGATCAAGCTCGCTTCCCTCGGCAAACTTCCGATTGATCGCAAACCGCCGGTCAAAGATCCCATTTTCGATCCGGGAACCAAGCCCCCAGTGGTCGTGCCGCCGACGGATCCGATCGTGGATCCTGATCCAGGCCTTCCCCCGGTCGATCCGCCCGTGACGCGCCCGCCCGACGCGGCGCCGCCGACCGATCCGGTTGTGGACCCGAACCCGCCGCCCGATACAAGGCCGCCAGATGCTGCTCCTCCCACCGATCCGATCGTCGATCCCGATCCGGGCACGCCGCCGGACACGCGACCTCCGGACGCAGTGCCTCCGAAAGACCCGATTCTCGATCCAGGAACGCCGCCGGTGACTTCGCCAGGCGATCGCCCGCCGGATGCTGCCCCTCCCACCGATCCGATCGTCGATCCGGGCGCGGGCGATCCCGATCCGCCGACCAAGCCCCCCGTCTTTCCTCCGGGCGATGCGGTCAACCTGGGATTGAATGTGCGCGTGCATACCCAGGAGCAGATCGTGCGCGCCTTGCAGAGCGGGCGCTTCTGCGTCACGGACGGGCCGGCAATCCGCATCGCCATCGATCGCAACGGCAACCAGAAGATCGATGACGAGGACGTTCAGATGGGCAGCGTCTTCAAGTTGGTCAGGACGCCCAGCGGCGCGGTTCCGGGGCAGGAACAGACCGTGACGCTGTTGACTGAAGTCGTCTCGACCGCCGAGTTCGGTCCGATCATGGACATGGATGTTTACGTTGGAGCCCAACCTGCTCCCGTGCCGCCCGGCCCTTCCAAACCGGTCGAGCCGCGCCTCTACGCCCCCCTCAATCACGGACCGCAGGGTTTCCGGGATGACGCGATTCATTCGCCGCAACGCGCCTACTCTTCCCACAACCGCACTTACGTCCGGAAAGAAGACAATTATTGGAACGGCGACTTTCTCGGCGACTCCCTGACCTGGAATCAGGTTCCCGGCGAATCGCTCCAGTTCACCCACACGCTCGTGACCACCCTTGTGCTGGACAAGTACGAGGTCGGCGAAGGCGTCACGGCTGATCGGTTTTTCGTCCGGGCTTTTGCTCGCACGGCCGGAGACACTTTGCACCATATCCCCGATCGTTACGCTTACGCTAATCCTATCTGGATACTCCGCACCGATCCTCAACTGGCGCCACCCGTCGCAGACCCGGAAACGCCGCCGCCCGCTGATCCTGGGCAAGCAGATCCTGTCCCGGTGTTAACCGCGGCGCGGTCCGCGACCGGGGGAGTCGTTCTGACGTTTACCGGGACGTTGCAGCAAACCGCTGATCTAAGTCAGCCATTCCAGGACGTGCCGGCTGCCGCTAGTCCATTTACGGTCCCGGCCGAGCAGGCGGCCAGCTTCTTCCGGGTGAGACAGTGATTGGCTCGGCCAGCTGCCAGTGAGTGCCGTCCGAGTTGGCGCCACGGGGCCGCGAACCGCTTCGTGAATCGGGCGGAGAGCGATAATCCATGACGATACCAGGATCACGTCTTGTCACCTGCCGGCTCCCGAACCAGCCCATAGACGAGGTTGACGGTGGAGCGGGAATTTGCTTCGATGACCTTGGATGAGTGACGTTTCCCGAAGTTGTTCCCGCCCGCAAACCGTTATTCCTGTCTGCTTCAGCCGCTGGCGGCTTGTTTCCAATACCAGGCTTGGACCCCTAAGCTGGCTGATCGTAAGCCTGATGGTTGGCTCGCTTCCCGGGCGGGGTGCCGACCCGCTCGATGCGTGGCTACTGAGAGTCCCACCTCTTTTGGGCTATCCCGCCCGACAGATCGCATTTGGCAACGGTATCTACGTGGCGGTCGGTTCCGGCTATAGCCAGTTGATCACCAGCGCCGATGGGATCAACTGGCAGGTGCAGGACCCGGGACAACCGCACCGGCTCGAAGGCGTCACTTTTGGAAACGGGATGTTTGTTGTGGTGGGGGACGGCGCGATTCTGACCTCTGCCGATGGTCTGACCTGGACAAGCCCGTTGGCCACGGTCGAGGCTGACCTCCGCGGCATTACATTTGATGAGGGCTTGTTTTGCGCGGTTGGCGGATCAGCCACCGGGGGGCTGGCGGCGACTTCGTCCAATGGGGCCGATTGGCAATGGCACAAACTGGGACCATCCTTCTTCCATGACGTCACTTTTGGGAACGGCTTGTTCGTTGCGGTTGGTGACTTTGGGGCGACGGCGGCTTCGCTGGATGGAAGCGCGTGGGAAGTGGGAACAGCGGGCGGACGGGATTCCATGTTCGCCTTGGCGTTTGGCGAAGGCCGGTTCGTGGGCGCCGGCTTTGGCTATGAGGGGACAAATCTGATTGGAGTCACCTTCAGTTCGACCAACGGAGTCGCTTGGCTCCGGCAACCCCACGAAACGTGGGTCGAATCGGTTGCCTACGGCAACGGCCGTTTCGTTGCTGGAACCGCCGGCGGCGTGTTTCTCGTCTCTGAAGATGGCGTGGGCTGGGCGACCGAGGCCTGCTGCGGAGGTCCGCCGCTTTCTGCCCTGACTTACGAGCAAGGGCGCTTTATTGCTTTGGGAGGCGAGTTTCGGCAAGCCTTCGAGGGCGTGGTGCTCACCTCCGCCGATGGCCTGACCTGGGAATGTCATTCGCGCTCACCGGCGATTCTCCGTGATTTTGCCTACGGCAACGGCCGTTTCGTGGCGGTGGGCGGCGGCAGCGCCTCGCAACCGTTTCCAGGACCTCCGCCAACACACTACCCCGAACGATCTTAACTTCTGACGACGGCACGCGCTGGGATACTTGCAGCGCCGCAAGCCCGAAACACCCTCAACTCCGTGGCTTTCGGCAAAGGCGTTTGTGGCCGTGGGGGAGACAGTGATGACCTCTAGCGACGGGCTGAGCTGGTCGGATCAACATCCGCTCACGAACGACCTTCACCAAGTCGTTTATGGCAACGGCGTCTTCGCTGCCGTCGGCGACCATACCGCTCATACGTCCACAGACGGGCGAGTCTGGACCACCTCGGTTGTGGCTGGCTCCCTCGCCGCCTTGACCACTGGCAATGGGCGATTTCTCGCCGTCGGTAATTCCATTTGGCGTTCGATGGACGGCTTGGCTTGGGATAAGGTGGAAGTGGATTTCAGCCTCGATCTGAGCCGCGCGTCCCTGACCGGCGCGGCGTATGGTCAAGGCGTTTACGTGATCGTGGGCTACGATCTCCTGACAGTGTGGGGCATGCCCTCGAAAGCCGGTAGAATTCTCGCCTCCCATGACGGCGCTAACTGGACAAATGTCGGCCCCGCTTCTTTGCCCGAACTGCGCAGCGTGACCTTCGCGCAGGGCACGTTCGTCGCCGCGGGAGTCGGTGTGATCCTCACCTCCACAAATGGATGGGACTGGACCAACCGGCGGTCCGATGCTGACGCCGCGGTGAACAACATCCGCTTTGCCGAACACTCGTTCTTCGCGGTGGGCGATCAGGGCATCATTCTGGAGTCGGGCGTCCTGCCGGAACGCGAAGACGGGCCGGGCCTGTTTACCCGCCGCCTGCCCAGCCAATACTCACCAAGCCGCCCGGTTCAGGTTGTCCTGGAAACCGTTCCGGCCGCCAATGCCCAGTCCTATCTCATTCAGGAGCACGTGCCAGTTGGTTGGGAGTTCCGCAGTGCGAGTGATGCGGGCACTTTCGACGTGGAAACCGGTCAGGTGCGGTTTGGACCGTTTCACGACCACGAGGCCCGGACGCTCAGCTACGAGCTGGCGGTGCCTGGGGCCGAAAATGGCAAAGGCCGCTTCCATGGCACAGCGCAAGTCGACGGCAACACGGTCGAGATAACTGGCGATAGCGAATTGTCCGGTCCTCTGCCGAATCTGCTCACCACCTGGTCCGCGCAACACGCCGGCACCAGCACGAATCTCACGTCCATTACTTATGGCGGCGGTTTATTTGTCGCGGTCGGCGAGGGAGGCACCGTGATCGTCTCGCCGGACGGCCAGACCTGGACTCCACAGCCGATTGCCACCCAGAGCATCTTGACCGCGGTCACCTATGGAGCTGGACAGTACCTGGCCGCCGGTACCTCAAGCGCTTGGATTTCGCCCGATGCCAAGGTTTGGAACCCAAGCCTCGGTCCGGACGGTTTGAACGGGCAAACGGTCAGTCTGCTCGGGCTGACATACTCTCGCGGCGCTTTCGTCGCCGCCGGCGCAACCGGCGCAGGCGGCGCTGTTTTCACCCTGGTTCCGGGCCAATCCTGGCAAGTCGCCGGAAGCACCCCGCCGCTCGGCGGCGAACTGGCCTGTGTCGCCGCAGGCGACCAGCAGATCATCGCCGGCGGCGGAAGGCAGTGGTCAAGTTCTTATGGCGCCGGGACCCGTCTGGGATCCTCTGGCTTGACGTACTGGACGCTGCGCGAGAGCGGCACGACCGGAGAGATTCGTGGGATTGCTTGGGGCCAAGGAATGTTCGTGGCGGTGGGCAACACCACCAAACCCGATTACCGCAGCTTCCTGTTGAATTCTCTCGACGGAACCAATTGGACGCGTTCAATCATCACGCCCGCGCTGTTTGGCATCACTTACGGCGGCGAACTCTTCGTCGCCGTCGGCACCGACGGTGTGATTAGCTCCTCACGCGACGGCACTATCTTTCGCGGAGCGACCAACAGCGATTCGAGAACGTTGCGCGCTGTCGCCTACGGCAACGGACGCTTCGTCGCCGTCGGTGACCAAGGCGCGGTGGTCACATCCGATCGGGTGGTTCCCCAATTCACGGACATTCGTAAAGTGCTCACGCAGCCGGCGATGCTTCGTTTGGACAGTCCGGCTGCCGCCGAAATTGAGGCGAGTGCCAATTTGCGCGATTGGCTGCCCGTCCGCACTTTGACCAACAACGCCGCCGGCTTGTTCCCTGCCGAGACGATCGACCGCGCTTCCCATCGGTTCTATCGGGCCAGACTGGTCCCGGTGCCATAACATTGGCTTTAACCCATCCAGCTTCTGAATCTGGCTTCTTGCCGGCCGCTCTCTCGGGTCCGCTGCCCTCGGCGATTTTCGGGGTGCGCGTGGTCGAATTCTGTGGCTTATTATCTTCCGGACTATGGCAATAGGAACAGCTCAGGCACGAAGGGCGGAGCCGGTCGTCCAACTGTCGGTCTTCACGGCCAACCGGCTTGGCCGGTTGCATCAATTGATCGGGCTGCTGGCTTCGAAAGAGGTCCACGTGCTCGCGATGATGATCCTGGATACGACCGATAGCGCGATCATCCGACTGGTGGTGGATGATCCCGATCAGGCGAGAGCGCTTCTGCTTGCCAATGATTTTCCCTTCACGGAGAGCGGGTTGCTGGTCGTCGAAGTTAATGCCGCCACCCAGTTGAGCCATCTGATGGCCGCTCTTCTCGAGGCCGAGATCAACGTGAATTACCTTTACTCGTTTATCCCGCACCCAGGCGGGAAGTCGTTGCTCGCTCTCAGCATGGAGGACAACGAAGTGGCCGAGCAAGTTCTGCAGAAGCATCAATTCCGCGTCTTGAAGCAAGGGGATATCTCTCGCTGATCCGGGACGAAAGCGCTGCGTCTCAGGGACCGGGCACGCTCCGAACTTTCCCGGACCGCCGGCGCTACTTTATCGGACCGAGGGCCTTAGTTAGCCCGCCACCTCTGTGTTCGGACCAAAACACCTCAACTTGTCCATGGAACGCGGGCGAACCGAAGCCTTAGCCGATCCCCCGGCGCAGGAACCCGTTGCCTGGCGCGGTTTTACTCCCCCGGCCAAGGTCGGTCGCCGCCCTTTATCTTCTTTACCTGCGCGAATGGAATGAGATATACTATTGAATCATCCTCATACAATTCGAAAGGCTCATATGCGAGGTAATGTCCCCTTGGCCGGCTGCGCTTCCTGCGGACTCAGCCGTCGTCGATTCATCACCGGTTGTGCTGCTTGTCTGGGAACAGCCGGCTTGCTCTCCAGCCCAGCGGTCCTTCGAGCTGCGGCCGCTCGCCCCAAGACCCGTATCCGCGTCATTTACGCGCTGCACGCGGACACCCAGCCGGGCCCGGATTGGCCTAACAAGGGTTTTGAGTTCGGCCCGGTGATGCAGAAGTACAACACCGAGCTCGCTCGCCGCTGCCGTGATTTTGAATTCGTCTCGTCGACGGCGACGGGAGAGGAGCAAGCCAGGAAGGTTCTGGAGGCAGATCAGGAAGCGGAGGTCGATGGCTACCTCGTTTTCCAGATGAATTGCTGGAATCGCGTGGTCCAGACGATCGCCGCTTCCGGCAAACCGGTTCTCTACGCCGACTTCCCCTTCGGCGGCAGCGGCGGCTTTCTTACTTATAATGCGGCTTTCCTCCGCAACCCAGTCCGGAACGTCGGCTTCGTCGCTTCCTCTCAAATCAAAGACCTCACCGAGGCAGTCAATTGTTTCGGCGTGGTGAAACAAGGGCAATCTATTGCCGCCTTTGTCGCGGCCACTGATCGCATCCGCAGCAAACGCACCCACAAGGCCGGAGACCGAACGTGCAAGAGGGATGGCTTGCCGGCCGCCCCCGCGGGCGATCTAGTCCGGCGCTTGCGGGAATCGAGAGTCCTGGCCGTGCGCAGTCAGGAAGGGTTTCCGGCTGGCTCAATTCTGGGCGTGCCGATTGTCCAGGTGCCTTTTGCGGAACTGAATGAAGCTTGGAAAGCGGCCGACCGCGACCAGGCGAAGGCCGTTGCTGATCAGTGGGAGAAGACAGCGGAAAGCATCACGGGTGTGAACCGCGAGACCCTGGACCAATCAGCGGCGATGTATTTGGCTGAGAGGGCGCTTTTGAAAAAGTATGAGGCCAACGCCATTTCAATCAATTGTCTGGGTGGCTTTTATGGGGGGCATATCCATGCTTATCCTTGCCTTGGCTTCCACCAATTGCTCAACGAAGGGCTGATCGGCGGGTGTGAATGCGACGTCCGATCTGCTGTCACGATGGTTTTGATGAATCTGATCACCCAGGGCCGGCCGGGCTACATTTCGGATCCGGTCATCGACACGTCTCAGCGTCAAATCATCTATGCGCACTGCGTTGCTTCCAACCGCGCCTTCGGTCCGAACGGGCCGACCAATCCTTTCGAGATTCTGACCCACTCGGAAGATCGCCAGGGCGCCTCGGTCCGGTCCCTCCTGCCGCTGGGATATTTGACGACCACGCTCCAGGTGGCGGAGGAGCGCAAGGAGATCCTCTTGCACCAAGGCAAGACCATCGCCAACGACCCGGACGACCGGGCTTGCCGCACCAAACTGTGCGTGGAACCTTTCGGCGATATCGAGAAGCTGTTCACCCAATGGGACCAATGGGGCTGGCACCGCGTGACCTGTTATGGCGACCTCAAACCGCAGGTCTACTCTCTGGCCGATGAACTCGGGTGGAAAGTCGTGGAAGAAGCTTAAGCACCCCGCTGTGGGGCCGGCATTTCGACCCACGTCTCGCCGCGGTCAGCGCGATTCAAGCGCTCAAGCGGCTTGCGCCGGCTCCGGGCGCTTTTTGGGACCGCCCTCCTCGGTCTCCGGCACCTCCAAGGGCAGGGCCGAGAGCGGCACTTTCGGATTGGTCTGGGCGAAATAGTTAGCGGCCCATTCGGTCGGGAAGAGAATAACGGGATGCTGGTGCATGTCGTAGGCGATAGCGGCGCCGGTTGGCAGCGAGAGCGTCTCGAGCTGCGCCTCTGAAAACCCGAGCGGCAGCCAGCGGACCACGGTCCAAGCCGCCGCTTCCAGACGCGAGACGGCGCCATACTCACTTTCAAGCCGGTATTGCACGACTTCGAACTGGAGCGGACCGACCGCGGCCAGCAGCGGGACTTTGACGGCCGAGTTCCGCAAGTAGAGCGCTTGGATAACTCCTTCCTGGAGCAATTGGTCCAACCCTTGGCGAAATTGCTTGAACTTGGCCGTATTCGGATTGTGCAGATAAGCGAAAGCTTCCGGGGTAAAGCGCGGGATCTCTTTATAGCTAATCGCAGGATCGGTGGTCAGCGTGTCGCCAATTCGGAAATCCGAATGGCCCACCAGCCCGATGACGTCCCCGGGAAAAGCTTCATCCACGGTCTCACGCTCATTGCCGAATAGCTTGTGAGAGCTGGACAGGCGCACTTTCTTGTCGATGCGCGGATGGAGGACCGTCATGTCGCGCTCGAACTTGCCGGAGCAGACCCGCACGAAAGCGATGCGGTCACGATGCTTCGGGTCCATGTTGGCCTGAATCTTGAAAATAAAACCCGAGACCGCCGGATGGTCGGGCACCACTGGCGTCCCTGCGATCACCCGCGCTTTCGGGGGGGGCGCATGCTGTAAAAACCCATCAAGCAACAGTTGCACGCCGAAGTTGTTGACTGCGCTCCCAAAAAACACCGGCGTCTTCGTCCCTGCCAAGACCGCGGCTTCATCAAACGCTTCGCCTGCTAAATCCAGCATTTCCAGTTCCTCCGTCACTTTCGCAAAAGTCGCCTCGTCCAGACGGCTGCGAATGATCGGATCGCTCAGGCCACCGACGGACACGGGCGCGCGGTATTGCCCACCGACCGTGCGCTCAAAAAGGTGGACCTGCCTTGCGCGCCGATCGAACACCCCTTGAAAACCAAACCCGGTGCCGATCGGCCAATTCACTGGGAACGCTCCAATCCCGAGGACTCGCTCCAGTTCATCCAACAGCGTGAGGGGCTCGCGCATCGGACGGTCGCACTTGTTCATGAAGGTGAAGATTGGAACGCCGCGCTGCCGACAAACCTCAAAGAGCTTTCGCGTCTGCGCCTCGATGCCCTTCGCCGAATCAATCACCATCACCACCGAATCGACCGCCGTCAGGACCCGGTAAGTGTCTTCGGAGAAATCCTTGTGCCCGGGAGTATCGAGAAGGTTGATGCGGTAACCGGCATAATCGAACTGCAGCACAGTGGAGCTGATTGAAATGCCGCGTTTCCGTTCCAGCTCCATCCAATCGGAGGTCGTCGCCCGCTGGTTCTTCCGCGCCGTGACCGATCCGGCCAATTGAACCGCGCCGCCGTAAAGCAGAAGCTTCTCCGTCAGCGTGGTCTTGCCGGCGTCTGGATGGGAAATGATGGCAAACGTGCGCCGCTTTTCGATTTCTTTAACGATGCTCACAAAAGACGCGCACCATACCACAGACGTGAGGCGGGAGCAACCCGGTGCTCCCTGGAAGGCCGCGTCGGGCAGAGGGTGGAAGGCAAGACCGAAGGCAGCCGCGCGTGGAGGCGGGCGGAAGACAGCGGTGAGTTTGCTGGTCCCCGCTTTGCCGATCGGGTATACACCCCTCGCATGAAAATCTCTCAGGTGATCTGCCAGATCCTGCGGGTTGAGTCGGTCCAGCAGAAGACCGCCAGTTGCCAGGACGTCGTCCTCGTCCGGATCCGGACAGACTCGGGTCTGGAAGGCATTGGGGAGGCGGACGCTTCGCCGGAGGTAGTGAAGGCCATCATCGATGCGCCTTTCAGCCACAACATCGCTTGCGGCTTGCGGCAGCTGTTGCTGGGTGAAAACCCGCTCGAGACGGAGCGGCTTTGGCAGAAGATGTATCGCCGCACCATGTATTTTGGCCGCACCTCAGTCACGATCTGCGCGATGAGCGCGGTCGACATGGCTTTGTGGGACTTGAAAGGAAAGCATTTCGGTGAACCGATCCATCGCTTGCTTGGCGGCCAGCAGCATGCTCGCCTCCAGGCTTACGCCTCCGTCCTCTTCGGACGCGATGGCGCCCACACCCGTGATATCGCCCGTCACTGGGCCCAACGCGGCTACCAGGCCGTTAAGTTCGGCTGGGAACCTATGGGTCAAAGCGAAGCGCTCGACCTCGAATTGGTCGCCGGCGCCCGCGAAGGCCTTGGCAACGGCACCTTGCTCATCGATGCCGGCTGCGTCTGGGACGCCCGCACGGCCTTGCGCCGGGCCGAAGCCTTCGCGACGTTTAACATCGGCTGGCTCGAAGAGCCCCTGCGTCCCGATGATCTGGAAGGCTACCGCTGGCTTCGTGACCGTTCTCCTGTGCCCATCGCTTCCGGAGAGGAAGAATGCGGCCGCGAATCGTTTCGCCCTTGGATTGATCGGCGCGCCCTCGACGTCTATCAGGTGGACCTGTCGCGCAACGGCTTTACCGATGCCGCCTACATTCGCGCGCGCGTGGAGGAAGTTGGGGCTCGCCTCTGCAATCATTCATATACGAGCCCGGTAACGGTGGCGGCATCTCTGCACTGGTTGGCCACTTGCCGCGACGCCTTTATCTTCGAGGACTGCGTCGACGACTCGCCCATGCGGCACGAGCTCACCCAGGAAAAGGTCCAGGCGGTCAACGGGTGGATTTCCGTCCCCGAGGGCATTGGCCTCGGGGTGACGCTCAATGAAGAGTTTGTCCGCCGCTATTTGGTGAGCGAATCGGGCACCTGATTCGGCCAAGGGGCTGGCTTCCTGGCCTACGTTAGCGGTCGCCGGCAGCGGGTCGTTTCCCCTTATTGGCTGTTGTTTTGGTCCAGAGGTGACTGGACGACGCGCGGCAGCTCGGTCCCCCGTTTGACCGGCGATTTGCCCTTCTCGGCCTTGGCCGTTTTGCGTTTCGAGGCTGACTTGCTTCTCTTCGAAGCTTTGGTGAGGGCCGTCCGCAGGGCTTTCCGTTGGTGCTTCGCTTCCTTCAGCGCCTTTTTGGCTGCTTTCCGCGCCACCTTGTATTCCTTTTTGACGGCCTTGAGCTTCGCCTTGGCCAAACGCGCTTTGTCCTTGGCGGCGCTGGCTTTCTTGTCCGCCTCGAGCGCTTTGGTGGCGGCGACCTTCAGCTTGGGATCGCGGTTCGGGGATGAATCACTTGCGGCTCGAGTTTTCATGACAAAAATGTCCGTCGGACTGTCTGGTTGCCCGGCCTGGCGCATCAACACCGTTAATTTAAGGCGGGGACACGCTTTTCGCCAGTTTATTGAGGCGACCTGAAAGGGGAAGCACCGAATTGTTACAATTCGGTGACGAACAGCCGCTGGCGCCATTTCACCTGAACGTAACATCTGTGTCATGGCCCCGTGACCTGCGTTTGCGAAGGTAAAGTCGTTATGAAGCGGATGTTTCGAGCTCTAGGTGAGATGGAAGCCAGCTCCATCGTGGAAACCCAACTTGGGTTGCCGGAAGACCTTCGGGACCTGATCGACCAACCCCGCCTTGTTAAACTGGTTTTCGAGGCGCTGCATGTTGGGGATTTGGGAGCCCCTCGGTCTCTGCCCGGCAGGGTTCTGCCACTGGGCACGCCGCGTATCCTCCTAACTTTGCTGACGTACAGCTACGCCATTGGCCTCTACAGTTCGGAGGAAATCGAGCGCCAGATCCTGAAAGATCCGCAATTCCGTTACCTGGCTGCCAAGAGTTGCCCATCCGGCAACGATTTGCGCCGGTTCCGCCGACTGAATCGCGATCTTGTCCGCCACAGCCTCGGATGCACCCTCGCAGCGGCCTGGGATTTGGCCATCAATAGCGCTGACCGGGCCTTTCCCGACGATTCGGATTTACAGGAGCATCCCAGAGATGGCTTTTCCGCACTCTTTGAGTCCGCCGCCGAACTTCGCATCAACCGCGCCGCCTTCGCTGATACCATGGCCCTGGATGATTGAGAAAGCATCCCAGGACCAACGGGTTGCACTTAATTTCTTGGCTCTTTTGGTTCCTTGGATCCTTGGTTTCTTGGATCCTTGGTTTCTTGGATCCTTGGTTTCTTGGATCCTTGGTTTCTTGGATCCTTGGTTTCTTGGTTTCTTGGATCCTTGGTTTCTTGGTTTCTTGGATCCTTGGTTTCTTGGTTTCTTGGATCCTTGGTTTCTTGGTTCCTTGGTTTCTTGGTTCCTTGGTTTCTTGGTTCCTTGGTTTCTTGGTTTCTTGGATCCTTGGTTCTTTGGTTCCTTGGTTCTTTGGCTACTTGGTTCCTTGGACACTTCGTCCTCCCCCCTCCCCCCTCCCCCCTCCCCCCTTTCACACTTTCGGCAAGCGGTCCCGATATTGGCTCGGTGATTCGCCTACCATTTTCCGAAAGACCCGATTGAAGTGGGTGAGCGACTGGAATCCGACTTCGTAAGCGATTTCGCTCACTCGCAGATTCCGGTTCAACAGGAGGTTTTTGGCTTTTTCGACGCGCACCTGGGACAGGTACTCTGTAAAGTTGATGCCGAGCGCCCGTTTAAAGGTCTTGCAGAAATAGAACATGCTCATGTGCACGGCCTTAGCTACTTCTTCAAGCGAAAGATCTTCGGCATGGTGGTCGTTGATATATTGCTTGGCCTTGGTGATCACAGGCGGCTCCGCGGTCTCTTCGTGCACCTGGATCTGTTTGCCTACCATCCCCAGATGCTCGGCAAAGACATTCAGCATGTGCACCGTCCCTTCATACTGCTGACTCGGCATGACCGGCGTGCTGAAATAGGCGTCCCTCAGCTCTGGCACGTCAGCATCCAAGCCCCAATCGCTCGCCAGTTTAGCCGTCCGGTCGAACTGCGCCGCGCTTGGCGGCGCGCAGAAGACCTGGCCGGTCTGTAAAAAGCCGAGCAGCTTTTCGCCCATTTTCACAGGGACGGCCGTCTCGAACATGCCGGCATCGCACGCTGTGGTGTAGGTCGCTTGGGCGGCATTGTCAGCCAGCCGTTGCTGCATCTGCAAACAGGCGGCGCATGATCGGCTTTTGCCGGCCATAATGCCGCAGAACCGGTTCTCATTCTTCTTCCCGTGCAACGGCAGCTGCCAGGAATCGACGGCTCGCAAAGTGAGGGGAAGTCCGGTTGTTTCAGTGAACGCTTGCTGAAAGTCGTGGAACAGTTGGGATTGAGCGAGAGCTTCGAGCAGACTGTGATGCGGATTCATATTTGCACGTGTTTAACCGAACTTGCTCTGACGAGGACAAAATAGGAGATCAACTCGGCCTCCACAATTGGGAGTGCGCCCAATCGCATTCGAGGAAGCTTAATTATCATGCATAATGGTTTCCCTTATGCCCGTATTCGCGCCGTGCTCTCCCCGCCTTCGGGCCTCGTTCCCGGCGGGTCCCGTCCGATCCAAGCCCGATCCGAGCCCGATCCCGCGGCGATCCAGAACCGATCGGCATCGGGTGGCCATCGGCTTTCGATCGGGTTTGCATCGGGTTTGCATCGGGTTTGCATCGAATGACGAGCGAGCGGGAGGCGGCGCCGGTCGAATTGCCTCCAGTGGGCTCCTGGCAGATCGGCAGTGGCGCAACGATCGGTCAGAAGTTAGACTCGACTGCTCAACGTGCTCGGCATGGTTCGCTCAATTGCCTTCTCCAGACTGGTTTGGTGCCTCGCCCTGGCCTCCTCCGTTGCCAGCGAGGCGGCCATTCTTATCCAGCCGGACGGCTTCCACGTTTTTCCGGGTGACTCGATCCAGGAGGCGATGGAACTGGCGGCGCGCAACCCGACCAATCGCGCGGTCAAGGTGCATGCCGGCACTTACCGGCCGAAGGCGAAACGGCAGGCGTTGGTGTGGTTCAACCGCAAGCACGACGGCATTCATTTGGAAGCGATCGGCTCCGTCATCCTTACAGCTGAGAATGCGGAACTCACCAACCCGCGCGCTCCCGGTTACCCAGCGGTGGTCAATCACGTCGTTTATTTCGGGGACGGCGTCAGTTCCAACACGATCCTGAGCGGCTTTCGGATTACGGGAGCGAACCATTTTGTGACGGAGAAGCGGACGGAAGAGATGGAGCCCGACACTGCCATCGCCAAAAACCTGTTTTTCTACACGGACGGAGGAGCGATCAAGGTGTTTGGCCGATCTTACCCGACCATTCGCCGGGTGACGGTGGTGGGGAACTACGCCAGCCCGTGCGCCGGCGGGATCTCGGTGCAGCACGAGGGATATGACCAAAGTGCCGTCACGCTCGAAGACAGTGTTTTCATGCGCAATCGCGCCCAGGTCACGGGCGCAGCGGTGGATTTGCTGCGCGGCAGCGCGGCTGTCATCCGGAATTGCCTCTTCGTGGGCAATCAGTCCAACACGGGTGAGGACGTGGTCGCCAAGAAGTCGGGCGAAGCGCCGTTCGACAACTCCGGGGTCTTGACGATTTTTGACGCATCGCGCGCCCTGGTCCAGAACTGCACGTTTACAGGCAATCGCAATGCCGTCGATGACCTGGGCGGCGGGAGCGTCTATGACCGTTGCGTTTTCTCCGGAAATACCCTGGCGGGCGCGTGGCCCCAGACGGAGCGCTACGAATTAGAGCTGCCTCGGGGCGGACGGCTGCGCAGGTGTATGGTGGCCGGGCGTCTCCGGCCGGCCGGCGCTCCAGTCCGAATCGAGCAGAGCTTCACGGAAGTTGCTCCGCTTCAATTTGCCGACGATTTCCGCCTGATCGGGGCAGCTTACGAGGGGCTTGGTTACCAGCCGGTGGGTGACCTTGATTTACCTCCCAGCGGCCCATAGAGTCGCGGCCATGCCCAACCCGAACCGCCAGCGTAAGCCTTTGCCCGCGCATTCGGGAAAAGGCGGAGGCAGGTCGGTTACGATTGACACGGTTCGGGCGGCGCCGCGGGGTTGGTGGATCTGGCCGGTCCGAGTGGCAATGATGTTGTTCGCGCCCGTGCTGATGCTGGCGCTGGTGGAAGGCGGGCTGCGACTGGTGGGCTATGGGCATCCCTCGAGTTTTCTCGTCCCGATCCCTGGCACGGACGCCTATACGACCAACGAGAAGTTCTTGCTGCGCTACTATGCCGAGACGGAGGCAGCCCGGGCAAATCCGTTCCTCTTGCCGGCTTCGAAAGCGACCAATGCCTTTCGAGTGTTCATTCTGGGTGAGTCCGCGGCCTTGGGGACACCGAATCCATCGTTCGGATTCGGGCGCATCCTGGAGGTTATCCTGCGGGGCCAGTATCCGGGCAAGCGCATCGAGCTCTACAACGCGGCGGTGCGGGGCATCAACTCCCACATCGTGCTCCCGATAGCGCGCGAATGTGCAGGGCATCAGCCAGACGTTGCGATTGTCTACATGGGCAACAACGAGGTCGTCGGCTTGCACGGGCCCGGACCGGATTCGACCGTGGCGGACCGGAACCTGCCGTTGATCCGGCTAACCCATTTTCTCAAAGGGACCAAGCTCGGGGAGCTCTCGATGTCCACGCTCCGGCGGCGGACTCCGCCAACTCAGGACATGGCGTTCTTTCGAGCCCACCGCATTGCGCGGGATGATCCGCGGCGTGAGCCTGTGTATGCGCATTTCCAGGCAAACCTGACCGAGATTCTGCGTGTGCTGACCGGCGCCGGCGCGAAGGTGTTGGTGGCGGCGGTCCCGGTCAACCTGCGCGACTTCCCGCCATTGGCCTCGTTGCCGCGCGCCGATTTGAGCGAAGGAAAGCGAGCCGAATGGCAGGCGGCCTACGCACAAGCGGCCTTGGCGGGAAAAAGCGGGCAAGCGACCACAGTCTTGGAACACCTGGATCGGGCGCTGACAATCGATAGCCATCCGGCCGAGCTGCACTTTCGGCTGGCCCAAACCTATGCAGCGCTGAACCGGTTCGATAGCGCGAAGGCAGGATTTGAAGCCGCGCGCGATTGGGATGCGCTGCAACTGCGGACCGACAGTCGACTGAACGGCATCGTGCGGCAAACGGCCGCCGCGGCGGGGGGCGACGTGTTGCTGGTGGATGCCGAGAAGAGTTTTCAAACCAGTGAGTTGAGTGATCACGGCGTGCCGGGGCAGAAGCTGTTCACCGACCACGTCCATTTGCGGTTTGCGGGCGATTACCTCTTGGCGCGGACGTTCTTCTCCAATATCGTGACGACCTGCGGAGGGCAGCTCGGGCCGGCGTCGGGGCTGCCGGTGCCTTCGATCCAGGCTTGTGCCGAACAGCTGGCTTACAATGAATGGGAAGACATCGAGGTGCGCGCGGCCATCCTCCACCAGTTGTCCGGCCCGCCATTCCTCGACCGGCCGGATCACTCCGAACTAATCGCAATGGCGGAGGCCGACGTGAAGGCGCGAACGGGACGCTTCACTTCAAATGCGTTGGAGCGGGTGAAGCTTTCGTATCAGAGAGTCCTCGCCCAGCGGCCGGACGACTGGCAGACGCATCTGAATTACGGGGCGTTTCTGGCGCTCAATCGCGATTTCACTAACGCGGTGGCGCACTTGGAGGTCCCGGTGCGGTTCTTTCCCACGCACGTTCCTTTCCGCATCCGGTTGGCCGATGCCTTGGCGTGGGCGGGGCATCGCGACCTGGCGCTCGAACAACTGCGGGAAGCGCTACGGCTGGAGCCTCGTTCCATCACGGTCAGAGAGGGGCTGGCTGCGCTAGGGCCGCATTAGCCTCGACCGAGGGCTGCAATCGTCCGCGGGGGCGGCCCGCGAATCACGAGCGCCATTCGCCGATTCGAACGGACATGGCGCGCAGAGCGAGTCCGGGGGGTAGCCACTCCCGAAGGCGGGTTGCCTTCAAAAAAGGGCGTTTCACGCATTTTGTCTTGACGAGGCCCGATCGATCCGCGTAGAACTCAAAGCTTAAGCCCGATAATAGCCTGTTCCCGGACTCTCTTTGAGACGCGAGCGTGGAATAGTTTCATGTCCAGGCGGGTTGTCTCATTGGACAAGGTTGGCTGGCGATTGGGCGGACAGGGCGCCTCAGGATGAGGTGGGGAAGAGGCCGGAAATCCAGTCGTTTCTATGATGCAAACACGTTTACGCAAGACGATCGCGATGGCGTTGGCCATCACCTGCAGTGCGAGCGGTTGGGCCCGAGCCGCTGCCCCGCCGGCGACACCACAAGGAGCGATCACGGTCAAAATCTTCAACGACGGGACGGCGATCAACAATACGATTGCTTCCCTGACCAATCACGCGAGTTTCCCCGACTCGCCGGCGATTGTGGAATACTCGCCGCGATTTGAATGGCCAACCACGGTCGATGGAACGGCGCCTCCGGGCGACAGTCCCGCGACTGGCCCTTTTCCGGCGAACAATTATGGAGTGCAAATCCTCGGTTATTTCTATCCCCCGACCAGCGGTAATTACACTTTCGCCATCTCCTCGGACGACAACGGCCGCCTTTATCTGAGCACCGATTCGGACCCGGCCAAGAAGGTGCTGATTGCGCAGGAGCCCGACTGGAACGGGGTTCGGCAGTTCGACAATCCGGAAGGCGTCGATCGCCGTCGCACCGTGGCAGACGCGGCCACGGGACGTTATGTGAACGTCTCTGCGCCCATCGCCCTGGTGGCGAACACGCCCTATTATATCGAAGCGTTGATGTCCGAAGGGACCGGTGGAGACGATCTCTCCGTAACTTATACGACGGACGGGAGTTTTCCGCCCGACAGCGCCGATCCGATTCCTGGCAACCAGTTGCGGACGTTTGACAAAGCCGACGGACCCCTGACGTTGGGAACGGGGCCGGCTAGCCAAACGATTGCGGCGGGTTCTGGGGTCACTTTTACGGTTGGAAACCCGAGCGGCACCCCGCCCTACTATTATGAATGGTTGCGCGATGGGCAGCCCATCACCGATGCCAATGGCAATGGCGTGACCGGCCACAGCTACTCGATAGCGCGCGTGGAATTGACCGACAATAACGCCAAATTCTCCGTTCACATTACGAACACCAAAGGGGAATCGGTCACCACGCCTGCTGCGACCTTGACGGTCACGACCGACACGACTGCGCCGACGATGACCAAGGTGATCGGCGGCGACAGCTTCAACACGGTGACGGTTACCTACTCGGAGCCGATGTCGACCGCGGCGGCTACTGCCAGCAATTACAGCTTGTCCGGCGGCGTGACCATCAGCGCCGCGGACTTCGTGATTGCCAATGCCGCTGATCCAGCGGATCTGGCGAATCAGCGCGTCGTCCGCCTCAGCACCAGCACGCAGCCGCAAGGCACGAGCCTGACGTTGACGGTGAATGCGAATGTCAAAGACCTGGCCAACAATTCGGTCACTCCCAACACCGCCACTTTCCGGACTTTCCAATTGAAGACCGGCGTCCTGCTCTACAAGCGGTGGGACACGGTCAGCAGCATTACCGCGTTGCGCGATGATGCCAGTCTTTATCCGGATAACCCGACGCTGGTTGAGACTCGGAGCCTGGCCGAGACCGGCCCAAGCGATCCGAACCAAGAGAACTTCGTGGCGGAATTGAAAGGCTTCTTTACTCCCCCGACCACGGGCGACTATGTCTTCTTCGTCTCCTCGGACGATAATTGCATGCTCTTCCTGAGCACAGACGAGAGCCCGGCGAATCTGCACCTTATCGCGGCTGATATCGGCTGGCAGAATAACCGCGAATGGACCGGCCCAGGGGGTGATGCGACCAAGCGCCGCGGCGACCTGGCCGGAGGCGGGCCGTTCGAAAACCGATCGGATGAAGCTTACACCTCGCAGCGTTTCCAGAACTCGACCGGACTGGACACGGACGACACCGCGAATCCCTGGCCAACGCTAGATGCGAATGGCAACGCCAAGATCACCTTGACCGCAGGCAAGCGATATCTGGTGGACTTCTTCCATTCCGAAGGCACCTCCGGCGACCGGGCGGAGTTTACCTACAAGTTGGCGAGCGACGCGGACCCGGCCAACGGAACGCAATCGATCATCACGGGCAACATGATTGCGGCGGTGGTGGATCCGTCTTCCTTCCCGCCGACGGTCACGCAAGCTCCGACGAATACTTATGCATTCAACCAGGGAGACACCCTGACCTTCAAGGTGGTGGCGGAGAACTCGTCCGCGGGAGCGATCAGCTATCAGTGGTACAAGAACAAGAAGGCCATCGCGGGCGCGACCAATGACACTCTGGTGGTTAACAACGCCGGTGTCACCGAAGTAGGCGACTACTCCGTGGACGTGCGCAATGCCAATGGCGTGACCACGACCCGGAATTCCGGCGATGATACCGCGCGCGCCATCATGAAAGGGGCCTTCGACGTGGAGGCGGAAGACTTCAACTACGGAGGCGGCAAGACGGTGTCGGGGGCCAGCACGATGCCGCTAAGCACCAACCTTTACGGGACGCTCGATGGCACGCCGGGCATCGACTTCAAGTTGGCCACCCAATCGACGACCGATTCCGCGGCCAATGGCAACAGTTATCGCAACGGCTACGTGGCCAACGGAACAACGGTTGAATTCCCGACGACCGCGGACGATCAATTGGGCAACGTGGACGTGATCGAGGATACGGGCAACGCCAACCATCGCCAGCGCGGCGATTTCGTCCTGGTCAATAACTACAAGATGGGCTGGGGAGCGACCGGCAACTGGTTCCAATACACCCGCAACTTCCCGTCGGGGGACTACAACGCGGTGGTGGCCTTTTCCGATGGGAACGGAACGGCGGCCGACGCGGTTGGCTTCGCGCTGGATCTGGTGACGGGCGACCCATCCAAGGTCAATCCGGCCTTGACCGCGGTCGGGACGGCCAGCGCTGATCAGACCGGCGGTTGGAGTTCGAACGACTTTGCGCCGCTACGGAAGGGTGACGGTTCGTTGGCCACCTACACCTTGGGAGCTAACACCACTCTTCGGCTGACCATCTCGCGGGGTTCTCCTGACCTGGATTACATTCTGTTCTATCCGGCGGGTGGAGCGCCTCAGGGGCCGACGATCAGCCTGGCTCGCAATGCCACCGGCCAAGTGGTTATTACCTATCAAGGCTCGCTCGAATCGGCCACCGCCGTTACCGGACCCTGGACACCGGTCAATGGCGCCGCCAGTCCTTATACAGCAACTCCGAGCGACGCGGCGCGCTTCTTCCGTTCGCGTCAGTAGGTTCACGCTTTGAATTATAGAACGGGAGGGCCGGAAGCGATTCCGGCCCTCTTTCTTTGCATGACCGGCTTGTTCAACGTTTGGGGGCGGCGTCGGCCGCACCGACGTTTCGGCACGTCGACGCCGTAATGGAAGGCTTCCAGCTCATTTGGCGGCGTCGCTGTCTGCTCATCCTGGCGGGAACGTGTGTCGCCACTTCGGGACAGTTGCTTCCCGCAAGCGCCGACCGTCTTGCTGAAGGGGAGCGACTGGCGCGGGTGCACTGCGCTTCTTGCCATCTCTTTCCTGAAGCGGAAGCACTCGACCGCGCCACCTGGCGTGACCAGATCCTGCCCCGAATGAAATGGCGCCTGGGATTTAGCACGGAGGAATTGGAACAGAACCGCAACGTCCGCCTGCTCCGGGCGGAACGACGAATTCCTCTCGAGCCGGTCATTACCGAGGAGCAGTGGCTGACCCTGATTGAGTTCTACTTGGAGCGAGCTCCGATCGGGCCCGTTGGCCGGACCGACCATCCGGTCATTGCTGTTGGGCTTCCCGGATTCGAGGTCACGTCCCGCCGTATCGCGCCGACAATCCGGCCGTGACCGCTATCAAGGCGCTCCCGGGCGGCGGAGTTCTGCTGGCGGATGCGGCAACGAAGCGATTGCAGGTCCTCAATTCAACTGGCACCCCCTGCGCTCAACTCGAATTGGGCAATGTCGTTAGTTCGATCCGCGTTGCTGGCAGCAACCTGATCGTGTCCGGATTGGGCAGTTTCGTTCCGTCGGACGATACGGACGGCGGGGTTTACTTGCTGCAATGGGCCGCGGGAGGATTGACGCTTGCGCAACGGCTCTTATCGAATCTGCCCAGGACCACGGATGCCTTCCTGGCGGATGTGGACGGCAACGGGACGAAGGACTGCGTTGCGAGCCTCTTCGGCAACAACCTCGGCCGATTCTCCTGGTTCGGGCCGCGGACGGATGGGACCTACGCCGAAACGGTCCTCTTTGCCCTTCCCGGCGCTTTGCGGTCCGAATGGGCCGACGTCGATCGGGATGGGCGCCCCGATCTGACTGTTCTAGTCGCCCAGGAGACGGAGGCCCTCCTTCTTTTTCACAACCTTGGCGCCGGCAGGTTCGAACAACGCGTCCTCTTTCAACGGCCGCCTTTTTGGGGACATAGCTACTTCGAATCAGCCGATTTCAACCGGGACGGGCGACCTGACTTCCTCGTGGCGAACGGCGATAACGGTGAGTTCGTTTCCCCGCCCAAAGCGGTGCATGGAGTGCGCATCTACACCGCGCAAGACGATAGCACCTGGCGTGAGACTTATTTCTATCCGATGCACGGAGCTTACAAAGCGATCGCGCGCGACTTTGACGGCGATGGCGATCTCGACATCGCGGCCATCTCCTATTTCCCAGATTATCGGACGGCCCCACGTGAAAGCTTCGTCCTCCTTCTCAACCAAGGCGACGGCCGCTTTCGCCCCTTCACTTTCGCCGAGTCCGCGCTGGGTCGTTGGATTTGCATGGACGTCGGGGATTGGGATGGCGACGGTGCTGACGACATCTTGCTTGGTTCCTGCATCAAAGGACCGACAGCCGTCCCGGCGAAGCTGATGGAGGCCTGGAAAAGCGCCCGGTTGCCTCTGGTCGTTTTACGCCACACGAGCGGCCCGGCACGAGCGACAACAAAGCCGTGAACCTTCAACAGTCACCGGTCGTTGTCTGGGCGCATTGGTTGGCGCTTGGAATAGCGGGCTTAGTCGGGGGCACTTCATCCGCTCTCGCTTGGGATCAAGCCATCGGATACCGGAGCGCCCCTCTGCCGGTGCCATCTTCCGGTCGCGCCGGATTGACCTTGCTCTCGGCGCCAGCCACCGGCATCTCGTTCACCAACCATGTGCCGCTTTCTCGCTATCGCACCAATCAGATCTTCCTGAATGGTTCCGGAGTGGCGGCGGGAGATGTCGATGGCGACGGTTGGTGCGATATCTATCTTTGCAGCAGTTCGCGATCGAATCGGCTCTATCGAAATCTCGGCGGCTGGCGATTCGAAGATGTTACGGACGTGGCCGCCGTCGGGTGTGCTGACTTGAATTCGACCGGCGCTGCGCTGGCGGACCTGGATGGGGATGGCGATCTGGATCTGATCGTGAACTCGATCGGAACTGGGACTGCGGTTTATTGGAACGATGGCCGTGGCCATTTTGCGCGGGGCGTCATCCTGAACCCCGGAAAGGGCGGCATGTCCATGGCTTTGGGCGACATCGATGGAGATGGCGATTTGGATGTTTACGTGGTCAATTATCGCACCACTACGATCCGGGATGAGCCAGGACTGCCAATGGTGGCCGGAACGAACAACGCCGGGCAACTCGTGGTCAAGCGGGTCGGAGGCCGGCCGACGACTGAGCCCGACCTGGTCGGCCGGTTTAATCTGGCGGCCGATGGCCGGATTGTGGAGAACGGAGAGCCGGATGCTTTCTATCGGAATCTAGGTGGTGGCCTTTTTGCGCCCATTTTATTCACCGACGGGACGTTTCTGGATGAAACGGGCCAGCCGCTGGCGACGCCGCCCTACGATTGGGGCTTATCCGTCATGTTTCGCGATGTGAGCGGCGACGGCTTGCCTGACATCTATGTCTGCAACGACTTTGAATCGGAGGACCACCTTTGGATCAGCATTGCTCCCGGACGTTTTCGTGCCGCCCCGCGCCTGGCTTTACGCCACACCAGTCTGTTTTCGATGGGGCTGGATTTCGCCGATCTGAATCGGGATGGCTTCGACGACTTCTTCGTTGCCGATATGCTCAGCCGGACGCATTGGGCTCGCCAGGTGCAAACGGCCGACGCCATGCCCACGTTCCTCACTCCGACCCAGCCGTCCGACCGCCCCCAAGTTCCGCGCAATACGCTCTTCCTAAGTCGCGGTGACGGCTCTTATGCCGAGATCGCCGAATGGAGCGGCTTGGAAGCGTCCGATTGGTCGTGGGCGCCCATCTTCGTCGATGTCGACTTGGATGGTTATGAAGATCTGCTCGTGACCACCGGCCACGAGCGGGACGAACGCAACGTGGATGCAATCGAGCGGGCGGAAGCTCTCAAAGCGCGCCGGGCCATGTCGCGCGCCGAGTTGCTCGATTTGCGGCGCATGTTCGGGCGATTGGCCACGCCGAATAGAGCTTTTCGCAATCGTGGCGATCTGACCTTCGAAGAGGTGAGCGCCCGCTGGGGCTTCGATCAATCTGGTGTCTCCCAGGGAATGGCCTTGGCCGACCTGGACAACGACGGAGATTTGGACGTCGTCGTCAACAACCTTAACTCCGCGGCGTCGCTCTACCGAAATGAGAGCTCGGCCGGTCGGCTGACCGTGCGCCTCAAAGGGCTCGCCCCCAACACACGCGGTATTGGCAGCGTTATTCGCGTGCTGGGCGGACCCGTTCGCCAAAGTCAGGAGATGATTTGTGGAGGCCGCTACCTGTCTGGTGACGAGGCGATACGTGTCTTTGCCACCGGCCCAACGAATTCACCGTTGAGGGTTGAAGTCACCTGGCGGAGCGGCCGGACGAGCCTGGTTGAAACAGCGGTGGCCAACCGGGTTTACGAAATCGAGGAGCCGGCAACAGGGGATTTCAATGGCAATTTAGCTGCCACGGTGACTCCGCCGACACTGTTCCGTGATGTGAGCGGGTTGCTGCAGCATACCGCCAGCGAGGTGGCTTTCGACGATTTCACGCGCCAACCGCTCTTGCCGAACCGGCTCAGTCAAGCGGGGCCTGGCGTCAGCTGGTTTGACCTGGATGGAGATGGTTGGGACGATCTCATTATTGGCGCAGGCAAAGGGGGGCGGATGGCGCTTTATCTCAACAATGCCAAAGGCGGCTTTGTCCCCGCCGGCAGCGGCGCCTTTGGCCTGGTTGCGTTGCGTGATTTCACCAGCGTCCTGGGCTGGCAACGGAATGGTCACCCAGCCGTGATCGCGGGGCTGTCGTCGTATGAGGATGGCCGGGTGGATGAACCGTCCGTGCGTCAGTGGAACAGGGATGGCGCGGTCACGGAAGAATGGTCCGGCTCAGTGAGCGCCGGCGCTCTCGCAATTGCCGATTTGGACACTGATGGCGATCTGGACCTGGTGGTGGCGGGCCGTTGTCTTCCCGGCCGCTATCCGGAAGCAGCGGACACTATTCTCTGGACGAACGATGGGCATCGGTTGGTGCCGAGCCTCGTTCTGACGAACGTCGGCCTGGTCAACGCCACGCTCAGCACGGATCTGAACGGCGACGGCGCGCCCGAACTCGTCCTGGCTTGCGAATGGGGCCCGGTTCGAGTCTTTGCGCGGGAACAGGGCGATTGGGTCGAGAAGACTGCGGCGCTTGGCTTGAACCGCTTCCTCGGCTGGTGGAACGGTGTAACGGCGGCCGACTTTGACAATGACGGCCGGTTGGACCTGGTCGCGTCCAACTGGGGTCTCAACCATGCTCTTCGGGCAACTGACGAACATCCTCATCGACTCTACTATGGCCGGCTGGGTGGCGCCGCGGACGTGGACCTGGTGGAGGCCCGCTATGACGAACAGCTCGGCAAAGAAGTGGCCGTGCGGGGCTTCCGCGAGATGTGCTCCGCCTTCCCCTTCCTCCGCAACCATTTGGTCTCGTTTGAGGCCTTCGGCAAGTCTAGTGTGGCTGAAGTCTTCGGCGCCCGGTTAAGGCAAGCCCGCCAGCTCGAGGTGAACATGCTTGCCTCTTCTCTCTTTCTCAATCGAGGAGATCATTTCGAACGGAGCGCGCTGCCGCCAGAAGCCCAGTTTGCTCCGGCCTTCGGCATCTGTGCTGGCGACGTCGATGGCGACGGGAATGAAGATCTGTTTCTGTGCCAGAACTTCTTCCCAACCCATCCAGGCACCACCCGGCACGATGCGGGACGAGGGTTGTGGCTCCGGGGCAACGGCGACGGGACATTCCGAGCGTGGTCCGGACGAGAGAGTGGCGTGCGGATTTACGGAGACCAACGCGCTGCCGCCCTGGCTGATTATGATCGTGATGGACGCCTTGATCTGGCGGTGACTCAAAACGGCGGCTCCACCCGGCTCTTCCAGAATACGAACGCGATTCCGGGCTTGCGCCTTCGCCTAACTGCGGGCCCCGCAAATCCGACCGGCATCGGAGCGGTGGTTCGCCTTCGGTCTAAGAACGGCCTGATGGGGCCGGCCCGCGAAGTGCATGCCGGCCAGGGCTACTGGTCTCAAGACAGCTCTGTCCTGGTGATGACGGCTCCGGAGGCGGCGACCGATGTCTGGGTGCGCTGGCCCGGGGGCAAAACCGCGCTGCTCCCGGTCCCACGTCAGGCCCGAGAGCTGACGCTGGATGCCGGCGGCGCTTTGACCTCAGTGAAATAGCCCAAGTTCGCAATCAAAAGGCGCATGTGAATCGTAAGGATGGCGTTTCCGGATCGGAAAGACATCGCCGGGGCGATTTTTTCTTGGCGCGGCCCGCCTTCCCCTGGCTGGCGCTCGTTCTGGGCACGGCGCTTTGCGGATATGGCCGCGGCCTCGCCGCCGCTGGTCTCGAGTGGCAGGCCGAATCAGGGTATCGCTGGGCGCCGCTTGCGGTGCAAGGCTCGAGTCCAGCGGGCTTCACCCTGATGCCGGCGCCGGTCACAGGCATCAGCTTCACCAACCGCATCGCCGAGGAACGGTCGATTACGAACCGGGTATTGCTCGGGGGGGCGGGAGTGGCTGCTGGCGATATCGACGGCGACGGCCGATGTGATCTTTATTTCTGCAGATTGGATGGGGACAACGTGCTCTATCGGAATCTGGGCCATTGGCAATTCGAGGATGTGACCGGCCAGGCGGGAGTGGCTGCGCCGAACCTGGACTGTACCGGGACCGTGCTGGCTGACGTAGATGGGGATGGGGACGTGGATTTGCTGGTCAACACGCTCGGAGCGGGCACGCGTCTTTATCAGAACGACGGTGGGGGGAGGTTTGGTGATGTCACCGCGGTGGCGGGGTTGGAATCGCGATGGGCGGGCATGACGATGGCGTTAGCGGACGTGGATGGCGACGGCGATCTGGATTTGTATGTGGCCCATTATCGTTCCTCCACTCTGATGGATCGGCCCACAACCCGTTTCACCGCGCGCATGGTCCGCGGCCAACCGATCGTCGTCGCCGTTGACGGCCGGCCTGCGACCTCCCTCGAATACACCAACCGCTTCATCGTGGCCTCCTCCGGCCAGGTCCTCGAACTCGGCGAACCGGATGCTCTCTATCTCAACGACGGCCACGGCCGTTTCCGACTGCTTTCCTTCACCTCCGGCGCTTTCCTGGATGAGGATGGCCGGCCGTTGACCGAGCCGCCGCGAGATTGGAGTTTGACCGCCCGCTTTCACGATGTGAATGGAGATGGCGCGCCCGACTTGTACGTCTGCAGCGATTTCTTCACCCCGGACCGATTCTGGTTCAATGACGGCCAAGGCAGGTTCCGGGCAATCGCGCGGACGGGGCTGCGGCACACCAGCGCTTTCTCGATGGGAATCGACTTTGCCGATATCGACCGGGATGGCCAGGTCGACTTTTTCGTGACCGATATGCTCAGCCGCGACCATCGCAAACGACAAGTGCAAGTGGCTGAAAAGGTGCCGATGGTCTGGCCGCCTGGCTTCATCGAGAATCGACCCCAAGTCAGTCAAAACACCCTGCAATCGGGACGGGGCGACGAGACGTTCGCCGAAATCAGTTTCTTCGCCGGAGTGGAAGCGTCGGAATGGTCGTGGGGCCCCATCTTCCTCGATGTGGATCTGGACGGTTTCGAAGACTTGATCGTGCCCAGCGGGCAATGGGGCGATTTCCAAAATGCCGATATCGCTGCCCGGATCGAGGAATTGAAGGCGGCGCAGCGGCTCAATCCCCGAGAATTGCTGGAATTGCTCAAGCTCTTTCCGCGGTTGGACACCGCCAGTCTCGTGTTTCGCAACCGCGGCGATCGCACCTTCGAGGAAGTGGGCGCTTCGTTGGGGATGAGCGCCCAGGCCGTGTCACAAGGCATGTGTTTGGCGGACTTGGATGCCGACGGGGATCTGGACGTCATCGTCAACAACCTGAACTCCGAAGCCAGCCTTTATCGCAATGATTCCAGCCGCCCGAGAGTGGCCGTTCGACTGAGGGGAATCGCCCCGAACACTCAGGCCATCGGCGCGAAGGTTCGGTTGATTGGCGGAGCCCTGCCGGATCAAGTCCAAGAAATCATTTCCGGCGGCCGGTATTTGTCCGGCGACGATCCCATGCGCGTTTTCGCGGCCGGCACCCCGTCCAACGAGATGAGTTTGGAGGTGACTTGGCGGAGCGGGGCGTCCCGAGTCATTAACGGGGTCAGGGCCAATCGTCTCTATGAAATCGAGGAGGGTAGAGCCCTTTCGCCGTCATCGTCGGCGCCAAGGCCGCAGGCCGCGCCGGCCATGTTTGAAGACGTCAGTAAGCTGATCGGTCATACGCATCGCGAGGACGGATTCAACGATTTCGCTCACCAGCCGCTTTTGCCCAATGCGCTCAGTCAATTAGGCCCCGGGGTGGCTTGGTGGGACATGGACGGCGATGGCTATGAAGACGTGTTAATCGGCAGCGGACGGGGCGGCCAAACGGCTTTGTTCCTCAACCGGGGCGCGGCTGGATTCCAGCCGGCTGGTCGAGGCGTTTGGACCCAAACGGTCATGCGTGACCAAACAGCGATCGTCGGTTTGGGCCCAGGCCAGGTTCTGATCGGCTCGGCTAATTATGAAGGCGGCGCCGTGGCCGAAGGCGCTGTCCGCCGGTTGGGATGGGAGCAGCCACGAATCGAGGACGTGGTTCCAGAGCAGTCCTGGAGTATCGGCCCCCTCGCTTCGGCCGATGTGGATCAGGACGGCGATTTGGACCTGTTTGTCGGCGGACGGGTTTTGTCTGGGCACTACCCGGAACCAGTGACGTCGCTGCTCCTGAGGAACGACGGAACAGGGTGGCTTGTGTCTCAACGTCTGGAGCAAACAGGCCTCGTGAGCGGGGCGGTGTTCAGCGACCTGGACAATGACGGGCAGCCGGACCTCGTGCTGGCTTGCGAATGGGGACCAGTGCGCGTTTTCCACAATCACAACGGACAGTTCGACGATTGGACCCAGCGGGCAGGGCTGGCTGACATCACCGGCTGGTGGAACGGCGTGAATGTTGGCGACTTCAATGGCGACGGCCGTCTCGACATCATTGCGTCGAATTGGGGCACTAACTGCCGCTATCGCGCCAGCCCTCGTCAGCCCCGGCGAATCTACTTCGGCGACCTGGACGGGAACGGCAGCGTTGAGACGATCGAGGCCTTTTTCGAACCACAACTCAAGGGGTGGGTTCCGGAACGGGGTCTGCGCGCGGTGGCGGCGGCCATTCCCTTTATTCAAGATCGCGTTCGATCATTCGAAGCCTACGGCAATTCGCGCTTGGAAGACATTTTTGGCGACAGGTTTAGCCGCTTGGCATGGGCGGAGGCGAGCACCTTGGACTCGATGGTCTTCTTCAACCTCGAAGCCGGGTTTCGGGCTGAGGCGCTGCCCGCGGAAGCGCAATGGGCGCCGGCATTTGCCCTTTGCGTCGGTGATGTGAATGCCGATGGTCTGGAAGACGTGTTTCTGGGGCAAAACTTCTTCGCCGCGAATCCGGATAGCGCGAGGTGCGATGCGGGCCGAGGTCTTTGGTTGAAAGGAATGACCGATGGAAAGCTCGCGCCACTGTCGGGTCAGGAGAGCGGGGTAAAGGTGTATGGCGAACAACGTGGGGCGGCTCTGGGTGACTATGATGGCGACGGAAAGCCTGATCTCGTTGTCTCCCAGAATGGCGGAGCCACACGTCTCTTTCACAATACGGCCGCCAAGGCCGGCCTGAGAATCAGGCTCCGAGGCGGAGCCGCCAATCCGTATGCGATCGGAGCCAAACTGCGCCTGGTCGCTGGCGACCGGCTTGGGCCAGTCCGCGAGATCCACGCCGGCAGCGGATATTGGAGTCAGGACAGTCCCGTGCAAGTCATGACCCTTGAGGCTCGGGCGACCCAACTCTGGGTCCAATGGCCCCAAGGCCGAATCACCCTCAGCCCGCTGCCGGAGCCAGCGGCGGAAGTCGCAGTCGGGGAAGATGGAAGCGTGCAGCAAGTGCGGTGAACTCAAAAGCGGAGCAGGGAGTCCAGTGCGTCGTATCTTCACAATCCTTTCGTTGCTCGAGGTGGCGGTGGTTGTCGCTGGCGCCCATTCGCTGCATTGGGAATCTGTTCCGGGCGCGCGGCGCGCAGCTCTCCTCGTGCCGCCCTCTCAACGGAGTGGATTCACCGCGATGCCGCCGACCGTCACTGGCCTTTCCTGGACTAACACGATTGCGGAAGAGCGGGTTGCGGAACGTCACAATCTGGTCAGCGGCGGTGGAGTCGCCCTGGGTGACTACGATGGAGACGGCCTTTGTGATCTTTATTTCTGCAACCGCGGCGGCGACAACGGGCTCTTTCGCAACCGTGGCGGTTGGCGTTTTGAGAATGTGACAGCCGTTGCCGGTGTTGCTTGTGCTTCGCAATCTTCGACCGGTGCGGCTTTCGCTGATCTTGATGGCGATGGACAGCTCGATCTGATCGTCACCTCCTTCCTCGGGCCCAACGCCTGCTTTCGGAATGTCGGGCAAGGCCGTTTCACGAATGTGACGGCTGCGTCGGGGTTGAGCTCGCGGGGAGGAGCAACGTCGCTCGCCTTGGGCGATGTGGATGCCGACGGCGACTTGGACCTTTACGTGGCTTACTTCGGGATCGAATCGGTCACCCGGGAAGGAGGGCGGATCACCACTCGACTCGTCCAAGGACAGCCCGTTGTGACGGGCCGTCACGCCAAACGCGTTCGAATTGTCAATGGACAGTTCGTCGAGGTCGGGGATCAGGACATGCTTTACCGAAATGACGGTCAGGGGCATTTCCAGGCGGTCGATTGGGCCAAGGTGTTTCGGGATGAGCACGGAAATCCGGTCAACGCGGCGCCGATGGATTTCGGGCTGGCTGTCCAGGTCCGTGATATCAACGGCGACGGATTTCCCGATATCTACGTCTGCAACGATTTTCAGACCCCGGATCGAATCTGGATAAACAATGGCAAAGGCCAATTCGAGGCGATCGCGCCGCTCGCTTTGCGGAAGATGAGCTACGCTTCGATGGGTGTAGACTTCGCCGATATCGATCGTGACGGTCGCTTCGATTTTATCACGGTGGAAATGCTCGGCCGCGATCATCTTCGGCGGCTCCGTCAGGCCAACTCCACGCCGCCTCTGCAGCGACCGATTGGGGCCGTCGAAGAGCGCGAGGCTGTCGCCCGCAACGCGCTTTACTGGAATCGCGGCGATGGCACCTATGCGGAGATTGCCTGGTTCAGCGGCGTCGCGGCGTCGGATTGGTCTTGGACTCCGGTGTTCCTTGATGTCGATCTGGACGGCTACGAGGATCTGCTTGTTTCCACCGGCCATTTGTATGACGTCAACGATCGAGATCTTCTGCCTCTTACGCCCCGGCCGGGCGGCTCGGAACAGAGCCGCGCGGAGATTCGTCGTTTGCTGGCTCGCTATCCCCGCCTCGATGATCGCAACGCCGCCTTTCGGAATCGCGCTGACCTTACGTTTGAGGACGTCAGTGTTCTTTGGGGATTCGACTCCCGCAACGTCTGTCACGGAATGGCCTTGGCCGATTTGGATCAGGACGGCGATCTCGACGTCGTCATCAATTGCGCCAATGCAGCGCCATTGGTGTATCGAAACGATTGTCCGGCGCCCCGGGTGAGCGTCCGCTTGCGCGGGGCCGCTCCGAATACCCGGGCCATCGGTGCGAAGGTAACGCTGCGCGGCGGGGCTGTTCCCCTCCAAACGCAGGAGATCATCTGCGGAGGAAGATACTTGTCCGGCGACGACCCAATTCGGGTCTTCGCGGCGGGAACTCTGACCGATGGGATGAGCTTGGAAGTAGTTTGGCCCAACGGAGGCAGAAGCGTCCTTGAAGGGGTTTGCCCAATCACGCCTACGAAATCGACGCGGCCGGGGCCGGGCCTCATTAGCTGGTGTCGAAGGCGATCGACGCTATTTTCTAAGGGCTGCCGGGCTCGGTGATCGTCACGAGCGAATTGATGGCGGGATGGTCGAGGACTTGTTTCCGTCCGGACGGCCACTGGATTTCGATCCGATCGATGGCCGAGGTCGCATCCAGTCCGTAGTAGAGCGGCGCGGAGCTTTGGGCCAGGTAGCCTGATTTCCCGTCGTGATAGCGGACATACTGCTGTCCGCCGGCGACCACTCGCACGGTTGCGCCGAGGCCGTCCCGGTTGGATGCGGTGCCGACGAGCTTGATTTTGAGAAACCGCAACTGCCGGCGCTGCGAGAGGTCGCTGCGGAACACTTGCGGGCGATCATTTTGTTCGTTCGTGACGATATCGAGGTCGCCGTCGTCATCCAGATCGAAAGCGACGGACGACCGGGAGCTGGCCGAGCCCAAGACGCCGATGACTCCCTTTTTGTGATAGCAGAGTGGGTTGTCCTTGTCTGCGCCGGAACAGTCAAGGGTGTAGAACTCATGTTCGATGCGAGGCGGCGTCCTCGGTTCGATGCCGAGAACAAATTCGCTGTCGAGCCACCGCTGGCCGTGGTCATTGAGGAGGAGGAATTGATCCCGTAGCGAAATGGATAACCCATCCCAGCGGTCACAAAAACGTCCTCATAACCGTCCGCGTTAAAATCGGCCACGCTGATCCCCCATGGCCAATAGGTCTCGGCCCCGAGCTGGTCCGATATCTCTGTGAACTGTCCCTGCCCATCGTTGCGATAAAATGCGTTCCCAAAGATGTTGTTCGAAGCGCCCTGCAAGACTAAATCGGTCCACTCACTCGAACACCAGCGTTCGCTCTTCTCTTTGGAAAAGCGGTCGCTGTAATCGCGCTTCCCCAGAGTGGTTTGACTGGTGGTCATGTCGGAATGCATATCCGTGAGGAAAAGATCCATCCTCCCATCGAGATTGAAGTCGAAAAATTTTATACCCATCGTGCCCCACGGAGTCCTTGCGAAATAGCGGGCGGTCCGATCGATGAACCCTTTGCCCCGATCGTTTTCATAGAAGTGGTCATCCCCTTGCATGTTCAAAACGTAGAGGTCCGGGTAGCCGTCCTGGTTGAGGTCGCAAGCGGAGGCGTCTCCACTCCAACTGCGGTCTTGAAGATGCATTTCCGCGGATACGTCCTGGAACCGGCCGCCGCCGAGATTCTGGTAAAGGATGCTTGATTCGCTGCGGGCCGGGATGAGATGACTGCGAAAGGCGTCGTCATAAGCGAGGTAAAATCCTCCGCGTCCTTGGCGGTCCGAGGTGTAAACGCCGACGTTCGCGAGAAACAAATCCACCCAGCCATCGCGGTTGAAGTCGAAAAAGACTGCCCCCGACGAATGCCCCACGTAGTCGAGTCCGGCCTCTTTGGTAGTATCCTGAAAACGGCCGCCACCCATGTTTTTGAAAAAGGCATTGCCCATTCTAACCGTGGTCACAAACAAGTCGGGGCGGCCGTCATTGTCGACATCTGCGAACGAAGCGGCAACACAGACCCTTGAAGTCAAGGCCACCCCGGCGGAGGCTGTGATATCGGCAAACCGCCCCTGCCCGAGGTTACGGTAGAGCCGGTTTCCCCCCAACTGATTGACGAAGAAGACGTCGGTCAAGCCATCCCCGTCGACATCGGCGACCGCCACGGCGCTGCCGTGGTCGTAGTGGGCCGGTTTCCAGGTTTTGCCGGCGTCGTCCACGATGTGGTGTTCAAAATTGATCCCGCTCTGCGGCAATGCATCCGAAAACTTGAACTGGTGGAACACCGGCCAGGTTCTGGCAGCGGCGTTTTGTTTGGCCTGGTTTTCAGAGAGTCTGCGCATGGTTTGGGCATTGAGCCGGTATGGATCGACGGTCGTCCTCGCCGGTTCACTTTCGGCCGCCGTCGCCCCGAGGCGGACCAGCATGACCGCGACGGCAAGCCATGGCCGGAGGGGGCGCAATCCTGCCGCCGCCGTCAAATAAGTGGCGATTCGAGTCATTTCTGTTCGGTGATGGGCGCGGACTTCTCGGCTTGTTTTGCTCTCTGCAAACCTGCCCGGGCCAGCTCAAAGTCCGGCTTCAAGCGGAGGATTTCAGTAAACTCCGCGGTCGCCTCGGAAAGCCGGCGTGATGCCAGATAGGAGTTGGCCAGGTTGAACCGCGCCTCGACGTAATCCGCTTGAAGCCGGACTGCTTCCTGGAAGCATTTGGTGGCTTCCGGCAAGTCGCCTTGACGTCCGAGAGCGTTGCCGAGGTTATTGTGAGCTGAAGCGTTTTCCGGCGCGAGTCGGACCGCCTCCTTCAAATGCACGAGCGCTTCGGGGATTTTCTTTTGGGCCACGAGCAGGTTGCCGAGGTTGATGTGGGCTTCGGTATAGTCCGGGTAGATCCGGAGGGCTTCTTCATACTCGTGGATGGCGGCCGGCGGTTGTCCTTGGCGAGCCAAAGCGATCGCGAGGTTGTAGTGAGCATCTTCGTCTTCCGGATTGAACTTAACCGCCGCGCGATACTCGGCCGCGGCTTCGGCTGTTTTGCCTTGGGCGAGCAACTCGGTGCCGCGATTCTGCAAGTGAGAAGCTTTGTCGATATCGACTTCGGCATTGTCGGCCTCATTGGTCAGGAATGGCGAGACCGCATTGGTAAAGGGCATGGGCGGCGAGACGGCTGGCGGGGGCGCGTTAGTAACTGCGATCGGGGCGGGCTCCGGCGCGATGGGCGTTTGCTTGTCTTGCGACACGACGAAGGCGGCCACCCCTCCCAGGAACACGAGACCCGCCAGGCCGAGCGGAAACCAGAACATGAGGCCTCGCTCGCGGGCGTGCGCCGGTTTGGCTGGGGGCGGACGGTGCTTTTTGCTCGGGGACATCGACCATCAACCTATCGGCCTGCTCATGGATTTCAATGGTTTTGCGGGATCGCGTTCATGTCATCTTCACGTCATTTTGCTTCCCACCGGACCGTTCTCCTGGATCATCTCTCCAATGCACCAGGCACCTGTTGTGGGACTTCACCGGCAGACGGAGAGGCCCGCCCCGCGTGCACCTGCGCTCGCACTGTGCTTGAGGCAGGAGCGTGACCGGCTGGGGCGAGGCAGATCGAGGCCAACCTGCTCTCGCTTCTGCGCAAGCCTCGCTTTGGCGGCGGCCCTGGTCTGGGCGGTGGGCTCGTCAGACCTGCAAGCCGATGCGAAGTCACTCGGTTTTCGGGCCACCCAGCTAGCTGTGCCAAGCACGGGCAAGACCGGGTTCACCTGGCTGCCGACGTCCATCACCGGCGTCACCTTCACGAACACGCTGGCGCCGGCAAGGGCTCTGGCCAACGCCAACCTCATGAACGGGTCCGGGGTTGCTCTCGGCGACTACGACGGGGATGGGTTATGCGACATTTACCTCGCGGATTTGGGTGGAACCAACGCGCTCTATCGCAATCGAGGGGACTGGAAGTTCCAGGATGTCACCGTGGAAGCGGGCGTGGGCTGTCCCAATCAACTGTCGACCGGAGCTGTCTTTGCCGACATCGATGGGGACGGCGATTTGGACCTGCTTGTGACTTCCATGGGGGGACCCAACGCCTGTTTCATCAATGATGGGCGGGGCCACTTCACCAACGAAGCGGAGGGGCGGGGACTTGTCTCCAGGCTTGGCAGCACCTCGATGGCTTTGGCGGACATCGACGGCAACGGCACGTTGGATTTGTATGTGGCCGACTACGGGTTGACTTCCATTATCCGCAGCGGCGGCGCCCTCAATTTGACCTACGTGAACGGCCGCCCGGTCGTCCGCGGCCGTTACGCCCAACGAATCAAGATCGTCGACGGGATGATGTTTGAGCTGGGTGAACCCGACTTTCTTTACCTCAACGACGGCCATGGCAAGTTCCGCCCCGTTTCCTGGACGGACGGCACCTTTACCGACGAGAACGGCCAAGCCCTCGCCGAGGTGCCCTGGGACCAGGGTTTGTCGGTCATTTTCCATGACATCAACGGAGACAGTTTCCCCGACCTCTACGTCTGCAACGATGCGTTCACCCCGGATCGTTGCTGGATCAACGACGGCCGCGGACACTTCCGCGCCCTGGGGCATTTGGCCTGTCGCTCGACGAGCTACTTCTCCATGGGCGTGGACTTTGCGGACATCGATCGGGACGGGCGGGACGACTTTCTGGTCGTCGACATGTTGAGCCGCCAGCACCGCCTGGCTTTGACCCAAAAGGGCAACATGGCTCCGCAACCGCGGTTGCCAGGTGACATCGATAACACTGTCCAAATGCGGCGCAACACCCTCTTTCTCAACCGGGGCGACGGGACCTACGCCGAGATCGCCAACTTCAGCGGAATCGCAGCCTCCGAATGGACCTGGTCGGGCAGCTTTCTCGATGTCGACTTGGATGGCTGGGAAGACATCCTCATTTGCAATGGCTTTCTTTATAACATGGACGATGCCGACGTGCTCAATCGCATCAGGGGCATGCGCCAATTAACCGTCGCCGAATCGCGCAAGATGGTGCTTCTCTTCCCGCCGCTCGTCACTCCGAACCTCGCCTTCCGCAACCAACATGATCGCACGTTCCAGGCGATGGGGACAGAGTGGGGCTTTGATTCGCTGGCCATCTCGAACGGAACTGCTTTTGCCGACCTGGACAACGACGGCGATCTCGATGTGGTGGTCAACTGTCTGAACGGCCCGGCTTTGCTCTACCGCAATGACTGCCCCGCGGCGCGCATCGCCATCCGCTTGCGCGGTCGGGCCCCGAACACTCAGGGCATTGGAGCGCGTCTGAAAGTTGTCGGCGGCCCGGTCACTCAAACCGCCGAGGTCATGTGCGGCGGGCGCTACATGTCCGGTCATGATCCGCTTCGCGTCTTCGCCGCGGGCGCGGCTACCAACCTGCAAGTCGAAGTCACCTGGCGCAATGGCGCGCGCTCCGTCCTGCCCGATTGCGCACCCAACTGTCTCTACGAAATCGACGAAGCGGCTTCCGTCTCTGCAGATGCTGCCGCCGGCGTTATGGCGGCTCGGGCAAGTCCCAATGAGAACCCGCGCTCGCCGCTGTTGCGGGCCGAGGCGGCCGCCGCCCCCTCCGATTTGGGCCAGGCCGGCGCCCGGGCTCTGTTTGAGGACAGAAGCGAGCTACTTCGCCATCGACATACCGAAGCGGTGTTCGATGACTTTAGCCGCCAACCGCTCCTGCCGATGCGCTTGAGCCAACTCGGACCGGGCGCCGGTTGGTTCGATTTCGATCGAGATGGCCGCGATGATCTCCTCATCAGCACCGGCAAAGGCGGCCACCTGGCGATTTATCGAAACGACCCCGTGGCCGGCTTTCGGCCTGCGGAGTCCAGCGCTTTGACCGGTTTGGCCGAAAGAGATCAGACCGCGGTGCTAGGCTGGGTTATCAGCCAGGATGAGGCCTTGACGGTCGTCGGCCAGGCGAACTACGAAGACGGCTCAACCAACGGCCAGAGCGTCGCCTGCTTTCGAGTTGGGAGCAAGGGCGTCCAGTCCTTGCCGGGAGTGCCGTCAGGCCAGGCGAGCGTCGGCCCTTTGTCTTTGGTTGATATGGACGCCAATGGCTGGCCCGAACTTTTCGTCGGTGGGCGCGTCATCCCCGGACGCTATCCCGAAGCGAGCAGCTCCTCTCTCTATCGTTTCGATGGCAAGGTCTGGCAGTTGGATCCAGCCAACACAGCTGTGCTGCAAAAGCTCGGGTTGGTCAGCGGCTCGGTCTGGAGCGACCTGGACGGGGACGGCTTTCCGGAATTGATCGTCGCTTGCGAATGGGGTCCAGTGCGAGTCTTCAAGAATACCGCTGGTCAGCTCGAAGAACGCACGGCCCAACTCGGCTTAAGCGAGATGCTTGGTTGGTGGACCGGCGTGGCGACGGGAGACGTGGATGGCGACGGCGACCTCGATATGGTCGCGGCCAATTGGGGACTGAACACCCCTTATCAACCCACTCGACAGCATCCGGTCCGCCTCTACTACGGCGATTGGCGAGGAACAGGTTATCTGGATGTTTTGGAGGCTTACGATGAACCGTCCTTGGGCATTGTGCCGCGGCGCGATTTCGGCACGGTCGCGGCTGCTTTGCCTTTTCTGCGCGAACGCTTCTCCACTTTTATGGCTTTTGCGGAAGCGAACGTCGCTAGTATCCTCGGGGATAAGTTCCGCAACGCTCGGGAACTGCACGCCAACACCATGGCTTCGATGCTCTTTATCAATGAGGGCGGCCGCTTTCGTCCCGTCCCTCTGCCGGCGGAGGCGCAATTCGCGCCGGCCTTCGGCGTCACCGTCGCCGACTTCGATGGCGACGGTCATGAAGACCTGTTGCTGAGCCAGAACTTCTTCGCGACCCCGCCCGACGCGGCTCGTTACGATGCAGGTCGAGGATTGCTGCTGCGCGGGGACGGCACCGGAAAGCTGATCCCCATGTCGGCTGCAGAATCGGGGATTGCCGTTTACGGCGAGCAACGTGGCGCTGCCGCGTCCGACTACGATGCGGATGGGCGCATCGACCTGGCGTTGACGCAAAATGGCGCCGAGACCAGGCTGTTGCACAACGCTCGCGCTCATCCGGGCCTGCGAATTCGCCTGCAAGGTGAAGCGGGCAACGCCTGCGGAGTTGGGGCTCAGGTCCGATTGATCTTCCCCACACACAACGGGCCTGTCCGCGAGATTCATGCGGGTTCGGGTTACTGGTCGCAGGACAGCGCCGTGCTCGTAATGGGGACTCCTGAGACGCCGGCTCAGGTATGGGTCCGGTGGCCCGGGGGCAGAATCACGATCGGTGCTGTCCCAAAAGACGCTCGCGAAATCATGATCCAAGCGAACGGCCTGGTCATTAAAAGCCGGTAAACGTTTTCAATTCCTGCATACTGTTCCTCATGAAAACCTGGTCTGCGCTTATTGCCGGATGCCTGGCGGTTTTCTTCGCCGCCGCGTCTTCGGCCCAACCCTTTCGATTGGACCCGGCAGCGTTCCGCCATTATGTGGACCGCTTCAACGCGCAGGACAACGAATTGTATCCGCAGGCGATTTCCAACGCGGCGGCTTGGGAATGGATGGCGCGCAATATCCCGTGGTTGGAATGCCCGGATAAAGACATCGAGCTGACCTACTACTTTCGATGGTGGACTTACCGGAAGCACGTGCGTTCGACCCCTGACGGCTTTGTCATCACCGAGTTTTTGCCCAGCGTTCCTTGGGCCGGCAAATTCAACACCATCTCCTGTGGGGCTGGACATCATTTTTACGAGGGCCGTTGGATCAGCACTCCTGAATATCTTGATGACTACGCCCGGTTTTGGTTCCTCAAGGGTGGCGAGCCGCGCCGCTATAGCTTCTGGCCGGCAGATGCCCTGCTCGCGAGGCACCTGGTGCAGCCAAACCAGCCGCTCCTCGTCGCTCTCCTGCCGCATCTGGTCCAAAACTTCGAGGCTTGGGAAAAGTCGCGGCGGGACGGGAACGGCCTCTTTTGGCAGAACGACGGCGAAGATGGGATGGAGGTGTCCATCGGCGGCAGTGGTTACCGCGCGACCATCAACAGCTACATGTTCGGCGAGGCAAACGCGATCGCTCGGATCGCAGCAATGGCGGCTGAACCCGACCTGGCGAATCGTTTTCGCCGTGAAGCCGGCCGGATCAAGGAATTGGTGCAAACAAAGCTCTGGGATGACACCGCTGGTTTCTTCAAAGTGTTGCCGCGGGGTGCGGGAGCCACGCTGGCTGCTGTCCGGGAGCTCCACGGCTTGACGCCGTGGTATTTTAACCTGCCCGACCCGCCATTTGCGGTCGCCTGGAAACAGGTGTTGGACCCACAGGGGTTCGCCGCCCGGATCGGTCCAACCACCGCAGAGCAGCGCTCTGCCAGCTTCTCGGTCGCTTACACCGGGCATGAGTGCCAATGGAATGGTCCGAGCTGGCCCTACTCCACGTCGGTCACATTGGCCGGGCTCGCCAACCTGCTCAACGGCGGGAACCAGACCGTGATCGACCGGGACGGCTACTTCAACCTCTTGCAAGCCTACGCCCTCAGCCACCGCTTGCGTCGCGAAGATGGCTCCGTTGTCCCCTGGATCGATGAAAACCTCAATCCGTTTACAGGCGATTGGATTGCCCGAACGCTGCTGCAGCAGCGCGGTTCGGCCATCCCGGAACGGGGTAAAGACTATAATCATTCCACCTTCTGCGATCTGGTCATCAGCGGCCTGATCGGTTTGCGTCCGCGGCCGGATGAGGTCATCGAGCTGAATCCATTGACGCCACCGGACTGGGATTACTTTTGCCTTGATGGAGTGCGTTACCACAGCCGCTCCATTACCGTCCTCTGGGACAGGACGGGAACTCACTATGGCAAAGGCAAAGGGCTCCAGGTTTATGCGGACGGACAACTTGTTTGTGCCGCTGAGGGTATTCAACGGGTGACGGGCGCGTTGCCCAGTCCCGACCGAAGTCCCGCAGCCTCCCAGACCACAGCGGGCTGGTCGAAATATCCGGCTAATCCGGTCATGGGGGGGCAATACGGCACTTGTTTTGACGTGGCGGTGCTGCCGGAGGCGGGCGGTTATCGCATGTGGCTTTCCTGGCGTCCGCAAAAGAGCTTGGCGATTGTCGACAGCAAAGACGGTTTCCACTGGAGCCAGCCGCCCCGGGCTGTCTTTGGCCCTCGATCGGAAACCGGCTGGGAAGACGATATCAATCGACCGGCCGTAGTGAAGCGCGCCGATGGCTATCACTTGTGGTATACCGGGCAGGCCCGCGGACGGTCCTCCATTGGATATGCGACCAGCGCCGATGGCGTCGACTGGAAGCGCTCCGGGGAGCGTCCAGTCCTTTCCCCGGAAGAACCATGGGAGAAGGTCGCGGTGATGTGTCCGCATGTCATCTGGGATGACGCTGCCCGGCAGTATCGCATGTGGTACTCCGGCGGTGAACAGAATGAGCCCAACGCAATTGGCTACGCGACCAGCCCTGACGGGCGAACGTGGACGAAGCGGTCGTCCAATCCCGTCTTTGTGCCCGACCCTGGCAGTGCCTGGGAAAAGCACAAAGTGACCGCGTGCCAGGTGATCCGCGAAGGAGACTGGCATCTCATGTTCTACATTGGCTTCCGCGACGAGCCCCATGCCCAAATCGGCCTGGCGCGCTCCCGCGATGGGATCACCGGCTGGGAACGGCACCCGTCCAATCCGATCGTCCGGCCCGGTGAGCAGCAGTGGGACCACGATGCCTGCTACAAGCCCTTCGCCATCTTTGACGGGGAGAAGTGGCTCCTGTGGTACAACGGCCGCCATGGCGCTCTGGAGCAAATCGGCGTCGCTGTCCATCCCGGCCTGGACCTGGGATTTAAGTGAACCGCTGGTCCGACGCCCCCCTCCGCTTTCAGTTCCGTCCCGCCGGAGAGAACCGACTCAAATCTCGTTTGCGTTCACGCTGGTGCTCCCGGCGACCGCTTCGCGGGCCGGCGCCGTTCTGATTTTGTCGAGTCCGTTCGCCACGTACTCCCTGACGGTTTCGTCGGAATTGGAACCGGAACCTTTGAGCCACGCGTCGACACTGGTCAGCAAGCTCTTCTCGAATTCAAGAAATGACTCTGAGATTTGCGAAGGGTTTGGTTGGATCCGAACGATGTAGTTGATGACTCGCACCGCGTCGAGCATTCGTCTGGCCTGAAAACCATCCATGTCGGGGATTTCAGCGGCCAATTCCTTGACTGCCGCCAGCATGGCCTCTGCTCGCCGGATATAACTGCTCTCGGCGAATGTCTGGGCATGGGTTTTCAGGCCCGGCGCCAGGAACGAGAGAGTTGTTTCGTATTCACAGCACTTCACGATCAGCACCATCTGCAGCTGCCGCCACCAGTAGCTCTTTTTGTGCTGAGAGAGAAAGGCGTTTGCCCGGTGCAGGGCGTTCCAGGCTTTATCCACAAAGGCGACTGCTTCCAAACAGGGGGAAATGGCTTCCTGGTCGTCCCCGGCGAACGCGGTGTTGAGGTGTTCGATTTTGATCGCGCCCATGTCGACCTGATATCGAATCCTCTCGCGGGCGGAGCGAAAATCAGGCACACTCGCGGCCCTCTGCAAGTAGACCTCAGCCCTCCGCAGCTCAATGACGCCGCCGGTGAGCGTGTCGTTCCCTCCAGAATAATTATTAACGAACGCCTGGGCATCGGTCAGGAATGACTCGGCCCGAAGAAACCAGGTCGCGTGGCGCGTGGCGGTGCCGAAAGAAGCCTGCGTTCCAAGACGTCCCACCAGCAGGGCGACATGGGCACGAAGGCGGGCATTCTCATAAAAGAGAAAGGCCCTTCCCTCCGCGGAAATAGACCGGAGGAGCTCGAATCCGAAATCGGCGATCTTCTCCGCCATTTGGAGCTTCGGCAGATAATCCACTTCGTTCTCCGGGTGGTGAGGGCCGCGAGTTTTGAGATACTGCACTTGTGCCTCATGCAGGAGCAAATACACGTGGCGCCGAATAATTTGTATCGCGATTTCGGTGTTTTCGACCGGGCAGGCCTTTTCAAGGTATTTTTTCCGGCAGTCCTGCAGAATTTCATCCAGATTGCTGCCGCCCGCGAGTGGTGGTTGGGGCCCAAACGTCTGCCGCCACAGATCATTCAGGTCTTTTCGGGCCAAGCTGTAACGTCGGCTCTTGATTTCAGAAACGGCCCGGTAGAGCAGGACCGACCTTTTAACATCCTCGAGCCGGGTGCAATTCTTCTGGAGGAAGGCCAGCGTCTCGGCTGTGACTTTGGCAAACTCCGCCAGCGGTCCTTGTATCTCAGTGGTGCGAAGTCGTGCTCGGACCACCCTCCCATAAATCCGAAAGGCCGCGGCTTTGAGTTCACTCGCGTCAGGACGAGCGAGCCACTTGCGCTGCAGCCAATGCTCCAGGCGTGTTTGCAGGGTGCCGAGACACGCCCGCGCAAACTGTTCCGTGAGGCGCTGTTGGAGGTGACCGCTGGTAATATCAAAGACCTGTTCGGCGTGCTTCATGGCACTCAAAGCGCGGGGAAACAGCGCGGGACTTCGGAAAGCGGTTTCAACGGCTTGCATCATATGCTGCAGGCTTTCAAATCCGGCCAGGGGATCGCTCGACGCCAGGAGGATGCGGCCATACGAACGGGCAATCAACGCGTTGATGGCGACCCTTTGGCCCCGGCTGATCAACCGATCCTCGAGGGCGGCGCGCAATTGCTCGCGGATGGTCTGGTTCATCCAGATGATCCCGCCAGGTTTGAAGCGGAGGACATGCGATTCGGCCATTTGGGTGAGCCAACCTCGAATTTCAGCGGCCGGGGTGACGGAATCAGATCGATTCTCCGTCCGCTCCCATTCATGGAACACACGGATAATGACGGACTCGTAGCGCGCCATCCGGAAGATCGTCAGGATATAGGCAAACACCAGGCCTTTCGTGTCCCGAATCGCCGCCCCCGGAGGAACGCTTTTGATATCCGCAATCGCTTTCAACACAATCGTGCTGGGAACAAATGGAATACACGAACGCTTCAACACCGCCCCCCTGGTGACACAAAGTTCCTTCACACGGCCGAACGCATGCAACTGCCCCCCTGAAATGACAACCACACAGACCCGCCGCGTCAGCTGCGGCGCGATGAAGTCAAAACAATCCCACACTTTGCGCAGATTCTCCTGATCGCTCCAACGCTCTTGGGAATCGGGATCGTAAAAAGAGGGGCTCGAGCCAAGTGATTCCACTCCGTTGAGCACAATGAACCATTCCGAAAGCGAATGGTTCACGATGCGCGAGAGCTCCGCCGCGAGCACTCTTTTAAACCGCTGATAGGTAGCTTCGGTTCGAGGCTGATAATAGTCTTCCAGGTGTAAGGACGTCAGCGGCTCGGTCGCTCCCGTCATCTGCCTCATGGCAAGCACGAGGCGGAGAAAAATGCCCACCGGCTGCGTAATGTCGTCGGCGTCCAGCCAGATGCGTTGGGCCTTGCCGGCGAGTTCGTCAAAAATCTCAGATGCAACCGTCGCCGCGCCATAACACTGCGGCTTCAAACGAATCGGCAATACACCGAAGAGCGAGGTTTCCTTTCCCTTCTGACAATCCGGTTTGTCATCATTCGTCAGACCAATCAAGAAATGCACCGTTTTCCGGACTTCGTTGATTAGGCTTTGGTACTCAGAAGGTCGCTCGCGTTGCGTCGAGGGAATCGCAAGGCGCGGCGGAAAAGGAATATTCCATACAGACGGAAAAACCAGCACGGAGGGCGGCAGACAACCCACGCAGCGTTGATAGACTTCCAGGAGGAACAAGCCGAGATCTGTCACCCGGGCAATGGAAAGAAACGCTCGCTTCTGCGGCTGATTGAAGAGGAGTTGCATCTCTTTCAGATCGTCGGGAGAGAAACATAACCAATAGATGCGGATTCTCGATGACAACGCGTGGTCTATCAGATCGACGATGCGCTTATCGGAGGCGGAAATTCCACCAACGATCAGGCGACAGTTTTCCAGGTCGGACGAAGTGTCCTGTTTGGCCCCGGTCAAATACTCGAGCAGAGTGACTTTATCGTCGGAGTTGACTGGGGCATCAACAGTCATATCGGCGCGAAGGGCAAAGCGCCCTCCATGCAGCTTGACGAGAGATCGACGCATGCAAACCAGCCGGGCCGAAGGCAAAGGTGCGTTCCTCGGAATCTCATAGACGGCCAGAGACTGCTCGGCCTTCCGGAAAGCATCTTCGATCAGATCATCGAAGTTGGTCGTTAGGACCAGGTTGACGTCCAACGCCGAGGCGAGAGAAACGAGCATGCGATGGCCAAGGCAAGGCGCTCTTTCCTCAACCAACGTGCGAAAGAAATGGTCAATCACCGAAGAATCCACATCGGACAGAGCGGGCAGCCGCCGGGCGGTCCGGACAAACTGGGAGAGAAACTGGAGTGAGTCCTTCCAATCCTCGGCCCGGCCCAGTGCCATGCGGTAGAGTCTGACCTTCTGACGGTCCGGTTCGGTCGCGATAAGTTCGTTCAGCTCGTCCTGCAGACTTCGGCGATATTCCGGCCTTTTCAGGAGGGCGCCGACGTCGGGCCACGGATCGGACCGTGGATCCCATGGGTCGCGTTCATCGAAAACTCGGCGAATATAAAGGTTGAGAAGCCGTTGGAGCCCGCGTGTGCTCGGTATCCCAGAGGGAACGGATAGTCCTGCCCCCAACATGAAAACGAAGCGACGACCGAGCTTGGCATCATTCGCAATTGAAGCAATGATATGTTGATCCGTGGCCATGGAGTGAGTTTATGAAAAGTATCAAGTAGAAGCATTGTAAGCTATTCTTAATTCCGTCACTCCACCCGCTGGCAACCGACCAAAGATGGTGACGTCGATCAAATCATCGTGAATCTCCCTCTACCGGCTGTGTCCGCCGTAAGCACGGCGGTGCTTACATGCGCCCGTTCAGGTGCCGAACTCGTTCTATAGCAAGGTCAGCCAAGTGCTCATGGTTCTTGTTTGCGTGCGCTCCATTGCCCTGCCAACGCCGGCAGGAAGCCTTCCGGCACAACCTATCGCCAAACCTTTAGGGTCACCTTTGCCGCCGCGCAGCCCCAGGCGTCAACCCCAGCGCGAGGGATTTCAAGATCTGGAATGGGCCAGCCCAGCTGACGCGGCCTTCCGCTCTCCTTACGGCTGCTTGGGACGGGTGGCTCGCCCACTGGCGCGTCGGCACGAAGGTTGGAACCGGGCCGTGACTTCCGTTCCGCCGCCTTCGCGGGGAAGCTTCGGCGGGCAGGCCTGCTCATCACTCCACGCTCCCTCCTTTCCAGCCCTGATTGGGACCCGATGAAGACCCGATGCAGACCCGATCCGGATCGGCTTTGGATCGGCTCTGGATCCGGTGCCCATCGGGTTTCCTTCGAATGGAGACGGTCTGAATCCGTCCGGGCGGCACGTTAAATGGAATGGCGGCGACGCGCCGTTGGTTATTTCCCGGGAAGGGCCATGTCGACAATGTAATACACTTGTGGACACCGTAGCCCGGAGGCGCGCCCGCCGGCTCGCGACGGCTTACTGGTAATGAGGGGGCTTGGGATTGACCGACTTGATACGCTCCAGCTCGATGGCCGTGAGGGTTTGGGCTTGAAGCTCCACTCTCTTTTTCAACTGCTCGAGTTGGCGTCCTTGGTCCGTCACCACGTCGTTGAGCTGTTCCGCAAGGTGCTCCAAATGGGCGACCACCGATTCAAGGCGAGTAAACCGCTCAGACACGTCGTCGTTCATCCGGAGAGTCTCGCCCTGGGAAATGGCGAAGCAAGCCTGGCGATGGGAGACTATCTCGAGGAGGTTTGCGCTGGGACGAAGCTCCTCGAGCTTGCACCCGGTCGCAGGTGGCATAGAGTGGCTTGTCCTCTGCTTCGACGGGCAGAGGAGCGACCAAATGGCGACGCTTCGGCTAAGTCTCTCAATTCTCGGCCCTGGCCTGCTGGCGAGCCTTCTCTCAATCAGCGGCCATTGTCACGGCGATCCTGTCGCACCCGCTTCGGTCCAAGGGGCGGTCGAACGAGGGTTGCACTATCTCCAACAGGAAGCATTCCGTTGGAAGGAAGAAAGGCGCTGCGCCGCTTGTCATCATGCGGCGGCGATGATTTGGACCTTCAATGAAGCGCGGGCGCGAGGGTATGGAGTGGATGAACAGGCCCGACGGGAGATAACCGACTGGGCTTTCGACGCGAAGAGGAACTTGCTGACCGAGCAAGCTCCGCCGCGGGATGTGCTCAACCTCGGCTGGGTCTACCTGCTCCTGAGCGTGGAGTTGGCTGATGCGCCGGACAGGTTCACCAATAACCCTGCGGCGGACGATCGGGTCTTCATTGGGAATCAAGCTCTCGCCCGAGAGACCCTCATCCGGCAAATCGTTCAGAAGCAGGGAGCCGATGGATCGTGGGGACTGCCCCTGGACCTGCGCGTGCCCTTGGGCGGTCCGAGTGAAGATATTGCCCTTTTGGCCCGAACGGCCTTGCTCCAAGTGGACCAGCCATCTCCAGCGGTGGCTGATGTCATCAGGAAAGCGGGCGATTGGCTCGCCGCGAATCGGGAACATACCTCAAGGCAGGGAAGAAACCTGCGTTTGCTCATGGAGCTGATGGAGCGGAAACCAGGACCGGCCCTGACGAATGAGTTGGCGGCGATTGAAGGCGAACAGAACCTCGATGGCGGCTGGAGCCAAACAGCCGAGATGCCGAGCGATGCCTACGCCACCGGCCAGACGATCTATGTGTTGGCGCGGGCTGGCGTTAGTCCGGAGTCAGCATGCCTGCAGCGCGGTGTCGCTTTTCTCACCCGGACAGCGCAGCCCGCCGGGGCCTGGCCAATGACTTCGCGCGTGAACGCCCACAATCTGACTCCGATTACGGGCGCGGGCACGGCCTGGGCCGTGTTGGGCCTGGTCCGGGCGTCGCCGCCGCCATCGTCGCCCAAACCAATTCGCGCTGAGTGATGGGTCGGCGGAGCTCGGACTTTCCTGGGCGTATCCCTCGGTTGCTTTGGATCTCGAATGCTCTGGCTACGACGCCAGGGGGGGTGCCCAGAAACCAGCCGGCGTTGATTCCTATTTTTGGCTTCGCCATGCAAAGTAAATGTCAGGTGTGTCGAATACGGGTCGCATCCGTCTGAGGCGTGACGGCGTGAGAGTGGCGGCGCTTTCTTGGGCTGCTTGACAAGTAAGAGGCTGATTCTTGCGATTGAGGAGGCTGCTGAGGGCCGAGACTGGGAGGGCGCCTTCGCGTTATTGTGGGTCGAAGAGAGGCTTGACAGCCTAGGCTTTGTATTGCAAAGTCAATCCCATCAAACGCCATCGTTCTCCGGAATGACCACGCTCGCTTTAGCGTCCCTGGCTCTGGCCCCGATCAACTCGGTGGCTCGGCCGCGAGCATTCCCCAGATTCGCGAGATTCCACCGACTTTGGAAAACCCATGACGCCGACCTCTCGCCAAACCATCGTGCTTGAGGAAGAGATCGAGCACTGGCGGAGCTACCTTCATCGTCGGAAGGCGGACCCCTCGGTTGTTGAGCAGCTCGAGGGGCAACTGCGTACCCAGGTTGCGTCACTCCTCAGCGCCGGGCTGGCGACTGATGAAGCGTTCCTGGTGGCAGTGAAGCGCATGGGGAGCCAGGACGCGCTCTCGCGGGAGTTCGCCCGCGCCCAATCGACCCGTCTCTGGAAACAGGTTCTGCCCGAGCCGGCCGATTCGGGCGAGTCGCATCGGCCGGGTCAGACGGACCTTGTGATCGCCCTCTGTCTGGCGGTGGCGGCGGCGGCGGCCATCAAGCTGCCGGCGCTGTTTGGGCTGCGTTTGGACGAACAGATCGACGAAGACGTCCGGTTTTATCTTCGCAACGCCAGTCTTTTGGTGTTGCCGCTTTTGACCATCTACTTCGCTTGGAAACGGCGGCTTCAAAGCACCACGCTTCGCTGGCTCGCGGTGGGGTTCGCCGCCGCGGCGGCATTCGCCAATTGCTATCCGTTTGCCCGGGCCAGTTCGACCGAGGTGCTGATGGGAGTGCACTTGCCGATCGCGCTCTGGCTGCTGGTGGGAATGGCGTATGCCGGCGGACGGTGGAGCCAGGTGGAGAGCCGGATGGATTTCATTCGATTCACCGGCGAGTTGTTCATCTACTACGTCCTGATCGCCCTCGGCGGCGGCGTCCTGACGGCGTTCATGGGCATGATCTTCAAAGCAATCGGCATCAATGTCGGGCCGTTTATCGGAGCGTGGGTGCTGCCCTGCGGCGCGGCTGGGGCTGTCCTGGTGGCATCGTGGCTGGTAGAAGCGAAGCAAAGCGTGCTTGAAAACATGGCGCCGATGTTGACGCGTCTGTTTACGCCCATGTTTGCCGTGATGCTGCTTATTTTTCTTGGGGCCTTGCTATGGACCGGGCGCGGGGTTGACGTTACCCGAGACGTGCTAATTGCGTTCGACCTGCTGCTCGTGGTGGTGATCGGACTGCTGCTCTACGCCGCATCCGCGCGGGACCCGCGGTCGCCCGCAACACCTTCGATGTTGTCCAGGTCGTGCTGGTGGTCAGCGCGCTCTTGGCCGACGGGGTAACGTGGGCGATCGCCGCGAGAATCAGCGAGTTCGGATTCGGCCGAACCGCGTGGCGGCGTTGGGTGAGAACGTGATTCTCCTGATCAATCTGGCGAGGTCGCGGTGCTTTGTCCGCTTTCTGACCGGCCGCGGTTGCTACTCGGCTCTTGAACAATGGCAGACGGGCTACATGCCGGTCTATGCCGGAGTGGGCGGCCACGTGGTTGTGATCCTCTTTCCGCCGCTTTTCAGCTACGTCTGACATGCCATCTTAGAACTATCCGCATCGACCTTTGGCCAAGAGGTTTCGCCAACCACTCTTAACTGCATTTGTCCGGAGGCCCATCGCTTATGAAACATCGCATCCCCTACGCCGTCTTATTGACCCTAACGTGGTTGAGTTCGTTTACGCCCAGACGCTGGACAGACCTAAACTCGACCAGTTTTTTGACCGGCTTGCCGAGAAGAGAAAGGCGATGGGGAGCCTAGTCATCGCCAAAGATGGCAACGTTCTCTACACCCGCGCCATCGGCTATGGCCAGATTAACGGAACCGAAAAGAAGCCTTTGAGCGCCGACAGCCGATTCCGGATCGCATCGATCACAAAAATGTTCACTGCCGTCATGATCTTGCAGCTGGTCGAAGAAGAAAGATTGAAGCTTGGCGACACGCTCGACCAATTTTTCCCGCAGATCCCGAACGCGCCGAAAATCACCATCGCGCAGATTCTGGCGCATCGCAGCGGCATCCCGAATTCGCGGCCGGCCTCGAAGACGAACGCTGTAACGAAGGAAGAGTTGCTCGCGCTGATCGCCAAAGGCACCCCAGAGTTCGAACCGGGCACAAAGCACTCCTACAGCAATGCTGGCTTCTTCATTTTAGGGTTGCTTGTCGAAAGGGTGACCGCCCAATCGTACCAGGAGGCCCTTCAGGAACGGATCACCTTCCGGATCGGGGCCAAGGACACTTACAGTGCGTCCGGAGAGGTCGATGTGACTAAGAACGAAACTTTGGCCTATTTTCACTTGGGCGGCGACTGGAAACAGGAAACCGAAATCCATTCGAGCATCCTCTTCGGCGGGGGCCAGATTGTCTCGACGCCCATCGATCTGGCCAAATTCATCCAGGCGCTCTTTGACCTGAAGTTGGTTTCACAGGAAACACTCCGGCAGATGAAAACGATGAGGGACGGCGAAGGGCTGGGCATGACAACCTTCACCTTCGCCGGCAAGACGTTTTACGGGGAGACAGGCGGGGGCGACAACCGTGGGGCGTGGCTGGCGTATGAGCCGGAGGAAAAACTGACGGTCGCCTATGCGACGAATGCCAAGATTTATCCCGTAACCAATATTGTGAGCGGGGTGGTCGACATCTATTACCATCGGCCGTTTCAAATCCCCGCCTTGGAATCAATCGCGGTCCCTCCGGACGTCCTGGAGCGGTACGTTGGAATATATTCCGCGGCCGGCGCGCCCGCGAAAGCGATCGTGACAAGAGACGGTTCGACACTTTTCTTTCAACCGCCGGGGGCCGCGTCCGCGGTCCCCCTGGAAGCGATGGCCGAGGATAAATTCCAGATCGAGGGCGTGGCCGTCTTTACCTTCGACGTTACGAAAAGCCAGATGAGCGTCAAACGGCGCGTGGGCGAGCGGGTCTTTACGAAAGAAAAATGACGAACGCTGAAGCAACGGCGCCTGACTGGCCGGTCAGGACGCATCCTTGAGGACAAAAATAGCCGCTTTTTTGCGGCAACCCGATTTGCCGGACGACCTCGGCATCTTTGAGATGGCATGAGGGTTCGATAGACCGTGGCGACGTCGCAGCGGCTTGCACCGGCTCGGTTGTGATCGGAGCCTCGGAGCTCACCGGGACGCAACGCGACGCCAATTGATTCAGAATGAGTTCACGGCCGGGAGTCACGCGGAGGCGCGCCGTCCAGCAGACGCTTACGGCCCAGGCCAACCTGCCCGCGGCTGTGTCATGCCTCAGTGCGCAATGACCCGGAAAGGCGCAGACGTTTGGCGGCGTCGGCCGGAACAGAGATCGGCTCGGGCACGGTCTTGACGTCAAGAACGGCCGCAAGCGGTAGTGCTGTGGCTTGCAAGGATTGCCTCGACGCGGCATTCAATGGGAACGGCGCACGCGGCGATGCGGTGAGTGACGGCGCGTTTAATCAACCGGGTCGGTGACGAAGAGCAGGGGACAACCCAGTCGACCCAGCCAAACCGTCACGCGAATCGCGCTGCATGATCGGTTGATGGCCTTATTGGTGGCGGCCTGGTTGAATGTCGGGATTGCCTGGCTGCGATGGCGTCAACGGCCAAACCACCCAAGAGCCGACCATGTCTCAAACCAACGTCCAATCGTTTGTGGATCCAAGCTGAGTCCGCTTTCTTCCTTGGCCAGCGCGTCGATAGCTTTGCCCAGCGACGCTCCTCGCTGCAGCGCGGTCAGCAGGGCAAACTGGCCTTGTTCCAGTCGCTTGTAGTAGACAGTGAAGTCTTGACGGTGAACCGCCAGATAGGTTAGCGACGGCTTGGGCCGCTTCTGCTTTCTGGGCGGAGAGTGAGGGGGCTCCTGAACCGCGTTGCTTGCCTCGCTGCGCAGGCCGGCATGGTTCTTTACTTCGATCAAAAAATCATCCAGCGGAAACCCCAGCTTCAACAGGACAACGAAGGGCTGCAGTCGGAGACGGAGCTTGGCGGCGGGTATGTCGAGTAAGTCATCCAGTCCAAGCGCGGGGCGGGATTCTTTGTCGAAAGCCTCGATATGAGCCCATTCGAGTCGTGCCATGTCCAGGCACAAGTCCTGGAGGTCACCCGTGAAGGCCGGCCTCGCGGCGATAAAGTCAACCAGACAACAACCGAGATTCCGGAGCGTGAAGGAGTGGGATGGATGGGCGGACAAGTAAGCCATTGCCAGCCGTGAGAATCGTCGCTCGCCCAGCACGGCCCGTAGACCAGGGTAATCTTCAAAGAAGCAATCGAGCACGCGAAACCAATAGCCGCGATTGTAGATCTCCAATCGGTCGAAGGAAGTCAGCTGGCGGTTGGGCTTGATCCATTCGCTGACGGCATCACTCTGGGCGACACCTCCGACCCCGGATCGCTGCATTCGTTTGCCCGGCGTCAATGGCCGCATGACCGCGCTTGCCATCCGTTGCTGGAGCGCGCGGAGTTCGGGCAGCGACTGGCTCCTAGGCCGGCTCGGCTTGGAGACGGCTGGAGAATCGTTTTGCTTTGAGCGCTTCGGCATGCACTTCTGCAAAGGATGGAATGCGATCGTCCCATTCCAGCAGGGTGGCGGTCGAGCCCGTCAGTTCAAGCGCCCGGGCGTAGAGCTGCCAGACCGGGTCGATGACCGGATGATCATGGGTATCGAGCACATACTTCTGGAAGCGTGTGTGTCCGGCGATATGAATCTGAGCTACTCGCGCTGCGGGAACGTTCTGCAAATAGTCAAGCGGATTGAAGCCGTGATTGCGCGACGACACGTAGATGTTGTTAACATCCAGCAGAATCCCGCAATCGGCCTGTTCGACAACCTCGGCCAGGAACTCCCACTCGGTCATCTCCGACACGTGAAACTCGCAGTAGCTGCTGACATTCTCCACCGCTATCGGGACTTCAAGAAAATCACGGGCTTCCCTTATCTTGCGGGCGGTTAACTTCACGGCGGCGCCAGTGTAAGGCATGGGCAACAGGTCGTGCGTATAGAGGCCATTGACGCTGCCCCAACAGAGATGATCTGACAGCCAGGGCGTCCTGGTGCGCTTGACAAGCCGTTTGAGCTTTCTGAGGTGCTCGCGATTCAGGGGTTCTGCCGAACCGAAGTACATGGACACGCCATGCTGCACCACCCGATACTGTTCCAGGATTTGGTCCAGGACATGCAACGGACGGCCGCCGTCCACCATGAAGTTTTCCGAAATGATTTCGAACCAATCCACGGCCGGCTTGCGGGCGAGGATATGGCCATAGTGAGGCACACGCAGTCCGATTCCCACCCCGTAATCAGTGAAGCCGTTGAAGCGATTGGCTGGCATGGAAGCAGAAGAAGACGGCCGGAGCACGAATGCCGAACGGCCGCCACGGCGGAGGGGGAGGCGCTCAGGACATCTTGCAGCCGCCTTGGCCTTTGCACTCATTGTGGCCTTTGCATGAGTGTGTGGCCGTCTTACAGCCTCCCTGTCCTTTGCAGGCATTCTTTCCAGCACAATCGTGCTTGCCCATCGAAGTGGAGGAAGCGGCCCCGGCGCCGCCTTTGTCGCTCGTAGTAGAACATCCCGTGACAGCGCCAGCAAGCATTCCTGCCATGGCTGCGCTCACAATAAGTCGACGTGTCGTTTTGGTCATAAGTTACTTTCGTTTTCGGTTCTACGGTCAAGTGAACTGCTGGTGATTGGCAAATCATACTCCCAGCCGCTGTTTGGCTACAATACGAAATACGTTGAAGACTCCGGACCGGATGCATCAACGGATGACTTGTGGATGCGAAGCCGCGGCTCGTTAAATTGATCTTGGGAGCGATTGGGTTGCATCGTCAGGCGAACCTCATCCGGCGACGGCAAGGGACTGGATTCAGTGGGACGTTGGTTTTCGGGATTTGATGGGCCTGGCTTCATACCCAGAGTCAACGATCACTTTTCTCAGATCCTCCGCGGAGACCTGGTTCGTGTTCTAGGCGACCGTCGCGTGGTGAAGAGTCAATCCGGTTTGTGGGCGGCGTGGCACGCTTTGCAGTTCAGGGCCTCCTTGTATGTCGCAATCCCATCCGCTTCACCCTTTTGGAGGGATTCCGAGGCAGCCAACAGCTTGCCCGTCTTCTCGGTCCAACTGGCCTGATCACCCTTTGGGGGCGTCGCCTTCGTCAAGGTCTTGTAGGCAGCGACGAGCTTCTTGAGTTCGTCAGCGCGGGCTTTGCCTTCCAAAGCCTTCTTACAGATCGGATCCACACCTTTGGGAGCTTTGTGAAAGGTGTTCATCACGTATTTAATAGGCTCCTCTTTCTCTTCGGCGGTAGAGACGCGTCTGGCGACGGCGCCAACAGTCAAGACGATCGCAATCGTCGCGATTAATTTGAACGGGAACGGTTTGCTCATGGTTGTTGTCGTTACGAATCGCTGCGTAGCCCGGCGAACACGTCCGACTGCGCAAGACAGTTGCGCAGCATCACCGGGAAATGAATGGAACCCGTGCTCATCCTGGGCACGTTGCACTGGCGGTGGGTGAATTCCTCCTCCTGGCGTTCGCGCGGGTCGACGCCTTGTATTTCTTCCACGAAACGGCCAGTCCGGTTCCGTAAAGAAGGGGAAGAGCAAGCCCGGTCACGAAGACCGCGATGCGCCCCGGCCAGCCAAAAGCCTTGCCGCTGTGCAACGGCCATTGCCAGGCGAGAAAGGTCTCGCCGGCCGTTTGATGACTCCCGGGATCATCCACGCGCAAGACCGCACCCGTGAACTGATCGACCCACACCGTCCGCTCGGACCAGCGCAAGACCCGAACACCTGGCACTCCAACGAAGCTGAGGGAGACGGCACCGGAAGGAACATCGGGAAGGCTGAGCCAGTTGAGGCGGCCTTCGGGGAATCGGCGGCAAAGCGTGTCGATATAGTCCGTCAACGGACGAGGCTCTTTTCCACCGAGGATCGACGACTTGGGCAAATCCTCTTCGCCCGCCCGAGTTCCGGGTGAAAACAGCTTCACGACCGAGACAAACTGGCTGTTCAGGTTCATCCAGATACCGGAGAGCAGAACGGCGCCGAGAACGATCGAAGAATAGAATCCGATCACCCGATGTAAATCGAAGGCCTGGCGCACCGTCGCTGCGCTTCGCTTAATTGTGAGAGCATGGCGAAGCGCCTTCCACCGCGGCCACCACAGGTAAAGCCCGCTGAGGATTGAGATAAGCCCAGCGATGGCTAGAATCCCTACGACGACACCGCCGGCATTGCCGAGCTTTAGGGAATAGTGCAGTTCAAAAAGGAAACTGCAGACACGCCAGAGAAGGTGACGGTCCAGCAAGTTCTCTCCAAGAAAGGCGCCGGTGTAGGGATCTATACAAAGCTCATAAGCCTTTTCAGGTCTAGCAGGCGTCGCGCGCGAGACGAAAATCACGCGTGCCGCGGCGGCAGGGTGAGGCGGGCCGAGGATTCCGCTGAGGATGGCGTTCGTGGGGCAATGTGCCTTGGCAGCCGCGATGAGCTCGGACCAGGGCCGGTAGGCACTTTCGCCACCGGCTTTGGGCTGAACACGAAGAGTTGCCGGTGCCAACGTTTCGGCGATCTCTTGATAAAACACATATAAGCTGCCGGTAAGCCCGATGATTGCCAAGACCAGGCCCGCGGTCAGGCCGAGCCAGCGATGAAGCGCAATCCAAAGCCGGCGCAGGCTCCAGCGTTTGGGTTGACGGGACCTCATCCAGCTCACCTTCCTCGACGCGAGTTGGACCGGATCGGCTGGATTCAAGCCGTGGTTGTCGCTCATAGGCTGATCATCCGGCCACCTTTGGCATGGACGTGTTCACCTCAAGGCAAGTTGTTGAGCTGACGAATCCGGTAAAAGCGCTCCGCGGCTGCGCCGTTCGTATCCGTGACGGTTTGGAGATTGTTGTTGCCTCGCAGAGGAGCGGCAGCTGGTTGCCAGTTCTCCGATGCCATCGAATCAGTAGATTCGAGCTGGTTGCTGATTCCGGGAGGGCTGCGAAAAGACACGGCTATCTTCCGGTTGAATGCCTGAACGCTTTCGATCCGCAATCCGGCTTGAAACCTCACCGGCAATAGGTCGGAAGGCGACTGAATCGGGCCGCCGCCCGCACCGTTCGCCGATAAGTCGATCACGCGGAAGTCCACAATGTAGGTGCCGGGTGCGCTGGTGGTGAACTGGCGGCCATGAATATGGCCGTAGGGATCGGCGCCGGACTCTCCATGATTCTCGCTGATCACCACGTAGTTGGTTCCGTTCGTTGTGCCGACCGGCACGCTGAAGGTCACGTTCCCCAGATCGCTCTCGCCGTCCCCTTCCCAAAACGCGAAGCTGCCGCCGGGTGGTCCCGCCACGCCCACCACCTGCACGGCGAGTCGCGCCCCCAAAGCGGCTGCTCCAGGAATAGGCCCGCCGTTCGAAGTCGTGGCGGCGAGTGCGGAAAACGTCAGGGCATCGCCCCGAAAATAGCCGGCGTTCAATCCATTTGTCCGCAGGACTTGAGGCAGAGAAACGCCGCTTGCGCTGGCATCGAACAGACCGCCATTGCTGAAGGAGCATTTCCCGTTTTGATTGGTGTTCAACGCACCTACATAGAGATGGGTGTCTGCCCAGCTTGGGAACACGAAGGCTGCCAAGCTGAGCAGCGCGAGCAGAGCTTTCACCATGAACACATCCTCCGCCTATGGATTGGATCGCAGGCGAAAGAATTGCGCCGCCGCGCCAATGTCAAGAAGAACACCATGTTGCCCGCCCGCTGTAATCGGGGCGTAACTGACACCTGCCCAATTCGTGGAGGCGAGGGAGGCAGCCGATTCAAGCACCCAATTGGTCGTGCTGCCCGTGGGCAACGCAACGAATACTTTTGCCGCGATGTTGAGCGAGGGGGTTGAAGAAACCGACAACGTTACCGAGATGCCGTGAGGAGAGAGGGCGGTGTCCGCGGTCTTATTGGCCAGGTTGTTGCCGCCCACGAAGATGGTGAAGTCCCCGGACGGAAGGGCCAAACTGCCCGTCACGCTTCCTCCGCTCGTGGTCGAAGCGGCTGATCCTTTGTAGATGAAGCTGCTCAGTTGAGAGAAATCTCCGGGAAGGTCGCCGTCTCCGCCGATCTTCCAATCGCCCAGCGCATTCCAGCTGCCGTCCGTCGCACTCTCGTCGGTGGCGGCTGGATTCAGATTCTGTTGGACCCACCAAATGCGCCAGGCGACGGAAGCCTCGCCGAAATCATGGTCAGGTCCCGGAGCATTGGTGGTCTGGCTCTCTGCGTAAGGGGCGACGGCGGCGAGGCCGGCATAGACCGAGAATGCTGGAGTAAACCCGCCAAGCGAATTGGTGGTGGCGTTCGGGTTGGCCGTTACGGTCACGTTGACATACGCGGCGTTATCCAGGTGGAACCGGAAGGCTCGGCCTCGATGGCTGTCGCCCAGGATCCCGTCCGCCGCATCGGCCCAACCGTAGTTGCCGGTCACTGTCTGGTTGGTGATCGTCGCCGTAGCGTTGGTCTGTCCGGAATACGCTCCGAAATCGCGTCCGGAGTATGTGATATGTGCTTCCGCCATAGTCCCGGCCAAGAGAAAGGCGGCTGATGCAATCATGGTGCTTGCGGCCAGCCTCGCGGCCGAGCGGTGGGAGAGTCTAGCTTCTGAGTGTTTCATGGTAGTTGTGATCTGAGGTTGGTTTTAGTTGGTTTTTCGATCCGAGCGCTAACCCGGAACAGGAGAACTGTCGAACTGGAGAATTAAGGCTTTATCTGAATTGACCATGGCCACCCCACGAGTTCAGGGGGATTGCCACTGAGACAGGTTTGTCATCTTGCGCGCCGGACAACTGCGGAGGTCGATCCGCACAAATCGGTGTTGGCACGCGCTCGCGGTCTGGTAGATAGGAGACTTTACGGCTAAGCCGATCAGGGAACGGTTCATCGGCTAAAGACAGGGTCTTTAGCTGGCGTAGAACTCAGACCGGAACGGGCTGAGTTGACCGAAGAATGGTTCAGGCGGCCCGTGGAGGCGGGAGCGGCGGAGCTTCGGTCCGTCCCAACCAGGTATTGTCCCGAAGAGGAAGCAGCCAGGTATAGGCGGTGGGCGGGTTCAGCGAGGAAAGGGATACCGTCAGCATCAGATTCAGCTTGCCGTCAGGGTTGATCGACTGCTCCTTCTTCTCCCCGTGCTTCGCGTTCTTGACGAATTTGCACATGGAGCAGGGATGGCTTCCATCGAACGTCTTGACGAGTGCTTCGTGAACCGTGCCGGTTTGGGCGAAGGAGGCAAACATGTTGACCCAGCCGACCGTACGCAAAAAAGTCCAATGCAACCCCAAGACGAGGCAAAGCATCATGACGACCGGGAAACTGGCGTAACGGCGAGCCACCGTTGGCACTCTGCCCCCGCCAGCAGCTTTAGTCAAACCGCGATTTTTGGAAGCGCGCGCCACGCTGGCTCGGCCCGGGGGGCGGTGGCCCCGAGCGGTTTCCGGCAGGCGGGCGCCGCCGGCTTCGCCGCTTGGGCTGCAGCCAAAATCCCGCGCCGCAGGACCCATCTCCGTTTTTCAACTGACATCCACGGAGGCGGATTGCTCATGCGACTTGAGGATGGAGGAAGCGAGCGAGAATGGCCGTCGTCTGTTCCCATTCTTTGGTTTCTTTCTCGATTTGTTTGAGACCCGCGCGGGTCAGTTGGTAAAACTTTGCCTTTCGGTTGTTGTCCGAGAAGCCCCATTTGGAGCTGATGTATCCCTGTTGTTCCAATTTCAGCAGAGCGGGATAGAGCGTGCCGTAATTAAGGGAGAGGAGATCCGCGCTCGTCTGCTCGATTTGACGGGCGATGCCGTAGCCATGCAAGGGGCCCTTGCGCTCCAGGGTTTTCAAAACCATCAACGCCAGCGTTCCCTGCCAAACGTCCGCTTTACTGCTCATGCGCTGTAGGATAGCGACTTTCCTATGGGATGGCGATATAACATGGAAACGATTTGTCCGTCGCGGTCTTTAGATCTGATCGACCGGCGCGCCATCGGCCAGGGCCGACGAGTAGCAGGCATTGAGGATGCGTTGTGTTTTCAGGGAAAGTTCCGGCCAGCTCTGGTCGCGTTCACCGCTCAGGACCAATTTGGAGAACGTGCGGAAGAGGTTGGTTTCTTGGGCGGTTGGATGGCTGTTGGCGTATTCGGCGGTGGCAAACCGACGCCAATGAAACTCCATGTTGAAGTCGCACCCGTTGACGGTGTGGACGACGTTGTTGACTTCGAAGCCCACCTCGCTGCCGAAAAATGGCGCGACGAAATCCGTCAGCTGTAAATAGCCCTTGTGGCCGCTCACATGAGCCCATTGCTGGTGTTCGGTAATAAAGGAATTGTAAAGGCCTGCCGAGAGGCCGCCCTCGAAAAGGAGTTCGCCCGAGAAACTGATCGGGACCGCAGCGGCTGTGTGAGCACCTTGGGCGGAGGCGAGGATTCGGCCGGTGACGCGCTGGGGCATGCGCCCTTTGAGCACCCAAAGGGCGAGGCGGATGGTGTACCAACCGAGGTCGCCCAAACAGCCGTGCGGTTCCAGAGCGCTGTTCGAGCGGATATTGCCTTCGAAAAAGGCCTCGTCGGCGCAAAAGCTGAAGGCGGAGGAAATGCGCCGGATGTCACCAACACTGGTTCCGTCTTCGAGGACTTGGCGGATTTGTTGTAGCCGGCGGCTGTGCATGAACATGACGCCGTCCATGAACTGGACTTGGTTCCGCTGGCAGGCGTCGATCATTTGCTCCAAGTCGGCCACGGTGACGGCGCAGGGCTTTTCACAAAGCACGTGCTTTCCGGCGGCCGCCGCGCGCAGGACCCATTCTTTGCGCAAACCGGTTGGGAGCGGAATGTAAACAGCCTCGACCTCGGGCGATGCGAGGAGGGCCTCGTAGCTGCCGAGCGCTCGCGGGACGACGGGCAAGGGAGCTTCGTGGTGGCAGTCTGCGATGAAGCGCCGGGAGCGTTCCTCATCGCGGCTTGCCACCGCGACGATCGTGGCGTTGCCACTGTTTCGAATCGCTTTCCAGTTTTTACGGGCGATTTGGGCGGTGCTGAGAATTCCCCAGCGGAGGAGAGGCTCGGTCTTGGATGGCATAAGGATTTGGTGATCGCGCGGCAGGCTAGGTCAAGAGCCGCCGCGGGACAAGCGAACTGATTGCTTTCTCTCCAAATCAGTAGCCAACCGGCGATCTTTCAGCTAGATAAACGCCCCATGAAGTTCCCCCGTACGCTGAGTGGGATGTTGGCGTTTACATTCCTTTGCCTGCAACTAGCTTGTCATAAGCCGGCTGACACCGGCCAGACCACCCCTTCGCCAAAGACCGCGCGCAAGAAGATCGCGTTCGTCACCAACGGCGTCGATCCCTTCTGGAATACGGCCGCGGCCGGCGTTCGGGCGGCGACGAAGGAATTCGATATCGACTGCGAGGTGCTGATGCCGCCCAAAGGCATCTCGGACCAAAAGCGGATGATCGAAGGGCTGCTGGCCCGCGGCATTGACGGCGTCGCGATTAGCCCAATCGACGCCAAAAATCAGGTCGCGATGATCAATGAAGTAGCCGCGCGTTGTCCGATTATCACTCACGATAGCGACGCCCCGGATAGTCAGCGCTTATGCTTCGTCGGAATGGACAACTACAAGGCGGGGCGTGCCGCCGGCAAGCTGGTCAAAGAGGCCATCCCCGCCGGGGGCAAAGTGATGTTGTTCGTCGGACGGCTGGAGCAACTCAACGCGCAGCAACGCCGTCAGGGAGTGATCGACGAACTGCTCGACCGCCCGATGCAGGAGTTGGGCAAAGTCAATTACGATCCGCCCGGCCAGCAGCTGACCAGCGCCAAGTTCACCATTGTCGATACTCGCACCGACAACTTTGACTACGCCCGCGCCAAAGCCAATGCTCAGGATGCCATGGCCAGCACGGCTGATCTAGCCTGCATGGTTGGGCTCTTTGCCTACAATGGCCCGCTCTGTCTCGAGGCGGCCAAGGAAGCTCGGAAAATCGGCCAGATTAAGATTGTCAGCTTCGATG
>JAXMHN010000035.1:0-68562 GCA_046346765.1 Verrucomicrobiota bacterium | reverse complement strand
TGCCCGGGCCAGGGTCACTTCATAAACTGTCTCCAGCAGGCCAGGTCCCAAATCCCGGTGTAATTCAACCGCACAGTCGACCACGATGGTCCCGATCCCATTCTCGTTCATCCGTGCCTCCGTGAGCCATCTTCCTTGATCGAACGGTAGTCGCACCCCCTTGAACGGCGGTATCAGTGATGTCCTGGTGGCCGACTCGCATGGATCTCCCAACGATGCCGTGCTGAGCGGCCTGTTTCTCCCACCCGGCGGTTCGGTTTCCTCGTCGTGGTCGTATGGATAATACCCCGAAGGGACTGTGGGTGGACTTTGCTCTTCAGGGGACGGAGTTCAGTGGTGTCGCGGACGGCGTCTTTTCCGGAACGTTTTCTTTCACTGTCCGGCAGACCGCTGCGGGAGTGCCCGACGGCGGTAACGGCGATAACCACCAGCAGTTCGATCGGCGTAAACGCATGAAATGATTTGGTCCTGTGCGGGATAGTGGCTAATTAGCAGGCGCGGTAGCATAACGTAACCACCCAGTTTTAAGCGGGGACAAGGCGGAGGGCGTTGGGTGAGGTTAATTGGTGAGTTGGTCGTGTTCATGTATTCCGTCTTTCTGTGTTTTTTGCCGTGGGCGTGGTTACCATCGAGCAACGATCTTCACAAATGACAAGAAGCAACCGGCTATTAGCCCCGGACAGCAAGTGAAAAGCCCGGCTGCGGCGCCGCTGAGAGCAGTGAGTCAAAAGCTGCCGGAAGGACAACTAGAGCTGGACAAGACGTTTCAACGGTGCAAGACGACGTGCGACATCGAGTGTAAGGTGCGAGGAAGATGAAGTTCTTCCTAACCACCAGCTTGCGCCCTTGCCACCGCCGTTATCCCCTTGCGGGCCTCGCGTCGCTTGTCGTCGCACTCGTTGTCCTCGTGACCGGCACAAGGGATGCGACCGCCGCTGGTCAGGCGTCGATCGTTGCCAGCGATAAAATGCGGCCTGACCAGATGCTTGCGGATTTCGATTTTATGCGAAACGTCCTCGAAGAGGCACATCCTGGACTTTACCGATATTCGACCGCGGCTGAACTGGATCAGGGGTTTAAGGCGCAGCGCGCCAAGCTCAGCCAACCAATGACGAAGTCCGAGTGTTACGAAGAATTCGCTGAAACGTTGGGTTTAGTGCGGTGCGGGCACACCAGCATTAACCCAGACGAGACGGCGATGCAGGGTTGGCCGACTGCGCGGCATTTTCCGCTTAAAGTGGTGATCGAAGATGGGCGTCTGATCGTTTTGTCGAACGAGACTGCGGATAATCAGACCGTCGGGCCCGGCATGGAGTTGCTCGAAATCAATGGGCACACTGTTCCAGAGCTCCTCCGGCGGTTTGAGCGGGTTGAATCGTCCGACGGTGCCATTCAGACCAGCAAGTGGGTGCATATCCAACGAGGTTTCGCGATGTACTACTGGTTTCTTGTCGAGCAACCGGAGTCGTTTTCCGTGAAATCGAAAGATGCAAAGGGCCAACTGCTGGAGGCCAAGCTCGCCGGCCTCACCCGCGAGCAGTCCGGAAAGTCCGACAATCCCGTAAACGCCCCGCTCCGTGCAGGCATGAAAAAGATCGACTGGACCCATGAGGATCTGGCTTGGCGATTTATAAAGCAGACCGATGTGGCGGAACTACGCATCCGCTCCTTTAACGGCGACAATTTCCCGGGCTGGGTTGAAGCAACATTCAAGGCTCTGAGTGAGCAACGGACCAAGACACTCATTATTGACCTTCGTGGCAACGGCGGTGGCCCAGACATGCATGGAGCGCTGCTGGTGTCATACCTGGTGGATAAGCCGTTCCGCTACTTTGATCATATCACTGCCAAGACGATCGATCCGAGTTTTAAGGCTCAGGCAGACTGGTCGGAGGAAAGAACGCGCGAACTCAGTCGTGAAACGACGCCCCGTCCCACTGGGGGATATCAAGTGAAGCATGCTGCACTCGCCGAACAAATGCCTGGGAAATACCCCTTTCACGGAAAAGTCATCGTCTTGATCGATGGCGGAGTTTTCTCCACGGCAGCGGACTTCTGCGCCATCAGTCACCATCTGGGCCGGGCGACCTTTGTCGGCGAGGAAACCGGGGGTGGATATTGCGGCAACAATTCGGGTGCGTTCGCGCACGTGACGCTGCCCAACTCCCATTTCCAGATCCGGTTGCCATTATACGGCTATTGGAATGCCGTCGCCGGAAATAGTAGAAGAGGAACACTTCCGAACCACCAGGTTTTGCCAAAAGTCGAGAGTCTGCTGCACGGCGTCGATGAGCCGTTGGAAATGGCGCTACGGCTCGCGGCAAGTCCATGAATCGTAAGGACTGCTCACCATTAGCCTCAATGACGGCACAGAGGGTGCGAAGCTACTTGTCACGACGGAACACGGTTGGCTTCGCCTTGGATTGTCGCCCGGCGGCGCGGAATTGTCCCGGTGTCATTCCAACCAGTCGGTGAAAAGTCCTGGAAAAATGGGCCTGGTCAGCGAATCCCGCCGCAAGGGCGATTTGCGTCAGCGGCAAGTCCCCTGATGCAATCGCCTTGCAGGCCGTTTCAATCCGAACCTGCCGAATGTACTCGCCAACGGAACAGTGATACCGTTCGCGGAAAGCTCGCGCCAGTTGAACAGGATGGACGCCCACACTCGCGGCCACATCCGAAAGCGAAATGCGCTGCGCGTGCTGGGCGTGGATGTATTCTGCCGCTGCAAGTATCCAGGGCGGCCGAGCCGATGCACTCCGTTCCTCCAGCCGGGCAGCTTCCGCCAACAACTCGAGCACCAATCCTTCGGTCGCTACGGGTGTTGCTTCGTCATCATTCAGGAGCTCTCGATGTACTTGGCCGCCCAGCCAGGCGACACGTCCTCCCCGAAACTGAGCGCCGCCGGCCAAAACGCGGCTGATGACGGAGTTGCGCGCTACCCAGGCCGGGCCAAACTCGACATGCAAACAACGCATTCCTTCGGGACCAATCAGCTCGGCGTGTTCTTCTCCTGAACCGTGGAACGCGAGCGTTGATGGCTGGTAGATACGCTTCTGCGAGCCGACGGTTTCCTCTTGGCTGCCGTTCAGCGTCAGAATGAAATAAGGGTTGTCGTGAGCGTGCTGGGGAATACGGGCGTGCGGCAGATAACGACTTTCACAAATCACGAGGCAGGCTTCTTTTCTCGAGAAGTGCGGACGACCGAAGTATTGGCCTTCTTTAAGTCGGGTGCTCATCGAGTTGCCCACAGTGGAATCCCGTCGGCCTCGTGTCAATCTGATCGGAGGTCTAGCTGTTACAAGGGCCCTTATCTGGCCAAAACGAGGAAGCAACAAGCGGACGATCCATCGGTAAATCACGGACGGCTCTTTAATAAATTTCCAAATAAGCTCGCGTTAGCCAAATCTCACATCGAGCGTGCACTGGATAGCTGGAAACACTGCCAAACAACGACGTGACCTGGCGTATCGTAGCTTTCTCAATCAAACACCATGCCTGCAAAATATCAGGACTCACCGTAACAGAAGCTGACGCCCCCCTCTACCCTCAGAGCTCTCTCACAGTGGGGTCGATTGAATCGGACCGGAAAGTCGCATCACCAGCCAACCTTGCCCTTCCAAGGAGGCGATTAGCATGTAGCCGAGAGCCTGGGCCGAGGCGCGGGCCAGCGAGAGCCCCAAACCGACATGCACGGACCGCGTCCGGGCCTTGTCTTTGCGCCAGAACCGGTCAAAGAGGTGTGCGATGTCTTCTGGATTGAGGTGTTCTGCAGCGTTCGATATGGTCAGATTGAACTGGTCGGCCTGCGCGGCGGTCACGAGGCGGACCGGTGACCCCTGAGGTGCATACTCGACCGCATTCTCAAGCAGGTTGCTCAAAATCGACCTCAATAGCACCGGATCAGTCCCAAGCTCAATGCCGGGCACCAAGCTCAGTTCCACCCGAATCTGACGGGCAGAGATCTTTTCGGTCAACGATTGCCGAACGTTGTTGACCATCGACACAAGGTCTACCTTCTCCAGTCGTGCCGGCAGTCCGCCTTGCTCACTCCGCGCGATGGCGAGCAGACGATCGACGACATTCTGCATCTGAACTACTATGGCAAGGGTTTGTTGGTCCGTTTGAGAAGTGTGAGTATCTGGCCACTTGAGCGATAGCTCCGTAAGGCTGCGTAGTTCAGCCAGGGGCGTGCGAAACTCGTGCGCCAAATCGTCGCTGAATTGGCGCTCCCGGTTGAACGCTGTCTCCAGTCGTTGCAGAAGGTCATTCAACTTTGAGCTGATGGGCTTGAGCTCGCCCGGCAATTCCTCAACCGGAAACCGAGAAGAGAGAGACGCCGACGTAATCCCTTGCGCCTGATCACCGAGGCGATTGACCGGAGCCAGTTCCTTGCGAAGCAAAACCGGCATCAGGCTCGCGGTCAGGACAAGAATCAACGTGCCGCAGGTCGTCAGGACCAGGCGCAAAATAGTCAGGGTCTGGTTCAGGTCATGGCGGTCGAGCGCCACTGCAAGGATGGCGTCGGTCAGAACAGCTGGGGGCTTCGCGTCATCCGTCGGGCGAGGAGTGAACTTGATAGTGGCGACACGGGCGTGCACTCCACCGGACAAGCTCAGGTTCAGAAACTTCGGTTCCGACAGTGTCCCGAAGGTGAGAGGCAGATTGGAGTCGCGCAGAGACTTGGACCGTCTAACAACATTGCTGGTGCAGTCCCAGAGTTGAAAAAAGGCGGCGCCGACGCGCGGTTCGAACTCGCGCAGGAATACGTCCGTGGCGTCGATGTCAAGGTGTCCGCCGTCCTCCTCTTCAATGAGCATGGCCATCGAGGTGGCTTTGGCTCGCAAAAGCTCGTCAAATTGGCGGGTCAAGGCCGCCGCGGCCAGCCAGTAGCCCAGGCTTCCTCCCACCAGGAGCAGGAGGACTAGTCCGATCAGTAACCGAACCGTCAATCGCTGCCGAATAGTGCTCACGAGAGCTCGGGATCCAGCACGTACCCGAAGCCACGCCGAGTGTGGATCAGCGGAGTGGGATTGGCTTCACTGAGCTTGCGGCGCAGCGAGGACAGGATTGATTCAATGACGTTGCTCATCAGTTCGACATCGTCCGTGTAGAGGTGGCGCTCGATTTCTGCCTGGCTGACTACTTCTCCGCGCCGGTGGACCAGGTACTCGAGAAGTTGGTATTCCCGCGGTTTCAACTTGAGTCGTTGCCCTGCCCGCCAGACTCGTTTGGCAGCCGTGTCCATCTCCAGGTCGCCCGCGACCAACCGGTTTTGTTTGTTGCCGTAGGCACGCCGGCAAAGCGCTTCCACCCGAGCCAGGAGTTCCTCCAGCGCGAAAGGTTTAATCAAGTAATCGTCTGCTCCGAGTTTCAATCCCTGAACGCGTGCGGCCACCGAGTCCCTGGCGGTCAGCAGCAGGACGTGCGTGAGCTTCCCAGCTTCCCGCAGCCGCTGCAAGACCGACAGGCCATCGAGTTTTGGCAACAGGATATCTAAGACAATGGCGTCGTACTCGGTGTTCTCCGCTCGCCAGAGCCCGTCCTCTCCGTCCGCAGACACATCCACCGCATACCCACACCGCTGCAAGGCCGTGCCCACGGTCTGCTGCAGAACTGGTGAATCTTCAACCAGTAGCACGCGCATAACTACGGCTTCTCCATCCCATAGACCAGGACGCGGAAAGACGGGGTTGGCGCCGGGAGGTAAATCTCGTGAGTTAACGGGTTCAGGTCATGGTGCGGGCACCGACCACCGTCTTCAGGACCTGGACGACGGTAAGTTTGTTTGGACTGAATTCCTTGGCAATGGTGGTGTTCCCATCCTCTCCATTGGAACTGAAAGCGAATTGGGTGCGCCGGATCGAAGACGGTGGCCGACTTGCCTTTGCCGTTGAACGTGTAGACTGCGTGTTGGGTCGCTTCGTCCAGAATGGAATCCGGATTCGCCCCCCTCGACACCTTCGAGAGGGTTTTGAGCGTTTTCAGGTCAACGATGCTGGCCTTATTCTCCTGGCCGTTGCTGGTGAAGGCGCGGACCAGTTTAGGTGCGAAGGCAATGCCGTGGACTCCTGGAGTATCCTCAATGGCTCCGATCACGGCCCCCTTGTCCAGATCAATCACCTCGACTTTGGTGCCATGCGTGACGTAAAGACGGTGGGCGTCGGGATCCACGCGCAAGTAATCCCATTGTGCCTTTCCCGGAATCGGGATCTCCTTGATAAAGTGGTACGGAGCATCTGCTGCGTGGCACAATGTTGCGGCAGAGGCAGCCATGACACTCACGGCTAAGATCGTGCTGAGATTTTTCGGTGCTGAGATTTTTCATTGCCATTTGTTTTGATTTGTTGGTTTGAGGAACTACAGAAAGCGTTCCGGCCGGTTCCGAAGTCGTGTGGTCCTGGTCGAAACCATTCATGGCGACGAGGGGAACTTCCCGGTCTTGCCAAACGCGCACCTCAGGAGGTAATAGACGGTCGGGGTGGCCACCAAGGAGAGCAGAACCGAGATGCAAAGCGCGCCAATCACCGCGATGGCCAGAGGCTTGAGCATGTCCGCACCGCTCCCAATGCCCCAAGCCAAAGGTAGCATGCCGAAGGCCGCCGCCATCGAGGTCATGAGGACCGGACGCAAGCGACGATGACCTGATCGAACCAGCGCGTCTTCGAGGGTGGCTCCTTCCGCCCGCAAATGCTCGACAAAATCGAGCATGAGGATGCCGTTCTTCGCCACGATACCGACGCCAATGATTGCACCGAGAAACGAAACCACGTTGAGAGAGGTGCTCGCCATCCACAGACCCAGAACAGTGCCGAACATGGCCAAAACCGCCCCGAACACGATCGCGACCGGTTCGTAAAAGGTACCGAACTCCATCAGCAGCACGGTGAATACCAGGAAGATGGCCAACGCCAGCACCAGCACCAGGTTGCGGAAGGATTCCTGTTGCTGCTTATACAGGCCGCCGTACTCGATCGTGCCTGGCGGAATGGACTTATCCAGGCTGAGCTTCTTTTGGATGTCGGCGATGGCACTGCCCAGGTCACGGCCCTCCAGTCGAGCCGTCACGGCCACATTTTGGCGCAAGTCCTCACGGTGCAATTCGAGTTGACCGGGAGTCTCTTCGATGTGCACCACTTGCGACAATTTAACCAAAGTGCCGTCCGGAGTGCGCAAGGGCAGTTCGCGCAGGCGTGCCACTTGGTCGATCTGGGATCGATCCACCATCACCCGGACAGCGATGACGCGGTCGCCTTCCAGCACGGAGGAGGCAGTCTCACCGAGCATGGCGGTGTTAACGGCGGCGGCCAGATCGCTCGAGGTCAGGCCGAACCGTTCCATCTCTTCGTAGCAGGGTTTGAGGCTCAAAGTAGGACCGGCATAGACCAGTCCATCTTTGGTATCGACCACGCCTTTGACTTTGCTGATTTGCTCCTCTACTTCCGGGGCTTTCTTCCTGAGAAACTCGATATCCGTCGAAAAGAGTTTCACCTCAATCGGTTGCGGTTCTGAAGTCATGTCCCCGATCAGGTCACCGAGAATTCCCGGGAACTCCCATTCAACGTCGGGTAACACCGCGTTGAAATTGGCTCTCAGATCAGCAATCACTTCGTCGGTGGACATCTTGCGACGGGGCTTGAGCTTGACCAGGAAATCCCCTGTGTTGGGTTCGACAACTTCAAAGCCCAGAGCCGCTCCGGTCCGCCTTGAATAGCTCTCGATGTCCGGGTGCGCTCGGATGATTTTCTCCGCGATGAGGAGTTGCCGATGAGTCTCGGCCAGGCTCGTGCCCCATGGTGCCACGTAATCAATGACAAAGCCGCCTTCATCCATTGCGGGAAGAAATTCGCTTTCGAGGCGTTGGTAAATGCCCACACCCAAGAACAACACCACGGCGCAGCAAGTGGCTGTCCACCAGCGATGATGCAGGGCCGAGCGTAACACCAGCTCGTACAGCCGGAGAACGCGCCGGAGCAGAAAGCCGCCTTCTCCGTTCTTGGCGGCGTGCCCGTGTTCGGCATCTTCCCTGTCGCGCAAAAGCCAAGCTGCTAGAGACGGTGTGAGCGTAATAGCCAATGCCAGCGAGGTGAGCAATGCGACCACCATGGTCAGCGCGAGCGCGCGGAAGAACACGCCGGTAATCCCTTCCAGGAAGGCTAGCGGGATGAAGACCACTACTGGTGTTAACGTGGAACCGACCAGAGGCCGGAGCAGTTCTCCAATCCCAGTCTGGACGGCTTCCAGACGCGGCAGACCCGCCATCATTTTTGCGTAGATACTCTCGACCACGACGATGGCGTCGTCGATCACCAAACCGATCGCCGCCGCAATCCCGCCCAGAGTCATGATATTCAGACTGAGCCCGGTCAGTTTCATGGCGACCAACGTGACCAGCACGGTCACCGGGATGACAAGGATGGCTGTTAGCGTCGTACCCCAGTTCTTGAGGAACAGGTAGATAATCACCACCGACAAAATCAGCCCAAAAAGAATCGCATCCCAGACACTACCTGCCGACGCGCGCACAAAAAGGGACTGATCGTAGAAGGAGACGAGTTTCACGTCCGGCGGCAGTCCGCCTTTCAATTCGTCCATGACTTTTTTAAGGCCGTTGGCGATATCAACCGTGCTGCCGTCCGGCTGACTGCGCACATTCAGCAACACCGCGGCGACTCCTTCTGCGGTGACGACATTGAAAGCGGGTTCTGGACCACGCTCAACCCGGGCAAAATCCCGAATCCGGACGATCCGCCCATTGGCAAAGGTCACCATCAGATTTTCAATTTCTTGAAGGTTATGGACTCGCCCGTCCACCACCGCCAAATAGAGCGTGTGGTTTTCCTCGTGCATTCCGATCGGGGAAATTTGATTGTTCTTCGAAAGGGCATCGACAACCTGCCTAAGACTGAGGCTGGCAGCCTGCAATTTGAGAGGGTCAACGATGACTTGTCGGCCGAGGTGCCGCCCACCAAATCCACGCGTGCGACCTCCTGGGATCCTTAGAAAGCGCGGTTTGATCTCGTATCGGGCCATCTCCCACAGCTCAATATTGGTGCGATGTGGACCGGTCAAACTCACACCGAGGATGGGAAAAGCGGAGAAGGTCAGTCGCCGGGTGCTGGTGGTGACAGTGGCTGGCAGGCTGGCGCGAATTTGGCTTAGGCGTGCGTCAACGTGAAGCTCGGACTGGACCATATCGACATTCCATGTGAAAAAGACACTGATTTCCGCGGAGCCTCGGCCAGTGGTCGAACGGACCCGGATCGCACCCGGAATATCCTTCATCACTTCCTCGATGGGTCGCGTGACCGTCGCCATCATCTCATCGGCCGGCATGACGCCGTTGTCCACCAGAATAACCACCCGGGGAAAGTTCGTTTGAGGGAAGACCGAAGATGGCAAATGGAAGGCGGCGTAGATGCCAGCCAAACACAGGGCGGCACTAACAAAGGTGATCGCGAGGCGATGGCGGATGGCAAACTGGCCGATAAGGGAGGGTGCTTTCATCCGGGTGGCTTGCTCTGGCTCGGACACTAGTCGTTTACCGCACGAATCTTGGTAGCGAATTGCTGGGTCATGATCAGACCATAGGCACCTTCCGTGACAACCGTTTTGTCCGCTTCCAGCCCTTCGCCTGACACTTCCACCAGGTCGCCGTCCCGCAGCCCCACTTTCACCGGCTTGAGGACAGCTTTTTCCCCGTCCACCAGTGCGACAAAGCTTGCTCCACTAGCGTCCTTGGCGACACTGGCCACCGGTACTGCCACACAGTCTTTGTGCTCCTCGGCTATGATGCGGAGTTTGGCAAATTGACCTGGACGCAAGCCGCTGTTGGCCGGAAGAAGAGCTCGGACCAAGCCGGAGCCTGTCTTTGCGTCTACTTGTGGGCTGGCGTAGATCAAGGAGGTGCTCACCACGTTGGTCGAATCGGCAGGGATAACTTCCGCAGCTTGTCCAGCCTGCAAATTGGCGAGTTCGGTGCTGGCGACGTTGGCACTCACCACCAGCCGGTCAAGATCCACTACCTCGCCGAGCACCGTGGTCAAGTCAGCTGCTTCGCCCACCTTCGTGTTCACCTTGGTCACGACCCCGGCCAGGGGCGACTGAACCTGCAAGAGCGCCTGCTGAGCTCGGGCAGCCGCCAATGCTTGCTCCGCATCCTGCAGTGCCTTTTGAGAAGTGCCGTCCACCTTGGCCAGCTTCTGCTGCCGCTGGACGCTCTTCTCGGCAAAAGCCACCGCCACGTCGGCAGCACGACTATCCAGTTGAAACAACAGTGCACCTTTTTCGATCCTCTCGCCCTCTACGCACTTCACTGCCGCAACGACGCCTGGAACAGCGGACGCAACTCGGGCACTGGCCTTCGGGTCCGGTTCCACCGGGCCGTAGGCCGTCACATAGCGACGCAACGTGGCCCGGGTGATCGTGGCGACATGGACGGGAACCTCGGCCTCAGGTTTCTTCTCTTCGCCGGGCTCCTGGACAGGCCGGAACCACACCAGCCAGGTCATGATGCCGGAGGCGATTAAGAAGACGGTGATGAAAATCAGTTTCTTCATGAAAATGGCAACTCAGGGAGCAGCGCCCGAGCGCCGGGGTTGCTGCTGCCAAAGGCTCGGTGGGAGACCGAGCGGGCTTTGTAGGGCGTCCTCCAGTTGTTGAAAGGCCTGGAGCGATTTGGAGAGCGCGTCCATACGACCCAGCGCCGATGCACTGAGCTGGAGCCGCAGCCCGGCGAGTTCGCTTCTGGAGATTTCACCCGCCTCCAACATCGCCCGCGCCCTCTTCTCCTGTTGCATGAGGTTCTGCTGAATCGCTTCGGCGTCCTTGCTCTTTTGGAGTGTGACCCGGTAGGCGGCAACTGCCCTCTCGATCTCTCCAATCGCATGGGCCTGCAAGGCCTCGAACGTCGCCGCCGCCTCGGCACGCTTGGCCTCAGCTTCGGCAATTGGACCCTTGTTCTGGTTTAGCACCGGAAGGGTCACTGTAAAACCCGGCGACCATTTATTGTCGGCCTGGTCAAACTCGTAGCCGGGATTGAGGTGAATGTCGGGGTATTGTAGCGATCTCAATTGGAGCGCCACCTGGCTGGCGTTGTATTCGGCCAGAGCTAACCAGAACATCAGGGCAGTTCAGGAGCGCTTGACGCCGAGCCGCTTCGGGGGGACATCATCCGGTAAATCGGAGAGACCGGCGAACGCGATCTCTACCGCCGTCAAGGCGACGAGAGGCAGACCGATAGCGTCGCTTAACCTGTACCTGCGATTCCAGCTCATTGCCGCTCCGCATCCCACAAAATCAGCCGTGACGTATCAGCCTGTGTGTGCGGGCCTGGGTCAATTCAAACGCGGAGATCACGCGGCTTCGTATTGTTGCTCAGGAGCCGCACATTTTCCGCCTGGATGATTTGCTGTTGCTTGAGCAGCGCCTCAGCCTCCGTGGCCGTATAGGGAACCGGGAGGGCTCGCATGGAGCCGACTGCGGACTTGCCAACCACCCCGCAATATTCAAGCGCGCGGCTTCGGACAACTGGGTGGCTTCCGCGATGCGGTAGCCGCGTTTACCCGCCGTCTCGATTGGAATGTCCAGAGTGGCCGTAACGAGCCAAGGAGAGGGCGTTGCGGTCGTGGTATTATACGCTGGTGCCACGTTGAGTGTTGGATTGGGGCGTTCAGCGGCTGTCCTCGTCCCGGCCCTTGCCGTCGCCCATTTGGCGCGGGCAACGTCCAAGTCCGGATGATAGTAGAAAGCAGCCAGGGTCAGCGCCTTTAGATCCCACGCCTGGCGTGGCCAATCCCTAACCACTCCGTTGGTCTTGAGATAAGCCCTCAATCCAGCATCGACAAGAGTGCGCCTTTGAAATGCTTCCACCTTCGCGGTCGGATCCAGCGGTTTCGGTTCAAAATGGGCGCAACCGGAGCATGCGATCCCAAGTGCGAAAACGGCAAACAGAAGGTTGGCCCAACCCCAAGCGCAAGCTAGTATCCTCGTCGATTCAGTGCTCGGGGCCGCAGTCGCGCGCTCGTTTCCACGGACCTCGTCGGCGTCAAGGCCTGAGTGAGAATATAGCATCGCTCGGTGTCAGTTCGAACTCACACCGTCTCGTTCCCGTTTGTGTCCACCATTGTCGTTGGAGGGGGAGAAGAGTTCGCGTCGGATCGACCGTTCGCTGTCTCGACCGCACGCGTTGAGGTGGCGCACTGCATCTTCGTCCGTTTATCCGATCCACTTCGCAGAGGCAGCCAGCATTTCATTTCTGCCCCCATTCTAGTGAGATCTACCTTAACGGAAGCTTAATCGTGACTTTATAATGGTGATGCTGGAATTGCCCAGGATTTACCCATGTAGCAACCGTTCCAATTCCGGAGAACTGTCGGTGTCGAAGGGGCAATTCGCGTCGAGTCCAAGGAGTTGCTGTCACTAGACGCTACCTCGTGCATTCTCAACCGTCTTATCATCCCCGGCATTCTGATCCGGAGCACACTGAACACGACAGCAGTTCCGTTCGTTGTGGATCCTCAAGTATGGGATGAGAAGACGGTAGCCAAGTAGTGTTCCCTTTCATCAACGCGCGATAGGGTTGCACTTCGCAACGACTTGCGCAAATTACTCGCCCCGGCGGTTGAAACCGACCGTAGCCTTTCAGAAAAAACGCCGTGACGTGGGCGTCTTCTCTGTCTTGTTATCGTTGGGATTTCGGGGTTTTCCGCCGCACAATCACGACACGGTTTAGCGAGATTTTTTGAGGAGCGTAAATGCTTGTCGGGCCGTTATTGTCCGACGATGCGATAGAACGCCGCCTGGCCGTCCAGGGTCAGAGTCACCGGTGCAACGGCATTGGTCACTACGTCGATCCAATCTGCCGATGTTAAGTCAGTTGTGCGCTGCACGCGATAAGGCGGTACTCCTCCCGTCCAATTCAAGGTTGCGCCGGAACCCTGCAAAACCAGCGTCGCGCGCAGCAGCAAACTGACCTCGACCGCATCGAGCATAATGCCACCACCGTGGCCATTCGCGGGAGGTACTCAATGAAGTAAACTCCAAACGGGTCGTGTTCTGGAGCGCGATGAACTGCTCATTGAAGACAGTCCAATGATAGTTACCGATGCCAGCGCCGGTGTAGGTGATCGTCTGATTCAGTCGATCTCCCGAGCCGTCGAAGACGCGAACTCTGGCCGATGCTGGAGGAGAGCTCCCAATAGTTGTCGGTGTAGGCGAAGGTAGGCCTGTAAGAGAGCCGGGAGTGGTCGCCGAAGGCTTGTGTGAGTCGGCCCCGCCAGTGCCCCGCCTTGAGGTCGAGAAACTGCCCGCCCTCGAATGCGGGGCCGGTGATAAAGCCGTTTCCGACCGCGTCGCCCTCGACGCTGTGGAAGCCGACGACCATGGAGCAATCGTGTTCTGGCCGGCGCCGATCAGATGAAGGTGGACGTATCCGGGGTCTCAAAACCTCCGTTGACGATAAGCTGACCGTTGGTGGGATGGATCGCAGCAGCAAGGCCACGGCAAGGAGAGAGGCGTTTATTCTCCGTATAGCTTTCCTTGACTTTCGTTGATGGCGGCAAGCGCCTGGTTTTCTCGGTTCGTTCGCTGCTGCGAGCGACGAAATTTCACAGTTTCGAAGCGACACTTCATGCGTTGAGGTTTTGAGCCTCTTTCAATCAGGATTTAATTGCCGACAGAATTTGGCTTTTACCCTGGGCGCCTCGGGCGCGATTTACCGAAGGCGCGCGGCCTTTGGATCAGTTCAATCTCCTCCACGCCTGCAATCTGGGAAGATCAAAATCATTCGCGGCGTGAACAATGCGCCCCGACAGGCTGGCTTTCGCGCTGTGTCGCTTTGCGGTTCGTATTCATGGCTGCTTGATCTCCGATTGCTCAGACGCCTCGCCGGCAACGTTCCCGCCCATGATGGCGCGCTCCAGGCCTGCCACGGCGGGCCGGCGAGGATTCATCCCCGTCGGCGCTCCATTGGGCCTTGTGCAGATATGCGTCGGCGCCAGCCGGGGCAACCAGCTCTTGACGTGTGCCGACATCCCAGAGCTTGACGGCGTCTCGCCCCTTGTGTAGTAGAAAACAACCGGCGTCCATCCGGGGAGAAAGCGATGCCCATGGCGGAGTTGAGGTGTCCACGGAAGGAGTCAATCAGCTCGCCTTTTGCGGCATCGAACAGCTGAACCTGACCATCAAAACTGGAGGCGGCCACCCGAGTTCGCCACTGGGCGAAACCGCCAGTCTTTGTTCGAAAAATCCTCCGGAACACTCCGGGGCGCCTGGTCTGGGCAGGCAAATTGTGAATGCGATTTCATTGCGGATTCGGTGGAGAATAGCCGCGACCAGCAAACGTCCGTTTGCCGCAAAGCATGACGCGACGCGAAACGTGGCGGTTGGCCGTGCTTGGCTGAAGTTCTGGTTGAGAGACGCCACGATCTGCCCGGTTTCAACGTTCCAAGCGCGCAGGATGTCTGGCTCCTTAGCCGCGGCCAGGTGCTTTCCCGTCCTCACTGAGCGGAAGGGAACCAGCCCCGGAACATCGCTGCTCAGTTCGATCCGGCGGCCGGCCGACGCGAGACTGGCCAGGTAAAGCGACTTCGAGGAAGTTTCGCCCCATCACGCCAGGAGCTGGCGCGCGGGGCTGTAAGCCACCCCGGTCGGGCGTATTCCCGAATCCAGCGTGACAGCTTGGCGTTGAACGAACTCGGCGCCGCCCAGCTCGCCGACGAGGAGCTGGCTGGTTCGGCTTCTTTCGCCTGGTCCTCAGCGGGCCGTCTGTTCCAAACGCAAAGCCGGTTGGTGTCAAAACAGCCCAGGACATCGGTGGAAGACTCGATCCCGGTCAGCGACACCGGAGGGGTGTCGCGCTTGAGATCCACCAACTCCGGTGGCTGGCCCAGGGCAGCAGCAACACGCGCGAGTGGTCAGCAGGTGGACATCCTCGACGCGAGTCTCCGACAGGAGAGCCCGATGCCCAATCGGCAGCGCGCTTCTCATCCATTCTCCACAACATGAGGCTTCCATCCTTGCCCGCACTGGCGATGAGTTGTGCCGCCTCCGAGGTCGCGATGGCCCAGAGCTCGTCGGTGTGGCCGCGCAGCACCTGGGTTTGGGTCCAGGTGCTCGTGTCCCAGAAGCGGATGGTTTGATCAACCGCGGCGGAGATCAGCCGTCGTCCGTCCTGGGTAAACGCCAGATCGATAACCGAGGCGGTGTGTCCGGCGAGCGTCTTGAGAAGTTCGCCCGTTGCGGTATTCCAGAGGTGGATCGTCTTATCTACAAATCCTGAAGCCGAAGCCAGCACCCGCCCGTCCGGCGAAATGTCCAAGGCGACGAGCGGGTCATCCTGGGAATGGGTCTGCCAAAGTTCCTGGCGTGTGGCCAGGTCGATGCACTGGATACGACCGCTCCAAGCGACAGTTCGAACCAGATAAATACGCCGATTGTCGGGGGAAATCCGGGCGGCGCCAATATGCGACCAACTCTTCGCGCTGCGGCCGGTCGGATGGCGGCTTTCAATCCGGGCGGAGGCGACATCCACCACCCAGACTGCGTCGCCAGCTTCCGGGTTTGATCCGGCGTAAACGACCAACTTGGAACCATCCTGAGAAAACACCAGGTCACGGACGTCCCATCCGCCTGAGTCGGTCACCTGCCAGAGGATCGATTCCCGGCCGGAGCCGAGGTCATAAAGGGTAACCGCACCGAGTCCGGATGTGGCCGCCAGAAGATTCGGCGCCGACGAAAAGGCCACCCGTGCCGGGTGGGGAAGCTCGCGTTCCGTCAGCGCACGAACCCATCGTTGGGCCGGGACGTCCCACAAGTCCACGCGTCCGTCCCACCATCCCACGGCCAATCTCTTGCCGTCTGTTGAAAAGGTGACCGAGAATCCTTGGGTCGGCCGGTTGGTGAGCGTGACGAGGGCGTCGCCGCGGGTCAGTTGCCAGAGATAACGCCATTCCCATCCGCGGAGGTCCACCTCGTCGCGCCGCGGCCGGTGCTGGTCGAGCAACCAGCGCGCCCGACCGAGATTGTTCAACTTGAGCGACTGCTGGGCGAGGTTCATGTCCGACGCGTAGAGCAAGCGCCGCGAGTGCTGCCGTGAGGTCTCCGCCAGGATTCGGGCCGTTTGGGCCCGCGCCTCCGCCGCCTTGGCGTTGTCACGTTCGGCCTGTGCCTTCCTTGCTTCTTCGGCTCTGTCTGCCTCGGCCCGCGTCGCTTGGTTCTTCGCCCGGGTCGCGACGGTTGCCTGCCAGGTGCTGACGATGACGCCAAACAAGAGCGCCGCCACCACCGCTGTCCCTGCCTCAAACACCAGCTTGTTCCGACGCCACGCCTTCTGGAAACGGTAAGCGGTCGAGGGTGGCCGGGCGATGACCGGCTCGTTCTGCAGATGGCGCTGGATGTCAGTGGCGAGTCCATTGGCGGTCTCGTACCGGCGCGTCCGATCCTTCTCCAGGCACTTCATCACGATCCAGTCGAGATCACCTTTAAGCAACTTGCTCAAGGCCACGAACTCCTCGCCGTGATCACGAGACATGGCGCTCTTTTGTTCATTCGTCAGCGTGCTCAGGCGAGTGCTGGGGCGCTCGGGTTCTTCCTCCATGATGACGCGCTGCATCTCGCCATAACCCAGGCTGCGCAGGCGCTTTTCGGGAAACGGCGTGCTCCCGGTCAGCAGTTCGTAAAGCAACACGCCCAAGGAATACACATCCGTGCGGGTATCGACATCCATGCTGCTCATCTCCGCTTGCTCCGGACTCATGTAAGCCGGCGTGCCGATCATCATCGCGTATTGCGTAAAAAGGGTCTTCTCGGTGAGCTTTTGGTTCGTTGCCTTGGCAATGCCGAAGTCGATGACTTTTGGCATCGGCTCGCCGTGATGCAACGTGACGAGCACGTTGGATGGCTTGATGTCCCGATGGATGATTCCCTTCTGGTGTGCGCTTTGAATGGCCTGGGAGACCTGAATGAACAAGCGCATGCGTTCCCTGGCTGGAAGCTTGTTCTTGTCGCAGAACTCGGTAATGGGCACCTTGGACGAGTTCCATCGCGAAATAAGGCCGACCTGTCTCAGTTGCTGCGCCGTCCAACACGCGGGCGATATTTGGATGATCCATCAGCCAGAGCTTGGCGCTCCGCCTCAATCGTGCGATGACTGGCGGGTGTCCATGCCCAGCTTGATTATCTTGAAAGCAACGCGGCGGCGAACCGGCTCTGTCTGCTCCGCCATGTAGATATTAATCTCCCATTCCCCCTCCCCGATCTTCTGGAGCAGCTTGTAGCGGCCGATGATCGAGCCCGGGCTTTCCGAAATATTATCCATGGCCGGTTCTGCCACAAGAGCCGTCCTAAAAACCGAAGGTCCAGCGAAATAGGCGTCCAGCAGGTCCTGGACTTCCTTCATCAGCGCGGCGTCAGTTCCGCAGGCCTCCTTGAGAAACGGTGCGCGCTCCTCGACACGCAACTCGAGAGCTGCTGCAAATAGTTCCTTTTCCTGGCTGGCTCGGCGATTCATCAGACGCTTGTGTTGTCGTTCCCATGCAGTAACGCGCCGTTTCCGGCTGAGAGCGGCCAAATTAATTTTGCCGGTTACTCGGCGAGATTCTGCTTTTGAATCTCCCGAGCCAACCATGCGCGAGCGTAGGCCCAATTGCGGCGCGCAGTACGTTCCGACATGCCCAATATCTGCGCCGCTTCCTGATTTGGAACTCCGGCGAAGTATCGCAGCTTGATCAACTCTGCAACTTCGGGATCTTTCTCGGCGAGCCGATCCAGGGTGTCATGGACGAACAACACGGCGTCCGGTTTGCTCTCCTCGGCCAGGTCAAGGTCGTCGAGTTGCACGCGGACGAGACCGCCTCCGTGGCGGACACGCCTCTTGTGCCGGGCGCGGTCGATGAGAATCCGGCGCATGGCCTCCGCCGCCGCGCTGAAAAAGTGCTTTCGCCCCTGCCACTCATGGTTCTCGCCGATCAGCCTTATCCAAACTTCATGCACCAGAGCGGTCGGTTGCAGCGTCTGTCCTTCCGGTTCCCTGGACATACGAGCATTGGCCAATCGGCGTAGCTCGTCATAAATGACGGGCAGCAATTCCTCGGCTGCTTTCGGATCCCCCGACCCAACACTGCTTAACAGCTGGGTGACGTCAGACATGACTTCATTTTACGTTTCCAGGCAAAAAACGCGAGCAGTTCGTGGCGGCTCAGTCCAAATCGACCGCTCGTTAGCCAAGAATGCCTGGGAACCAGAGAAAGAGAGTAAGCCGGAGGACGCCCGTGACCTCACCCAGGAGCGACGCTGCGTTCATACAGCACGGCGTTGTTGTTGTCCTTGTCCAGAACCCGGGCCGTGAGGATGACATTAGGATTGACCCTGGTCACAGCCAAGGCCAGGACCACGTTCGTGTTCTTGATCAGGATCCTTTCATGGAAGAACTGGCCGTGGATTCCAGCTACCGACAAGCTGGGTTTGCACAGATGGACGAAGTCGGGTCCTTTGTATAAAGCGTAACCCGCACCGGAGTTGCCATTCCAGAGATCCATGCCGCCCGCGGTGGCGTGCTCATTCATACCCACCAAATCCACCCGCAATTCCACGGTCTGGCCGTTGACTACACTCCAGCTTCGGCTGAGCTCGCCCAAAGCTGCGGTGTCTCCGAAGTCCACGGTGTGCACGCCCCCCCAAAAACCGTGCACGTGGAACTGCTGGTTGGTTTCGGTCAACGTCGCCTGGCCTTTGTGGCCGTCGACCATCCAGCCGGTCAGTTTATTGTCGTCGAAATTGTCGATCACTGCGTTGGTCGTCACCAGTCCCGGCCGCACGACATAAAGGCGGGCCACAACACTGGTTCTCGCGCCAGTGCTGTTCGCAACGACCGCGCGAAAGTCAGATGCGTCCCGGGTTGCCGCACGTTGGCAAGCACCAGGGCGGCATTAGTTCGGTCCGCGAGATCCGGAAAATCCGCTACCTGGTTTTTCTGCCGCTGGTAAGCGATCGGTTCGCTGCTGCTGGCGCCGACCTCGAAGGTAACGCTCGCGCCAGGAGCGGTGGCCTGGGGCGGGCTGGTTGGTGATGACGGGTTGGCTCCAACTGGTCCCGAGCACGGCCAGGATGATGCCGGCTATGATGAGGCTTAGCTTCGTTCTCACGATCTATTTTTGGGTCTCGGAGTTTCGAGTCTTCGCGGTAAACGATGGTTGCGTAGTTGCCGGGGGAAGACGCGCTAACAACCACCATTCCGTTCGGTCCGAGGCCCAGTCGAGGTGGCCCAACACTTGCCGGCCAGGGCCTGCTGAACCGTTTCTCTCAGAGGGTCGCCCCGTCCGCCGCCGCATACTTGGCCGTATAGGCGTAATGCTCGCCGAAGCCGGCAATCAGCGCCGGAATGCTGGTGGAATCGATCCAGGTTGCGGGGGGCGTTAAGTTGAGGGTTGATTGCAGGGTGAACCCAACCGCATTCGAGGGCCAGGAGAGAATGAGTGCATTGCCGTTGGGCCCGGCATTCAAAGAGGGCAGCAACTGCACGCCGCCGATGAGCGCCACGGGTCCCGGCGCAATCGCCGTCACCCCGCTCAATACTTGACCTCCCAGTGTGACTGGACTTGCTTCGTTGCTTCCCCAGGCCACCACCGTGCCATCGTTCTTCAAGGCCACGGTCTGCCTCATTCCCGCCGCAATGGCCGTCACCCCACCAAGACCTGACCTCCAGTGACTGACTTGGTGATTGTGAAGTCCAGGGATCATTAGTCCCTGTCACTTGGCCGGAACCATTGATCCCCAGGCTGCCACCGTGCCATCGTTCTTAGAGCTACGGTGTGACTTCCTCCCGCAGCGATCGCTGTCACCCCGCTCAAAATCTGACCTGCCAGTGTGACTGGACTTGCGATGAAGTCGTCCGTCGGAACGCCTGTCACTTGGCCGGAACCATTGGATCCCCAGGCCACCACCGTGCCATCGTTCTTTAGAGCTACGGTGTGACTCCCTCCCGCAGCGATCGCAGTCACGCCCCTCAAAATCTCGCCGGCGAGCGTGACCGGACTTGCGATGAAGTCATCCGTCGGAGCGCCTGTCAGTTGGCCGGAACTGTATCCCCACTCCACCACCGTCCCGTCGTTCTTCAACGCCGCGATGTGATCATCACATCCAAAGTTGCAATAACCTCCTGCCGCAATCGCGTTCACCCCGCCCGTTGCCGCGATGGGCACATCAGCCGGGCTGTCGCCCCTCCAGGCTAACACCATGCCATTGTTCTTCAAAGCCACGAGGGTCCGCGGTCCCGCCGCGATCGCCACCATCCCGCTCTGTGCCGCGACGTCGTCCAAAGCGACCACCGCGCCGGCAGCCGCCGGGTTTACTGTCAGCACTGCTGGCGGCGCGCTCGTCACACTCCCGAGGGAGTTGCGCACCACCACGGTGTAATTGCCCGCTTGACTAGTCGGCGTGAACGGCAGGGTATAAGTCGCGCTCGTCGCCTCGGGGATATCCAATCCATCCTTGCGCCACTGATAGTTCAAAGGGTACCCTTTAACGCCCAGGGTGAAGCTCGTGTGCTGCCACTCGTTCACCACCTGGTTCACCGGTTGCGTGGTGATGATCGGAACCGTTGGGGTGACCAGCGCCACGGTGTGCCACGAACCGGCCGCAATCGCCACCACTCCGCTTTGCGCCGCGAGGGGAACGCTCGTCTGGCCGTAGCCGTTGTGTCCCCAAGCCACTACCGTCCCGTCGTTCTTCAAGGCCACGGCGTGGGCTCCTCCCGCCGCAATCGCTGTCACCTCGGTTTGCGCCGTCAGGGGAATCGTCGTCTGGCCGTCGGCGTTGAATCCCCACGCCACCACCGTCCTATCGTTCTTTAATGCCACGGTGTGATAACCTCCCGCTGCAATCGCCATCACCCCGCTTTGCGCCGCGAGGGGAACGCGCGTTTGGCCGTAGCCGTTGTGTCCCCAAGCCACCACCGTCCCGTCGTTCTTCAAGGCCACGGTATGAGTGTGCCCCGCCGCAATCGCTGTCACCCCGCTCTGCACCTCGTCGGGCACCGTCGTTTGGTATGTGTTTCCCCAGGAGATGACGGAGCCGTCGTTTTTCAAGGCCACGGTGTAATAGTATCCGCCCGCAATCGCCCTCACTCCGGTTTGCGCCGCGACTGGAACGGTTGTCGAGGCGTCGTCTCCCCACGAAAGCACCGCGTAGCCAATTGCCGCTTGAGCGATGCTGGCCCGCGGCCAGGTGCAATGGAGGAGGAGCGGCACTGCGAGAGCCATACGAAGGAATTGATGTTTCACAGTATGGCCTTGTTTCATTGGTTCTTATTGCGGACGGCGAGCGGCTGGTTGTCGTGTCGCCAGTCCAAGGCGTTTTCAGCCGCCGAATCACGCCACGTGTTTTGAGATACTTGTGGAAAGGAAAAACCAATTTCAGCGGGATTTGACTAGATGCATATGCCGCCGACTATTGCTTCCGAGAACGATAGAAACCACTGGGAGAGAGCGGAATGGTATCCCGAGACTGTGCGGTACCATCTGGGCCAATCACCAAAGTGTTCAGATTCGTCCAGGGACCGGCCAGCTCCACGGCCCGCTCGATGGCCCAAGTGGAATTCGGAGCACTCGACAATGTGAGATTCAGCTTCGGCGGGACGGCTGAGAGCAGTTGGATGGCCATTTCCGTCTGCCAAAGGTATTTCACGGTCGCGAAATCTGAGGAAGAAAGCCCATCCGAAGCGCCCGTGACGTAAACCGCGCCGTCAGAACCAATGGCCAGAGACGACTTGGCTAGAGGCGAGTCGAAGCCGTTGGCTGGTCCATCGTAGCGGTTGGTCCAGAGCGGCACGCCTGCGCTCGAATACGCAATCGTCGCGTAATCGCCTCCCAGAGGCCCCGTAATCCCACATGCCTCCGCTCCCTGAACTCCCGGTCACGAACACGTTGCCGCTGGCATCCACAGCCACCGAGGTGGCTCCGTCATAGCTGTTTGCGGATCCCTTGAAGCGGTTGGTCCATAGCGGCACGCCTGCATCCGAATATGCAATCGTCGCGTAACATTATTGTCCTCCGCTAGCAAGTGAATATCCCGACACAAACACGTTGCCATTGCCATCCACCGCCATGGCGCTGGGCTCGTCATAGTCGTTGACAGGTCCATTGTAGCGTTTGGCCCAGAGCCGCACGCCCGCGCCGGAATACTTGATGACCCGCAGGTCTGACCCGATTTGCTTACCCGCCGAGCCGGCCACGATGATGTCACCGGCGGCATCGGTGACGACTTTGCTCGCACGGTCCTCGGATCCGGCCTGAGACCCGTAGCGTTGCACCCAGGCTTCGGTTACGGCGGCCTGGGCTCGAGGCCTGAGCGCAATCGCCGCCAACGCCAGCAAACCGGTCGAAAGCCAACCGCGGTGGACGAGAACATCGAGCGGTAGCGATGGTTCGAGCGTGGACGGCGAGGGCGGCGGAAATTGAGTTCGGTTTCATAATATGCATTCCGTTTTCAGGCGACCAGCACCAGGTTCGCCGTGTTACCGGTTCAAGGCGTCTTCCGCCCCCCAATCATGCCACTGCTTAGAAAAAATTTTCCGTTCGCCTGGCGAACGGTGGCTGGGGCCCTGGCTTCTCGCGATTAGGGTGCCTTAAGCTCCGCCTTTCCTTGCCCGCCCAAGTCTGGACGAAGGCGGGTCCTTCGCCTCGGCCGCGGCAATTTCTCCCAGGACGGCGCGATCCACGCTTGCCACGGCGGGCCAGCGAGGATCACGTTGCCGTCGGCGCTCCAGCGGGCCTGTCAGAATGGCGTTGGCGCCAGCCAGAGTTAGCAGCTCTTGACGCGTGCCGACGTCCCAAAGCTTGATGGCTTCCCGCCCTTCATCGGCCGAAATCAACCGACGTCCATCCGGAGCGAAAGCGATGCCGCCCCCGATGCTGTTGAGGTGTCCCTGGAAGGAGCCAATCGACTTTCCCACTGCGGCATCGAACAGCAGAACCTGGCCACCACCCAAATTGGATGCAGCCACCAGTTCGCCATCAGGCGAAACCGCCAGTGTTTGTTCAGCAAATCCTCCCGGAACGCGCCGGGGCGCTTGGTTTGGCCTGGCCAGATTGTAGAATTCAATTTCCTCCCGGACTCTGTGATGGCGGGCCACTACGAGCACACTCCCGTTCGCCGCAAAGCCTGTTCGCTGGGCAGCATGCACTCCCTCCTCCTCACTGAAATTCTTGTTGATAGACGTCACGTTCTGCCCAGTTTCGACGTTCCAGGTGCGCAGGATGTCCGGCTCCCTGGCCGCGGCCAGGTACTTCCCGTCCTCGCTGAAGCGGATGGGAACCAGACCCGGAACATCGTTCGTCAGTTCGATTCGACGGCTCGCCGCCCAGTTGGATTTGCCCAGACTGGCCAGGTAAAGCGACCTCGAGGAAGCTCCTTCGCTCCACGCCAGGAGCCGGCGCGCGGGGTTGTAGGCCAACCCGGCAGGACGCACGCCGGAATGCAGCGTGATGGCTCCGCGTGGCACGAACTCCGCACCGCGCAACTCGCCGATGAGGATCTGGTTGGTCTGGTTAGTTCCGGCCCGCAGGCGCACATCGGCGAACCAAAAGGTGGCGAGTTTGTCGCCCATGGAGCTGAAATTAATGCGCGCGTTGGTATCGCTGGCTGATAGTTGGAAGGTGTTGGTGAACCATTGCCAATTGGTGGTGAGACTCAAGGAACGGTAGTAGCCAAGGCCACGCCAGTCCGGGTAAGCTTGGCTGACGGCGACGTCGGCGTGGGCGGCGGGAGCGGCTTTGGCGGCGAACGAAATGGTGTATACCAGGTTCGAAGCCAGTTTGAGGTTGGGATAGTTGAGCTGGATGTGCCAGCCGGAGGCCCCAGCGTTGGTGACCGAAACTTTGACTGACGGTTGGTGGTTGGTGAAGTCGAAGGTGCTCGTGAAAGAGGCGCGGGCGTCTTCATGTTGCTCGGCAACCCAAGCGCTCAAGCCGTTGCTGAACGAGCCGTTGCTGAACAGGTTGGCGCCGAGCGGGCCGTTGATGACGTTCCAGACGCAAATCAGGTTGATGTCATAACAGCCCAGGACATTGTCGGAAGATCCGATCCCGGGCAGCGATACCGGAGGTGAGTCGCGCTTGAGGTCCAGCAATTCGGGAGAATGGCCCGGGGGCAGCAACAACATGCGCGAGCGGTCCAGCGGACGGACATCACCATAATCGGGACTCTCCAACAGGCGCCTGTATCCATCGGCAGCACGCTTCCCATCCATTCTCCATAACTTGAGGTCTCCGTCCCTGCTCACACTCGCGATGCGTTGCGCCGCCTCCGAGATCGCGATGGCCCAAGCCTCGTCGGCGTGGCCGCACAGCGGTTCCTGGCTCTCGGTCCAGGTGATCGTGTCCCAGCCGCGGATGGTTTGATCGCCTGCGGCGGAGAACAACCGTCGTCCGTCCCGGGTAAACGCCAGATCGCTCACCCAAAGAGTGTGTCCTTCGAGCTGCCTGAGACGTTCGCCAGTTGCGGTATCCCAGATTTGGATCGTCGTGCGTCCAAATCCCGAAGCCGAAGCCAGCACCCGCCCATCCGGCGAGATGTCCAACGAGGTGACCCCTTCCAGCGATTCCTTTTCCCAGAGTGCCTGGCTCGTGCCGAGGTCGATGCACTGGATATGACTATTCCAACCGCCCCAATACAGACGCCGATTGTTGGGGGAAAGGCGGGCGGCTCGAAATGCGCCCATTCCTTGCGGCTGCGGCCAGCCGGATGACGGCTTTCAATCCGGGAGGAGGCCACATTTACGACCCAGACGGCGTCGCCGCCTTCGGGGTTTGATGCCGCGTAACAGACCAGCTTGAAACCATCTTGCGAAAACGAAAGGTCGCGGACTTCCCATTCGGCCTCGGCGGGCGCACGCCAGAGGATTGTTTCCCCGCCGGAGTCGAGATCATATAGCGTAACCACATTGGGTTGGGAGGTGGCCGCCAGAAGATTGTGAACCGGAGAAAAAGCCACGCGTCCCGGGTGGGGACGCTCGCGGTCCGTCAAAGCTCGAATCCATCGCCTGGCCGGGACATCCCACAGGTCCACGCGTCCGTCCCACCAACCCACGGCCAGTCTCTTGCCGTCCGGTGAAAAGCTGACCGAGAATCCTTGCGTCGGACGGTTGGTGAGCGTGGCGTCCTCATGGCCACGGGTCAGTTGCCAGAGGTAGCGCCACTCCCATCCGCGAAGGTCTTCCTCGCCGGGCTTCGGCCGGTGCCGGTCCAGCAACTCGCGAGCTAGGCCGAGGTTGTTTAGCTTCAGCGCCTGCTGGGCGAGATTCATTTCGGCGGCGTAGAGGAATAGACGGGAGAGCTGCTGGGCGGTCTGGGCCGCAAGGCGCTGATCCTTCTCGCTCGCGTTCGCCCTTCTTGCCGAGTTACTCGCATCGGTTGCCCGAATCGCTTGCCACACGCTGACACCAGTGCCCACGAGCAACGCCGCTGTGACCGCAACCCCGGCCGAGAACGCGACTCTGTTCCGCTGCCACGCCTTCTGAAACCTGTAGGCGGCGCTGGGCGGACGCGCGGTGACAGGCTCGCTGCTGATGTGCTGTCATCCCCGGAGTCATCAGGGAACCAACTATCCGGATCGGCACCAGCTCGAAGCAGTGCCTTGACCTTTGCGACACCGGCACGCTCAGCAGCATGCAGGAGTTGTTCGTTGAGCTCTCTTTGTCTTTTTGAGATTCCCACGGCCGACTACATTGTTACCAATCACTCGACTTCCAATTCCAGCTAATTTTCGGAATGCCTTCTGATGGGAATTGCGAGCTTAGTTGTTCAACCTGGTTCAAAGAGGCTGCTGCGCTCAGCGCACATGCACACCGCCCAGCAGAGATGTCATGGATGAATTGGAGATTTATTCAGATCACTCCGACTATAGTGAAACTAGCAATCCGCCTGAAGCACATGCCCACTGGCTTGCGGTGGCTGACGCTTGGTCTGTTAGCGAGCCCGCTCCATTTACCGTACTCATTCCTCGCACTCCACGAACACTGCACCCAGCAGGTTGGAATCTGGTCTTTGGAGTTCCGGGGCCACGCCGGACTAACGGTCGGTCTGCTTATCGTTTATTCTGAGGTGCTGGCTTACGGGTTCATTAGCGCAAGGTGGTGGTCACGGCTGCTGTACTTCGCCCCAATCCTCGTCAGCGTCACGCCGGTTTGGTCGTGCCGGGGTTCCGCGATGGATCAGGTAATTCTGTGCAGTTGGACAATTGTGGCGGTTTGGTATCTCTTCCTTTGCCGATCCGTACGAGACTACTTCTAGCAAGGTTGCTCTCGTTGAGAGAGGCCACGTCTACGAGGAGTGCAGCGCCGATAAGCGCTTATCTTGATAATGATGGCAAATCTCAGCCCGTATTCCCACTTTGACTGCTGGCCGGGTGCCACCATTCGCTTCGAGGTGACCTGTCCAGGGCCGGCAGCCGTTCCCGTGCCAGAAAGGGGACTGAATTACCGCCTTTGAGCAGTTCCTCCACGTAACCTTGGAGCAGGACCACGCCGTAGTATCTAACCTCTGAGTAATGGTTCTTCTCGAGAGTGAGTTCAACGGGCATTCCGGCTGAATCCACACACCAACCATGCTCGATGAGGATAGGGACTTCGGGTGACCACACGAAGCCCTCGGCATAGTTTAGGTGGTCGTGAGTCAATGCTGCGGTGATCGCGTTTTCGTAGCAAAGTTTCGATCGTGCCCTGAAGGGGCGCCGCCAGAGCGGGGTGACGAATTCACGCCCATGGCGCAATACGAAGCGGTGGAGCTCGACCCCACTACTCCGTTGGTTCGCGTAGTACTGGATCTGCTCAATGAGTCCAGTCGGATGGTTTCGACTCTTTGACTGTTCACTCTCCTGCATTGCCGGATTCTAACACAAGTCCCCCGGTAGCGGCCAGATCACCGCCCCTTCAGCGACAATATTGGCCGCAGTTCGACGAGGGTCTTGACGAGATCAGCCTGGCCGCGCATCACCAGGCGAATGTCTTTGTAGGCTTCCGGAGCTTCATCCAAGAGAACATCACTGTGCGCAATAAACGACGTTCCCGACCTGCCAACGTAGTCCTTTGCGATTTTGCGCGTATTCCGTCCTGGACATCCGGCGACCGCCTCCGTGCGCACTCGAGAAAAAGGCGTATTCGTTGCCTCTCCCTTCGACGACGAATGAGGACGTGCCCATGCTTCCCGGGACCAAACCTTTTTGCCCCAAGCTCACGCGGACCGCGCTCCTTGCGATGGACGAATAGCGATTCTCCGAAGTGCTCCTCCGCTTCGACGTAGTTGTGCTTTCATGATGTCGATCAATTTTCGAGGACACCCGATACATCCAGGTCGGCGCATACAAACTCCCGGAACCGCTTCCACCGTTCGAAGCATCATCTCACGCCGGCTTTCCCGGGCAAACTCGACTACCAGGCGCATATCGGCCAGGTAATCTTCTGCGAGAGGGGAATCCTTCAGCAGGTGCGGAATTCGGGCATAGAGGCGCTTGTCGATCCCCGATTGCGCTGCTCCTTTGTTCATACCAGTCCCGGACCTCTACGCCCAGGTAGCGCGATCCGGAATGCAGCATTACCCACAGCCGATTCTCATTGTCTGCCTGCAATTCGAGGAAATGATTGCCTCCGCCCAAGGAGCCAAATTGCCGCATCACTTTCCTTAAAGTCCGATTCGAAACAGACGCCCTCAGTTCCTTCTCCCAAAGGTGGTGGTCACGAACACGGTCCGAAATCACCGAGTTAAAGGCCGTTCCAACAGGGACGACCTCACGAAGCCCGCGTCCTATTTCGCCGAGTTTATCCGCCAGGTCGCTCAATCTTAGCGGGAGTTGGACGGCACAGACGCCGCACCCGATGTCGCCACCGACTACCGACGGCAGGAGCACGTCCCGTGATGGCACCACACTGCCGACGACAGAATCTTTTCCAGGATGCCAATCCGGCATGAGAGCAAGGTACGGGGCAACGAAACCTGCTTGGGCGAGCGCGGCTCAGCTTGATCACGGCGCGATCCTCTGCGCCTTCGGCCGACCAAACCCGGACCGTTATGCCAGCGACCGTCAGGAAGTCGTGCACGTTCTTCGCGATACTGGATATTTACGTTCCATGCTCAAGACCGAAGCAGTGACGTAATTGAGAGGAAAATCGACCCGTCGTGCCGGAAATTGCCACCGGCGGCCCTGCGCAATCCGCGTGGTCGACGGCGACTCGCGTCACCATCGAATCCTGCAAGCTTCTCTCGGCTCCCAGTTTCCGAACACGAGCAGCAACCGCCTGCATTCAGGAAGCCGCAACCGGGAGAGCGGCGAGCCCGATCAGTTCTGGCCTGCTTGTCGCGTCGGCGTCATATCGACAGGTATCGAGCTCGCCACCACAAGGGGGTTTTGGCCCGGCGCGCGGCGGCACGGTAGAGCTCTTTCAGAATCGTTTCCTCGATCCTCCGGAGAACCAGACCCATGCGGATCCGAGACGAACGCCCGACGCCAACCAAAGCGTAAGCGCTCTCCGCAGCAACGAGCCCAGCTCGTTCGGATCGGGAGGAGCGGTGATCAGGAGGTCGACGTCTGGCCGTCGGAGGTTGCTCGGGACTTTCCGTTTTCGTGCCAGGTCATGGGTTAAGGCATACAGGATAATGGCAGCCGCCATCGCTACATTCAGTGAACTCCAGTTCATTCGCCACCATCGGGACAGAAACAACCCGATCAACCCACCTGACTGGGATTCCCTGCAGTTGCCCACCAAGATGGCCGTCTTCGCGGGGCGGGAAATCGTAGATGCTGACGCTGGTTTTGGTAAGCTTTCACAGGCGAGCACGTGGCGATTGCCCTCCAGTGCTCGGTCGAGAGACATCTGCCGGGCGCATTCTGGCCAGACGGAGCCAGCTCCTGCTGGTCGCGCTAAAAGATACACTCGCAGCCCGCACGGGCGGCTGCATTGACGAGCAGAGGACGGTTCCAATCGCCTTCGATATCCAGACCGATTAAGGTGAATGGCTGCGGCATCAGCTGCGCCTCAACATGGTGAGATCGTGAAAAGGAAAGTAGCGGAGGTCGCGCGGCGAGCAAGAGGGCTATGCCTCATCCGCGTCGGTGTCGATTTGCTCGCTCCCGGCGGGAAGGACAATGAAGCGGAGATTGGGAGCTTCTTTTCTGGTGATCGCGGCGGCGACTTCACACCGCAGCATGGCTGCAGCCTTCTTCACCGCCTCGGCAGCTTTCAAGATGTCCACCGGCACAGTCGCATCCCGGGGTACCAGGACCACGACGAGGGTGTTTTTCTGCTTAACGACATTATGCACAGTCAGCGCATTGAGAACTGGGGTCGTTGCTGCCAGTAGCGCAAAGTCCACGGCCGTACGGATCTGACCGCCTAGCCGCTCCTGCTGGTGGAATCCTTCTTCTAATAACGCGCTTGGAGCGCGATGGCGCTTGCGTTTGGCTTCGTCACGCGGGTCAACGCCATCTCCTTCGCGGACTTCACTCGCCAGCGCCTCAATGTCGGGGGCAATGATCTGCCGTTTCTTCATTAGTGTGTCGTATCTTGCTTTAGAAGACCGTGGTTGTCGATCCGCGAGTTGCTCGCTTCCCGGCGTTGGGCCAGGGGCCGCCCGGCGGCGGGCCACCGGTGACAACGGGGGGGAGCTTCGTTTCAATTGGATGAGACCACCTGGAGCATCCCTGGTTTCGACTCGGCTCGATTCTGCGGTTGATACTCGTAAATGGCGCTCGGAGGAGTTCGGACGCGCAGGGGGTACTTGGCACGGAGCGAGTAACTGACACCAACAAACTGACCTCGCTCCACTCGCGCGCAGCGAGCAAAAGATCTGCTCGGGAGGCTGATGTCGTGGAAGACTGCCCATCCTGACAGGCGACGGAGCGGCGCAAACTCGGCTCCACAATTTCATCGGCCGCTTGGTTTGTAGGTCTTTATCTTTTGGTATACTTGATACGTTTGCTCCGATGCTCGTTCTAGCTCTAGCCTCGCGAAATCGGTGGCTCCCTTCATGGAGCGTTGACGCTCTCCCCAAATCGCCCAGATGAGTGTCAACTTGTGGCGCCGGAGGTATTGATTTAAGAGACGTTCTCGAATGTAGAGAAATGACTGACTATTGTTGTACTCCCTCCGGTCCCCGAAGACTAGTGTCGTCTTTTGGGCGTCCCTTCCGAACAAATCAAACGTTTGAGGCTGACCAACGAGCTGAAGCTCATCTGCGAGCTCCTTGGCCAGCGTGGTTGCGTGCACCGATGCACCGTCAAGGTCCCCTCCTTCCCAGCCAAAGTCGCAGGCCGGAATCAAAACCTCACAGGACTCCATTTCAGGCTGAGCCTCTTCCTCTTCGACGAGCCGGACCCTGGCTTGTAGTCGATTGACTTCGTCAGGTGAAAGGGGTTGCTCGTCATCTTTGTCAGAGGACCAAGCGTCACCGAACATTCGATATCCCAGCACGTCAAACCGCTTTAGATGCACCTCTTTGCCGTCCAGGAAGTACACCGTCCGTCTTTTCCGAACCTTGACGCGTTTTTCACCGATGACAAACCGGAGTTGCGTCGTTCCATTCTCAGGGAAGTTGTTGGACCACGGGACTTCGCCGGCGAAGACGTACACTGTGCTCGGTTTCTCTGGCAGCCAGCGGCCGTGGAGACTCTGTTTGGTCAAGAGAGACTGGAACCTGCTAGCGGAGCGGTTAGCGATTAGGAAACTCCGAATACAGCAGAAAATCCGACGACCACGCCGAGTGTCCTCTTGGGTAAAAAAGCCGTCCAACATGACCCAAGGGCCATGCTGGTCTTGGATTGTCCCCAATCTCAAATATGGCTCAACACGCGGTTTGGCACCGTTCGCAATCCATTCCTTGCGTGGCGTGGCTGGATCACCGAGGAAGTCGTCGTTTATCAGCTGATGCTCCGGCAGGGGCTGGGGGAAGCTCGGGTCGACATCGACCTCGCATGGCCTATCGTCTTCGTCGTCACGGCTAATCTTCCCTTGATCACGCCGCAAACCGGCGAGTTCGAAATAGGCAATCCAGGAGTACTTTTTCCCGTACCGATCGGTTTTCGTCTTTTCGTCGGACGCACGCCCATGCGAAAACTCTCGGGCAATCTGATTGTCGATCTCTTCAAAGCGTTCAGGAGACCAGCCAAGTTCCTGAATCCGCCATAGCACTTGGGCCCGGACCTTTTGATAATCGGCATCCTTGAAATCGTAATTGCTGCGGTGAGGGACGAGCCGTCCCAGCGTGTAGTTTTCAAAGTCCATTCGAAAGGGAGAGTGAATGCCGGAAACCTCGTCCTGGACGATTTCAGCTGAATTCCATGCGCGCAATCCGTCATCTCTGAAGGGGGGAATGATCCTCGGCTTTTCCAGTGGCGTTAAAAGCTTCCGATCGTGCACCAAAGCGAGTTCCAGAAATCGCCTGCCGTACTCTCGGGTCAGTACATGCGACGTGCCGTAGGGAGCATCCTTTGCGAACATCGAGTCGAAGAGGCGGCGGGCGCACTTTGATAGGAAGGTCCGATCGAGCGCGCCGCTGATTATCTCGGGATGGCGTGCCATTGCCACCCCGTAGCTCGCCGCTAACATGCGCTCCGGAACGTAGGGATCATTGATACCGAGAGACTCGATGGCATCTTCAAAGAGGGCTTCTGGGTCACCACGGCCGAACCAGTACAATGCTCGAGTGGCTCGATCTCTGAGGTCTCGCATGGTTGTTGTGAGTGTCCACATGATCCAGCGAGCTCGGAGCCGATCTGATTGACTTCGCTTGGGAGAGCCTCGCCATCTTTGTTCCAAATAGTTGAGGTCATTGAGAAAACCGTTGCGATTTCTTCGAAGCCACTCGGTCCAACGGAGGTCCCTCTCAGCGACAGACTTTGAGCGCAGGACAAACGTGAGAAAATTGGCGTTCAGAGGGTGTCCTGGCGAGCTCCGGGTCTCGTGTAACCGGGAGAACAGCGTTCCAGCCGTCTTTTCGGTGCTGGCTAGTGCTGCCAATTCGGAGACTGTTGCCGCATCCAGAAAGGCGCCTTCCAATCTCGCCGCAGCCACAAGTGCTGTCGAACGAAGCGGTTCACCGAGCAAAGGCCACAACTGCTGGCCTTGAATTCTCCGCGGCACCAACCCGACTAGCGCCCGAAATATATCCACCGCGAGAGGATGGACCTTGCGAGTGGGCTCTGCGACAGGAGCCGGCCCCGAGAGAGATCCGACTGTAGGCCGGTATTCCACCCCGCCGAGCGCTGCGAGTGTATCTGCCTCTTTGAGCCAAGCTGCAAAACTGTCACGGCCTTGTCGGCTGAGAATTGCCTGTACTGCGAGATGTCCACCGAGCGCATCGTAAACGGCCATAACCTGCATTTCCCCCGGGGCATTTCCGGGCGTGCGCAGGACTACGCCTTCTTGCTCCAATGCTCGGACAATGCTCTCGTCCCAGGGGCGCGTTTCATCCCCAAGAACCTGCCTTAACTCTCTCTCGCTAATCGTTCGGGACGCTTGGCTCCACAGGCGCGCGCCGATTTCGTCAAAGGCCCTCGTCACGTCCTGGTGGTAATATCGGTGACTGCGAGGGGATAGTTCCGCGATCCTCTGGGCAGCCTGAGACAAATATTTCTCGAACAGCGCGGTGAGTGAGCCCGGCATCGCTTCGACTCCAACTACCTTCTCCCGAGTCGGATTCGTGACCTCACAAAAGAAGCGCAGCGTAAGCGGGTGGCGTAACATCGAGACTGGAAGATCGGCATCTCCCGAATTGATGTGAAAGTACCGGAAATAGCGACCAATGGCGCTGATCGTGTCCTCGCCAAAGCCGGGAAGATCCAGGCAATCAATACCTTCTGGCAGTGCTTCGTCAGCGAATGCTCTCCGAACGCCTGTCAGCGGCTGGGGAGCTTCAGCCGCGAACCGGGCACGACGCCATTCCTCAGGCGTGGGGGTACGCGCACCGGTTCGGATCGTGCAAACGACCAGTACATAGGGATATTCCTTGAGAATCTCGTTCAAAGAGGCGAGCGGTCCCTTCCAGTCTCTGGGATCTTCTGCCTCGTTAAGACCGTCGATGACCACTGGCAGCCGCCGGTGAGCGCGCTGTCCCGCCGCGTCGACAGCCGCTACAAGTGCTTCAATGCTCTGAATAGGCTTGCCGTGGATTACAACACTATGAGCGAGATCATTGAGATCGTGGCCGGCATGGAGATCTTGTCCAAACAGAAGGATGCCAGCGGGCCGATCAGACAGCGGCGCGGTCAATTGAGCTGCCAGCTGGGTCTTCCCTGCTCCTGCGTCGGCCAGAACGCCGATCAGTCGTTGGCCAAGGCAGTCATGAATCTCGTCCAGAAGCTGGTGCGCAAGGTGAATGTCGGCCATGACGTTGGAAGCAAGCATTGCCGCAACGTGCCGGGCACCACGCAATCGACGTGGCACGCTCCTCAAATTCGGGTTTCGCAAGGCCACACGCGTCGCCAGTTGCTGCCGCAGAAGGTCCAGGTCACCGCGGCGAAGCAAAGCGTGAGAGTCTTTTAAGATACTGGCGATACCCTCGCCCGACTTAGCCAACTCCAGCCCTGCATCAGCGACCGGCCCGCTGAAACCGACAAGGTCTCTTGCCATGGATTTCGCAGAACTGGTCAGCCGAGCTGAAACCTCCGTCAATTGATCCCAGGACTGGGACTCGCCAAGCATTCGGCGGATTTTGCGTTCGACTTCGATTGTTTGGTGTACTTCAGGGATCCAGCGTCGCCTGACCCTGGCAACGTGATTCCCGTGCAGATCCCTCATGCCTTCTGGCGTCAAAATAAGTTCCCCGAAATAGCTGGCTCGATAGATTTCGCCTTCGCCGCTCAGCAGTTCCTCCACCTCCACGCTGGTCCAGAGCGTGAGTCGCATTCTGGTTTTTTGCCGGAAAAACCATGTTTGATCGCCTTTCGTCAGTGGGTGGCGAGTCCACAATATCCAATCGGTGAGCCGAGGTAGGTTTTTTTCGGTCTTGCGAATGGCTTCCAAGATCTTTTGGCGGCGAGTAGTACCGAGCGCCTTCCCACTCGGCAGATCGTACCAGCGGCACTGCCATCCAAACCATTGGCCCGCGGCGCCAAGAGCGCAAGCAGTGTGGAGGTGCAGGTGGAATTCGACTCCGGGTTGAGAAGCGAGCGCGAGAAATTGGCCAAAGCGACCGTAATGCCGTCGCACTAGAGCCCGGCACAACATCTCGAAGTTGTACTGCTGACTTCCTGGTAGTTCAGCAAATGCTTTCCAATCGACTCCTGGCATAAATCGAAGTTCGCACGGTCACTCGTTTTGGCCCCGCGCCGATTCCGGATAGTTGTGGCCCGAAAAGACTTCAACTCGGGCCCCTAGATCAATGAGTACTTTCAGGAATCCCGAAACGTCGGCTTCATCGGTCGTAATCGTCACCTCGCTGCCTTTGACTTCGGATCGAACATCGAAAGAGAACTGCTCCAGCTCGGCCGGGCCAATCGTGTGGATCCCGGACTTGCGAAGCACCTCCATCATCGCCTCGCTGAACCACCCCTCTCTTTTTTCCCCCTGATTGTCGTTGCCCACCTGTTCACTGATGGCGTCGATCGCTTCTTTCGCCTGATTTGCATCAGCAGCGGTCTTGAAGCGACCGATCATCACGAGATTCATCGAATGTTCAGAGCCGTAGTTATTCCAAATCTTCATTGTTCGACCTTCTCTCAAGTTCAACAAGGGTGGTGAGTGCGGTCATGACTCCATTGCTGTCAATTGGCACTCCGGTGACCTGATACGACGTTTTCTTCAGCACACCGGAAGCATCAATGTGCGCGTAGCCTCGCAGGCCGCATTCGGACGCCAACGGGTCAGACACCGGCAGTCCTTCGGCTCCTCCTTCACTTATGGCAAGCGGGACTTTGCCACCATAACGGAAAACCCAGCTGCGGAGTGCGCTCGAGGTTTCCACGTCAATGCCATGGCTGTTCCTTGATGGGTGCTCAGGAAGGAGCAAAAACTGCTTCGCTCCTGCCGCTTCAGCGAAATCCACCGCACGGTCCAAATCCAGCAGGGTATCTGAATTCACAACGTAGTTGATGCCAAAGGGGGCGATCGCCGCAATACGTTGAATGCTCCGACGCAGTTCCGCGAATGATCTTCCGCGCAATCTCTCGTAAGTTTCGCCGATTCCGTCCATGCTAACCCTGACGAAATGCACAGTGCCAGCGAGCTCCAAAACGGAGTCTTTATTCAAGTTGTGGGCGTGCGTGGTGAATGTCACAGCCAGCGTAGTCTCGCGAGCGGCGTATCGGCAGAGGTCCGTTAGGCGCCGGTATAGAGTCGGTTCGCCTCCTCCAAATCCGACGCCCAAACACCCGTTGGCATCAAGCTCCCTAAGCCACTGTACCACGCGCTCAAAATCGAGTGCTGCCCGAGTCTTGGGAGCAAAGCAGTAAGCGCATGAAAGATCACAGGCATTGGTCAAGGCAATGGACACTTGACGAGGAGCGCGAGACCACGCTGCTGGCTGCACCTGAATCTCATTGACTAGAACGTTGTAGCCGGTCGTTCGATCAAACAGATGGACACCGCATTCGCTAAGACGGACCTTGAAGCCCACGCGCACCGGTGCAGGGCTCAGACCGACAGCCGCAGTCGGCGTTGTCTCGCTTGGAATTGGTCTGAGCTTCTTCAACGGCTCACCAATTATCTGTCAGTGTTCATTTCTGAGCAAGGACAGCATTCCCTCCGTCTTGCCGGATTTCGGGCCCTCTTTCGCTCGGAAAAATCGAGAACCACTCCTTCGCTTCCTCCGGCGTTGTCACCTCGAGGTAGTCGCGTTTGATGGTCTCTTCGCTGTTGCCGCTCTCGAAGGCTACGGTCTTTGGATCATTCGTCTCGGCGACGCGGTAGGAGATATACGAGTTTCGGAATTTGTTCTTCCCAGTTTTGACGCCGACGGACTTTCCATGCCGCTTCCAGGCGGCCGCAGCGGAGTTTGGCGTTGTCCAGGTGTCGCAAATGCGCCCCTCGTCTCTTCGATAGGGTAAAAGCCAGGCCTTGAGGTTCGCGGTCAGGGGGATGATGCGGCGTTGATCCAGCTTGGTGATGAACTTGGAAAGAATGATGCAATTCCGCTCGAAACGAATGTCCGGCCACTCAACCACAATGACTTCCTCCGTGCGAAGGCCGGTGAATGCTTTCACAGCCATTCCTGGCACCATATGGGGAGGGGCTGTGGAAAGCAGCTTTTCCATTTCGCCCGGCTCAAAAATCTCGTTCTCTGCCGTCACCGCTTTAACTACTTTGCTGCGTTCAGCCGCCGTGCTCAGATCCGGTGAGAGATATCCATGGTCCTTCGCGAAATTAAAGAGCTCCACCACGGCATCCCGGTAGTTGTTTCGAGTGGTGCCTGAAATCTCTGCCCCCTTTGTCTTCCTCCCGCGAGACCGCAAACCGCGCAACCAGCCATTGATCTGGGGAGTGGTGATCTCACCAATCTTCACGGGATAACACTGGGCGAAGTGGCCCGCTCTGATGGCCAAGTCGCGACGGTGGTAATCACCCACACGATCATCTTTGAGTGCCTTGAGCATCTCCTTAAGCACTTCGGGCACCGTCTTATCAGAGGTGATGGCCCGGCCGTGCAGTTCGTAGAAATCGAGAGCCGAGTTCAAAGTCTTGCCGTTGAGGCGTTTGAGCGCGGACACCAGGTCGTTAACAGCTCCCGGGAGTGTGAGTCCGTAATCCTTCAGCGCCTTGACGGCGTCCGCATACTCCTTGGTGGCATGGTCGATGGATTTGCCAAGCCCCTCCAGGTTTTCGACTGCCGCCAGGTAGATCCGCTGGTCGCGACCGGCCAAGCGGGTGGCTTCAGCCTGGTTGTTGAGCAGCTTAATTCTGATTTCGTTGGCGTAATCACGCGCCTTCTCGTAGGTGCTTCGCCGCTTGCGGAGGCGCTGGCTCCCGACGTAATGAATGACCAGGTAGGAATCGTACTCCTTTCGCGGAGCGTTCTTCTTGTCAAAATCCTTGGGTGCGCCCTTTGGGATCTCGGGAATCCAAAGGGGATCACGCTGGATTTGGATGCGGCTGCCGCCGGCTTTGATTTCGACCGGGAATTTGCGCGGCTTTTTCTCCGGAATGAGAGGGAAATCAGCCGCTAATTCCTGCAATTCAGCCATGAAAACAGTGTCACTAAAGTGACATTAAAAATCAAGGCTGGAGGAATTTGGGCGAAAATATGGAGCGAGCGAAGGGATTCGAATCATGCGCCAATTCTCTCGTATGTCGTTAGTTTGCTGCATGTTAGGACTTTGTCAAATCCTTGTTTCGCTGCAATTCCGCACCCAACGGTATTGACCGGTATGACGGCTGCTGCAAATTGCTGCAAAATCGGGATTGGACTCAACGAATGGAAGTGTGAGTCGGTCTCGGCAGTGATCAGTCGGTGGATGCTCAGTTCTCACACCCAAGCGATTTGAAGGTTTTCCAGCTTGCGCACCAAATCGAAAGATGAAGATTTGGCGGACGCCAATCAGGGCTCACAATCGTCGCGACCCAGGTGCTGGTTCGATTCCGATCCTCGCCTCCAACTCCAAACAGTTTGTTTTGCAGTGAGTTGCAGAAACCAGAGGAGGCAAGTGCCAGTGAAAGTGCCAGTGAAATCAAAACTGGGGCAATAGTCATCGAAAACCCCGGCAATACCCGGCAACCACTGGAAATGACCGGATTCGCAGCCTGTCTGGTGTAGCTGATACACCCCAAGCCGCACGTGGCCTCATAGCATCGGACGCAAAAGTCTGAGCTATGAAACAACGTTTCATCCTCTACCGCCGAAAGGTCGGCGGGATGTTCTATGTCGAGGATACCCAAACCAAAAAGCAGGAAAGCCTCGGGACGAAAGACCGCGCTGAGGCCAAGTCCCTTCTCAATGCTCGAAACGAAGCGGCCCGGCAACCGCAGTTGAATCTACAGATCGCCAAGGCGTACTTGGCGGGAACAGATTCAGGGGTTGCAACTCGGACGTGGCAGAACGCTCTCGACGCCATCATCGAATCCAAGAGCGGCTCAACGAAGGATCGTTGGCAACGCGCCGCCAAAGAGAAGGCGTTGGATTCGATTCGCGGTGGCGTGATTATCGAGACACAAGCCGAAGAACTCCTTGCGTGCCTCAAGGCGGGCACGGTCAGCACGAACGTTCACTTGCGGAAACTTCACAACTTCTGTCTGGCGATGAACTGGCTGCCCTGGCCGATCATCCCGAAGCGACTCTGGCCGGAAATCCGTTTCCAACCGAAGCGGGCCATCACCTTCGACGAGCATCAACTCATAATTGAACGGGAGAAAAATCCGGAGCGGCGCAGCTTCTACGAACTGTGCTGGCATCTTGGAGGCTCGCAAACCGACATCGCCAGTCTCAAAGGAGACGACATTGATTGGCGCAATCAAACAATCGCCTACGCCCGGCAGAAAACTGGAAGTCTCGCCATGATTCATTTCGGACCGGACATCGAGGAGATTTTGCGTCGGCTACCGGCGACGGGATTCTTGTTTCCATATCTCCAAACGGTTCGCGCCGGCGACCGAGCCACAGAGTTCAAGCAGAGATGTGACGGGCTTGGAATCAAGGGCGTGTCGCTTCACTCGTATCGTTACGCCTGGGCGGAGCGAGCCAAACAATGCGGTTACCCGGAACGATTCGCTCAAGAAGCCCTCGGCCACAACAGCAAGGCGGTGCATCGAGCTTACGCGCGCCGGGCACAGGTGAGACTGCCCTCCTTGGAAAGTTACGAGCGAAAGGCTGCGGCAGACATCATTCAGCTTCCCGCACTTTCGCCCGAGATGCACACAAACGGCCACAAAGGTCAAAAGGTGGGTTGAGCGATCCTAGCCTTTGATTTCATCGAGTCGTTTTCTTGCGGGCATTTCGCTCGCGCCAGTAATTGCTGATCACGTCGCTGGCGCGTGCGAGCCATTTCTCGTCACGGCGGAATTGCTCAAGCGTTTCTGTCGCAAAAAACTTCGTGCTGTTTCGAGCGGGATGGCCAAGCGGCTTCAATAGCCCTGCCGCAATAAGCATCGGAATCTCGTGCGGTTCAAAACCGAGAAACCAAGCTGCTTGGAGCGCGTCAAGGCGTGCGGGAACAATCTTCCAACTCAGAAATTCAGTTTGCTGCGCTATCGCGTTCATACCCTCCATTGGTAGCACACGCCAACGACTCGCAGGTGTATTGAATACACGGGAACTACGGGCAAACTACCGATGGAAAACCAACCTGTTACCGTTCAATCCCTCTTGGACTTGCCCATGATCAAACGCGTGCGGCCGCCATCGGCGTCTGAAGACATATCTGGAGAGGCAAGCATGCTTCCGATAATTGCGCGCGTCCGCGCCGAAGTTGGTACTGGAGGCGGTGACTTGCGCTTGCGGAGTAGAAGCCAGGCAATCGCGACGAAGCAGACGACAGCGAACGCCATGAACAGATAATCCCCGCGGTCATGGATAAGCTCAGTGAGCTTATTCAGAAGTTTTCCGAAATGTAGAACGGGGTCTTCCATTTCTTGATGCGTTCGTCACTGCATTTTCGTTGAGGACGTTTGGGGTGTCAAGGTGGGGGCGGTTCGTTACAGAGTCAGTCCAGCGCGGCGCTTTTGACGAACCGTCTTATCTTGGGTTTCAGAGTTCTTCTGCGAGTTTTCGTCATGTGAATCCGCCTCGACTTGGCTTGGCGCTTGGTTCTTGGTAAAATCCAGCTTCTCCTCGATCTCGTTTTGGCGGCGGCTCAAAAGTTGATAACGCTCCTCGTGTTCAAACGGAGCGCCGACTTTGGAATCGAGTTCCTTGGCGCGCTTGTTGGCATCGGCAATGTCGGTTTCAAGTTTGGTGGCGCGTTCCTCGAATCCTTGGACCGTGGTTTCGAGTGAACGAATCGTCCCTTGCGCTGTGTCGGTAATCTTTGCCCGCGTGAATGAGAAACTCGTGTTCCATCGTTTGAGCTACGAACATCAGTTGGAGATCGCGGAGAAATTTCTGTCGCGCGAAATCGAATTCCTCGCGGCACGCGGTCACACGCTGAACCTCGATGCAACAGTTTTGCCGTTCCTCGTCCGAAAGGGATTTCACCCGAAGCTCGGCGCACGGCCGATGCGCGACGCTGTCGAAAAGCTGGTGGGCGATGCGGTGAGCGAGTGTTTGTTGGAAGCTCGGCCAGCGAACGGAATGCTGGCGCACGACCAAATGCGCGATTGTCTTGTTGTAATCTGATTCAGCCATTCAGGGCTTTCCCGAAGCTGAACAGCGAAAGCTCCCCGCGATGAAAACTTAGAGGCAAACTTCCCGACGGTGTCGGTCGTGTCAGAGGAGGAACGGAAGCGCGACCGTCTAGCGAGCGACCCGTAGTATCCTTGACGCGACCGACGCCGCCACACAATCGAACCGGAATTCATCGCGCTGTCAGTTGAATCGGCGAATGCTTGATCGCTACTGATACGTTACAACGTGAACCCTATAATTGGGCTCAAACGCAATCGCCCGGTCAAGGACCTGTTCCAAGTTTGGAATGCAAAGGGCCGAACTGCGCATAAAGGCTTTGCTGACCCCACAGGTTTTGCCTCCATCGAGTACGGCCATCCAAATGTGCCACTCTCCAATACCGCCAGCACCACCATCAATTAGGCGCGTATAGCCGAGGTTTGGAAGTGAGAAGATCGGATGCCTGCCCGCCGCACACTCCTGCTGAACCTTGGCGAGGAAGTCTGGCTTGGTAAGGTGAGTTTCTTGGGCTTGAAGGCCATGGTCAGCCAATTTGTCGAGCCGACCGAATCCAATATTCTGATTTTGAAATTCCTGCTGGAGTCCAAACCATTCTTCAGGCTGTTTATCGTGCAGCTTCAAGACCATCTCCATCCCGGATGCGGCACATGAAGAAGGAAACCACTGTTGGTGGAGGCTCAGGATTTTCGCGAGGTCGGCCATATTTCGAGTATTCCTGACATACTTACCGAGTTACAGCGCCAATTTTGGAATTGGATTTATGCTTTGGTCTGCGGTCGGAAAGCGGGAAGTGGAGCGGAAGCGGAGAGCACCGCATAGGGCAACGAAGCCGGAGCGCAACGTCCGCTGCCGAGCCGCAGACGGAAGCCGGCCGCCAATGCGGCAGGATGCGGATGCTCGCTCGTGACGAGCGCGCGGTTTGCGAAGTGGAACGGGCGCGGTCGTGAGGGGGGAAAGGGCCGACCAGCAGTCCCGTGGAGCGAAGCAAAACCGCGCGTTGGTCACGGCGCATTCTTCAGGTATCCGAAAAGAGATCAGATGGGCCAAGGTACGTTATGGCTATTGAATGCTGTGAGTCCGAAATAACTCCCAATGCAATTCCAGCCGGTGCTGATGGCCATCTGTAGGGATGAAAACCCAGCGGCTCCAAATCAGCCGAAAAGACGCGCATGTTTTCATGGGATTGGTCGTAGAGTAGCCTCACGTGAGTTCGATCTGGCGGCGGTTCATGGACCCAATTCACGTTCGCGGTCCAGTTCTGGATAGTCCACTTTGCCGTGCTGCTGACCACAAGTCCGTTGACGAAAGCTTGCCACAAAGAAACCGTTTCCGGTGTGGGCCAGTTGGGTTCCGTTTCCCGCTCGGCGATGCAACGCGAGCGAACCCACTGGCGCATACCCTTGATGTCAGTGAAATCAGCGGGGCAGTCAGAAACCGTTTTCATGGCCGCGATTCGTGAAGCGAGGCCATTTTGAATCAGCAGAGCGGCGCTGTAGTACGGCGTCCCTGTTTCCAATGCAACAGCCGCGCGGCCTGCGTTGGGCCATTCAAGTTCTTCATCAATGGCGGTTTGACGCACGCGAACAGCCTCCATCGCCCATACCAACCGGTAAACCAGCGCGTCTTCGATGAATTCAAGCAGTTCTTCATCTTTGTCTCCGGCCAAATCCGACATGCTATGCCCAGAAATCCACGCTTTCAAAATTGCTTTCCAATCCGACGGCAGTTCATCCAGTGCGAATGGCTCGACTGCGAAAGCTATTTCCGCGAATTCAATCAACGATGGGTAGGCCGTTTCTAAGTCCCCGTCAGCAAACGCGGTATCCGCTGCGACAAGCGAGGCATTGAGTTTGTCCGCATGCTTGTCGAGATACTGCCCCGTTGAGAGGCTGACGCCTGCGAAGAAATAGCCTTTCCGCTGAACGGAGGTGGAATTTTTCCAGATAAACGCCGCACGCCGTTCCAGAATTATCTTCGAGATTTTCTGCATGACCTCGTTTTCGCGCTTGAGACTGCGTTCCCAGAGCGAGCCCTTGAGCGTGTCATCAATTGCTTGAGCCAGTGTTTCGATTGGAACGTCGTTCTGCACAAGCGAGAGGAGAGCAGAGTCGAGACAAGCGAGGTCCGCTCGCCATTTCCGTTCAAATTCTTCCTGCTCCTTCTTTTCCTTGTCGGAGTTAAGAGCTTTGGGCTTTGGCGGCATCCAGATATTGGCATTGGCTGTGACGTATTCGAGCACCCTTTCGACAGGAATCTCCTTCTTGAGAGCGATGCGGTTGCAGAAATCGAGAATCAATTGAAGCAGCCCGCTTTTTAGGTTTCGCTCGCGTGCCGCCTTCAACAAGCGTTCCCAATCCCGGAGATGTTTTGGTTCCCATATTGCGCAGAGCACTTGGCCTTCCACGTCAACAAAGGCCCGACCCGCGCGACCGGCGACATTCGCGAACTCTTCGCCTTTAATGAGTACACCACTACGAGTGAGTGAGCAAAAGAGGACAGTCGTAGCCGACAGGTTTAGACCTTGCGCCAAGGTAGGTGATGCTATGGTGACTTTGACGAGCTGGTCTTTGAGCAGCCGCTCAATTGCGCGTAGGAATGGACGGGGAAGTTGTCCGTGATGCACTGCGACTCCCAAACGGAGGCATTGAACCGCGGGATGATTCTCGCCGAGCCATTCGCGACCAATATTCAGCGCTTCCGTAAGCAGAGCAGGATCACACTGAAGCAATGACGGCAGATAATCGCGATTTACCAAATCAATGACGAGCCCACTAACCTCCATGTACTCATTAAACAAAGATCACGCCGGTCACGAGGCAGCGGTTTGGTTTGTCGGCCACGCGGCGGCTGGCCAACAACGAATCCGTCAACGTAAGGAGCGTCATCGCCGACGTCTTCCAGACGGAATTCCAACCGCGCCACATTTTTTGACAGGTCACCTTTGGCGGTGAGTGCTTTGTTTTCGCGCCAGTAGATTTCGCCGAATCTCTGGCGAGTTGGCCGCCAATTGACTGTGATAGCATGACCGGGCTGGTCTTGACGCATCCACGCTAGGAAATCTTGAAGTTGCTCGCCTTGTGGCAGTATTGCCGAGAGGCAAACAATACGACGCCCATCAGCATCTTCTCGGCGCAGCAATCGCTGCACTAAGACTTCGTATCTGATTTCGCGCTCACCTGCGCCGATAGTGTGCGCCTCGTCAAATACAACGAGTCCCACGTCGTCGAGGAGCGAAGAGTCGTTGCGTAACGCAAAATCCAGTTTCTCCGGTGTAGTCACGACAATGTTCCGATTGCGCAGCGAATCGGCATCGTCGCCCGTTGTCCCGCTGGAACCGTAGAGCGATGAAACGGAGAATCCCAACGCGGTGAACGTCTGTCGAAGCGAACGTTCCGTCTGAGCCGAGAGTGCGCGTAGCGGCGTTACGAACACGACTCGCTTTCCGAGCGCGAGGGCTCTCAAGATGGCAATCTCTGCGATCCGCGTTTTGCCTGCGCTTGTGGGGAGTGCGGCAACCAAGTCATCACTCATGTCGAGCGCGCGTGCGGCGGCTTCGAGTTGCGAAGGCCAGATTTCAATTTCGGCGCGATTCTGCTTTCCCAATTTGGCGATGAACAGTCGCCGCAAATCAGCCCATTGAGATTCGGGAGCGTCATCCGGCGATTCAGGTAACCGAACGTGCAGGCTTTGGTCCCAAAGGTCATCGAGCAGATGGCGTGTCAGTGTAAAAAGCCACCAGAACGGTACTGAGACGTATTCCTCCGCTGCCGCAGTGCCTTCGTCCAGCATTGCCAGCGCAGCTTGCAGCGCGTTTTCACTGCCTGATTCCAAAGCGTAATCAAATATCGCGAGTGCTTTGTGATACAGCGAATTGAGTGTTAGGAACACGCCGTGATCTAAGGCTCCGCCGTCGGCGTCTTCGATGCGACTCAGTTCCGCTCCCAGGGTTTCGTCGAAACCGTTTTCTCCTGCATAAGTCAGCAACATGCCGCGAACACCCGACAAGTCGCGTCGCATTAGAAGCGTGAGCGAACGTTCGGCTGGGCTAAGATTGAGGGATTCCAACTCGGATGGGAACAGACTGAATGCACGAGCGGAAAAATGCCCGAGATGATACGCTGCTGCCGCAAGCACTGTGTAGAAGCCGCGTTCGTTGAATTCAGGGTTCCCATCTCGCACCACTGATTCAATCGCTTCACCAGCGCGCTCAAAGGCGTTAATCGCGGCGATGCTGTGGCGTTCCTGAGAGCGGAGTTCAAGTCCGAGTCGAAACAATGCGACGCCGTATGACAGCAGGTCTGACGTGAGCAGCGGTGAGAACGGTTGTCCGCCTTCTGGAATTTGTCCTTCCGACCAAATCAAGTTGCGAGCCAAGCCACGCGCGAGCAGCCGTCCACGAAACCCCGGTCGAGTTGCGTGTTCGATACTAGCTGTAATTTCCTGAACAGTTCGCGGCATGGTCGTTATTTGTTATACACCGAGGCGATGAACGCTTGGTGATCCTCGATGCAGAAGCTTACGGAATGCTGCTCGATTTTTCCCGAATATGCTTCCAAGTCGGCTTGCAACGCCGCCGAAGCGTCGTTTCCGCTCAGGCCGAAAAGGAGGTGGACCAAATCTTCGTTGGCGATGCTTTTGTTGAGGAGGTACTCTTCAAAAAAATCAGTGCGAGGTCTTTTTTTCCGGATTCAAGTAGCCGGTGCATGACGAACGCCATCGCATGATGCGACGGCCGGCCCCTATTTGCCTTCAACGCGTTTCGCGCCTCGGTCACGACAGTTGGAGTGAGCGTTACACGGCTCTTGGATTCTCCTTTGAGGAAGCGAACCCGTTTCGGGTCGCCTGCTATTCCAATTAAATCCTCGCCGCGCAAGGCGGATTCTCGACCATCAAGCCAGCGGAGACGCTTGATTGGAATTTCAAATTCCGGAAGTATTGCAGACACGGCTTCGGTGGCGAGGATCTCACCGACATGTCCAGAACGGGCTTTTTTCGTTTTTGGGAGAATCCCTTCGAGAACTTTTGCTGCTTTATTAAAGCCAAGTCGCTTGATCCGGTCCGCCAGAAATCGTGGGTCTTCGTAATGGGATAGGACTGTCTCCACAATCCGGCCATGCGCTTTTGGTCGAGTGCCGTCTATTTCTGTGAGAATGTGAAGCCGTCGGCCATTTGAAATGTTCTTGGCCTTGCAATCGCACCATCCGTCATAGAGATGTTTGGACATTGCTGGCTCCAGCTTGTCCGCGGAGATTTTTGGATGATGCGGATTTTCGCGAGCTGATACAAGCGAAGGACGATGCCCAATCCGTGAGCAGGCTGGCAACACGGCGTCGGTCTGCGGTCGGAAAGCGGGAAGTGGAGCGGAAGCGGAGAGCACCGCATATGGGCAACGAAGCCGGAGCGCAACGCCGCTGCCGAACCGGAGACGGAAGCCCGCCACGCTTGCGGCAACATACGAATGCCCGGTCGTGACGAGCGCGCGGTTTGCGAAGTGGAACGGGCGCGGTCGTTAGGGGGACAGGGCCGACCGGCAGCCCGTGGAACCAAGCAAAACACGCGCTGGTCACGGCGACTCATGTTCTGCCAGCGCTCGCCTCGGGTAACCACCACGATCCGGAGCGGAGAACGCGATGATTTCGTGTTCCGGCTCCGTCGCTGCCGTGATGAGGGCCATCGCTGCGCTGCCCTCACGGGCAGTGATGCACGAACCGGCAATGTTCGATGCAGCCATCGAACCGCTCACGTCGAGCGCGAGCAGCACCGGCTTGCGGCACGGTTTTACGTTGCTGAACGTCGCGTAGAACGCTGCGTCCAATGCGTCCACGATCGCCGATACCGGCGACCACTTGAGTGCGCCCTTGTCGCCGTGACCCTGGGCGTAGATTTTCTGCGCCACAAGAACGGCGAGCGGGTGGATGCGCGAACGCTTCAGAGCCGTTTCATCCTTCAGCTTGCGGAGAACGAGCTTCTTCGCATCGCCGAACGGCTTGATGAGTCCGATGCTCGTCATCTTGCCGAGGTTGCGGATCATCGCGGTCATCGGCATGCGTTCGAGCAAGGCTTCCCACACCCTGGCTTCGTTGAGCCACTGCGTCGGGACGGCTTCGCGCGGCAGGTCGAACTCGTCAATGAGCTTCACAACTTCGACGACATTCGCCGTCTGCTTCACGCGCTCGAACGCTTCGATGAGGTTCGGCAAAGCGCCGACCGCGCCATACTTCGCAACACGATCTTCACCGCGGATCTTGCGCTTCACTTCACGTTCGCCGAGCGAATCCGCGCCGTTCAACATCCAGCGGAATACCGCATCGTGCTGAATCGACGGAGCCTTCGGGTGCCCGCGCCGACGCCGCCCACGAGCCACCAGAACAATCCTCCTTCCAATCCCCACGTCTTGCCTTTGGAGTCTGACGCGGCGTTGGTATCGGTGAGGCGGAGATCTGTTTTCATTTTGGCTCGGGGCGGCTGGAGGCGGGATGTGTGGCGGGAACTAGAAATTGCCGACGCCGACCGCGCTGTTCGCGTCAATGCCGAAGATTTTGTAGAAGGCGAACACAGCCGCAGGAGCGGCCGCGATGATCGCCCCGCCGATGATGCTCATTTTGCCCTGGTCCACGTCGCCGCGCCGGATCGCGAACCCGCCGTAGATCACAGCCGAGATGCCGAGGACGAAACCGAACATCATGATCACCGCGAGGCTGTTGCTGATGCCGGTCTTGAGTTCCGTTGAGTTGAACGCCTGCGCGAATGCCGGCATTGCGTTGAGGGTGAGGATGACGGCGGCCACGAGAATCGAGGGCAGCCGCGAACGAACTTTGAGTCTAATGTGTTGAATCTTTTTGATTAACTTCATACGCGTTTGTTTTTTGTTTTCTCGTCAGCGGCTTTTCCGCCGAACACGCGTTGACCATCTCACGACCGCGCGAAGTGCTGGTGTATGTCGAACACAAGTTCACGCTCAGTCCGTGGTAGAACCGGGGGATGAACAAAACGACAGACCCGACGAAGCTCTCCAAACTCCACGAACTGGATTCTCTCCTGCCGCGCGAAATCCGCGGCCAGTCCCACACACTGCCGCGAATCATCTCCGCTGTGCGACGTGGCGAACTCGGACTGACGAAACCCGCGCGGCCACGCGGAAGTTTTCTGCTGCTCGGACCAACCGGCGTCGGCAAAACCGAAACGGTGGTCGTGACGACAACCAAAGTGTTCGGCGCGGGACAACTCTTCCGGTTCGACATGAGCGAATTTCAGAATCAGGAAGCGCTGGGTCTGCTCCTCGGCGCGCGGCTTGGTGAAGTCGGTTACCTGGGCGGCGTGCGCGAACGCGCGGCAGAAGGGTCGCTCCTGTTCGACGAAGCGGAGAAGGCGCATCCGCGCGTGCTCGATATTCTTCTGCAATTGCTCGACGCGGCCCGCATCACTGTGGCGACAGGCCAAACGCTGGACTTCAGCGGCTTCTACATCTGGCTCACGTCAAATATCGGCTCGGCAGAATTGATGAGCCTGCAACACTCGAACGATGCGACGCTTGAGCGCCATGTTCTCACCCGCGCGCAACAATCCTTGCGCCCGGAAATCTTCGCACGCGTGAATGAGAAACTTGTGTTCCATCGTTTGAGCTACGAACACCAGTTGGAAATCGCAGAGAAATTTCTCGCGCGCGAAATCGAGTTTCTCGCCGCACGCGGCTATACGCTGAAACTCGACACGACCGTTCTGCCGTTCCTCGTGCGGAAGGGATTTCATCCGAAACTCGGCGCTCGTCCGATGCGCGATGCTGTCGAGAAACTTGTTGGAGACGCGGTGACCGAGTGTTTGCTCGAAGCGCGTCCAGCGAGCGGAATTCTGGCACACGACCAAATGCGAGATTGCCTTGTCGTAATCTGATTCAGCCATTCAGGCATATTCCCAAAGCTGAACAGCGACAGCTTCCCGCGATGAAAACCTAAGCGCAAAACTCCCCGGCGGTGGCGGGCGTGTCAAAGGAGGAACGGAAGCGGCGAGCGATGGTGTTTGAGCCGACCCGTAGCATCCTTGACGCGAACGCCGCCGCCACACAATCGAAGCGGAATTCATCGCGCTATAATTGCGTCTCATTGGGTGACTCGTGATGGATGATTTCAGTTCGTCGTCCCGGAACGAAGCCAAATTCATCCACGGCAACGTCAGTGAAGACGCCGTCCGGGTCATATCCGAATCTGCGGAAAGCTTCGGCGCGAAGAAGCCAGGCAAAGAACGGGTACTCGTCGCACATTCCGTCAGCTATCGGATGTACGGCTACGAGACCAGCGCTTTGGGTGAAGTGCTGGCAACTCTTTGCGGCGTGAAGGGTGGAGGATTTGCCGATATAAGGGAATTTACCGGAATAAATGTGGTGGACGCTCCACGAATTGTGGCTTCCGAAACGCTTCGGCCGGATTCCCCCCGAGACGAGGAATGCGACGATTGCTGGCCCATTGGAGCGGGTATCCAACGGCGCTTTTACGGCTTTGGCCGCTCGCCTGATGGTGTCGGGGAATGAGTGAATCCTCTGCCGTTGACCTTCCGGCGCAATTCGGTCGCACCCATTCCAGAGCAGAACAGCCTTGCCGGGCCATCGAACGAAAGAGTTCAGCGACTTGCAGACGGTCGCGATACACTCACGCGGAGCAGGATCGCTAACCGAATTAGCTTCCGTCAGTTCCCACGCGGTCAAATCGCCCAGCGCGCACTTTTGAGAAACTTGGTTAGGGGATTCGAGGTTGAAGCGTGGCATCGGACGATTGCGTGATGTACTGCTTCAACCCGGTTGGTCAGGCTGTGCTCCGTGCTTCTGCTCAAGCCACTCCTCCCAAGTGCTGAAGCACTTTTCGCCGCGGCTGTTTTTTATGCGGCCCAATTTTGAATTGAGAATGCGTCCTTGCAGATAGGTGACGAGCCTCGGGAACTGAGCTTCCGGGATAAGATCCCACTTTGCGCCGAACTCGTTCTTGATGGCGCGATGGATGACGATGAACTTGCCCTTGCCGAGCTTTGAGGAATCCCACTTTTGAAAATCATTGTAGCGTTCGATCAAATGGAGCGTGTAGTTGCGCTTGGCCAAATTGTGTCCGATTGCGCCTTGGGTGGGTAGAATGGACGGGGAACGGCGCTTAGAGGTCTTGATAACAACCTGCTGCGCTTGAATCCCGCCGGGACTGCCAACCATCACTTGGGCATTGTCAGTCGCTTGAATTGAGAGTTGGCAATGTTCAAAAAGCTTCTGCGCCATGCGTGCCGATTCTTGCGAGAGTTCGATGTCGCCATTTCGTTCGTGCATCTCCTTCATTTCAGCCAGCAACTCAGCCGTGTAAGTATCGGGCCGATCATCCACGACGCGGTGATGCACGCTGCACAAAAGAATGAGATTCTCGAAAGCATGTTGTGCGTCATCGGGCTGAGTGCGGTCGAATCTTGGGCCGCCCGCGCTTTGCGCCTTAATATGACAGACCTCGCCGGTCACCGTCCCGCTCGAATGCACGATGGGTGTCTCGCACTTTGGATAGGCGCAACGATTGCGCGAGAGCGCGAACAAACGCTTAACGGTCTTGTCTGATGGACCTGCCATCAGCGGGCGATTGTAATTTTTTTGAGCCCTGTCGGCAAGATGTCACGACGTTCGAGAATCGATCTGACAGGCTTCGGTCTGCGTGTCGGTGAGCGGGGGAAGTGGAGCGGAGGCTGGAATAGAGCGCATAGCGGAATAAAGCCGAAGCGTAACGCCCGCCGCCGAGCCGCAGACGGAAGCGCGCCGCTCTTGCGGCATACTGCGGATGCACGCTCGTGACGAGCGCACGGTTTGCGAAGTGGAACGGATGCGGTCGAGAGGGGGACAGGGACGAACCAGCATTCCGTGGAGCGGAGCAAAACCGTGCGTTGGTCACGGCGAACTGAGGTGCTGCCTATTCCCAATTATCGCGCCGACACTGCCCGCCCGTACCACGTCCGCGAGTTGTTGCACACCTTGCACACCGACAGCATCACTGGCACTTCCACCAGCACGCCGACCACACAGGCCAAGGCTGCGCCGGAGCTTGGACCGAACAATGTGATGGCCACTGCAACGGCCAGTTCAAAGAAATTGCTCGCGCCGATGAGCGCACCGGGTGAGGCAACGTTGTGCGGCACTTTCAATTTGCGCATCAGCACATAGGTGATGCTGGAATTGAAATAGACCTGAATCAAAATCGGAATGGCCAACAGGATGACGGCAAACCATTTCGTGGTAAGATTCTCGGCCTGGAACGCGAAGATGAGCACGAGCGTCAGCAACAGCGCCCACATCATCACCGGATGGAACTTCGGCAGGAACTTCTTCTCGAACCATTCCTTCCCGCGCGACTTGAGCAACAGCGTGCGGGTCAGCCAGCCAGCCGTCAGCGGAATCACGATGAACACCACGACGGAAGTAATCAGCACCTTGGGTGGAACGATGACGTTCGCCACGCCGCATAGGAACATGACGATGGGGGCGAACGCGACGAGCATGATGAGATCGTTCACCGCCACTTGGACCAGAGTGTAAACCGGGTCGCCGTCCGTGAGAAAACTCCAGACGAACACCATTGCCGTGCATGGCGCAGCGGCGAGGATGATCAAGCCGGCGGTGTATTCCTTTGCGAGTTCAGGCGTGATCCACGCGGCGAAGATGTGCTGCATGAACAGCCATGCGAGCAAAGCCATGCTGAACGGTTTCACCAACCAGTTCACGAAAAGCGTCACCATCAAACCTTTCGGCCTTTTGGCAATTCCGCCGATGGCAGAGAAATCCACTTTGAGCATCATCGGGTAAATCATCAGCCAGAGCAGAACCCCAATCGGCACGTTTACCTGCGAGCCTTGGCCGAATTCCAGCTTGCTCAGTGTGGCGGTGAGGTCGGGGAACAATTTGCCAAAGGCCACGCCGACCACCATGCAAAGCAACACCCACACGGTGAGGTAGCGCTCGAAGAACGCCAGGCGCTTCGGTTGGGCGATAGGAACTGCCGTGGCGACAGCGGATTGATTACTCATGGCGACTCCATCAATGACAGCCGCAACCCGGCCCGCAGGACGAACCGGATGAACCAGTGTTGCTGCTGGACGGCTTGGAACTCAACACGCCGAACCCGCCGAGGACGACGCGGCGAATCGGCTCGCCGGTTTCAGGATGATTCGTTAGCGGGCTGTCGTTCATGCTTTGCTTGAACTCGAAATAACGTGGCTTCGTGCTGCGTTTGGACGGAATGGTTTCATAAACGTAGGTTGGCATATCAATGGACCGTTGCGGTTTGAAAAAGTTGTTGCAGGCGTTCCGGGCCGACAGGTTCTTCCGTGACCCACGGCACAAGGGCCGTGCGCTTGGAATGTTTTTCAGCGACTTCGCGGATGAATTGAACCTCACCGCGTCCCCGCGCGACGAGCAACGGGTCGCGCGAACCGCTTTCGGCAAAGCTCTGGTTGATGACCCACGCGAACGGTTCGATCTGCGCGCGGCGCAAGTCGTCTTGCAGCGCAGCCGCTTCGTGAACCGGTGTCGCTTCGGGGAGCGTGACAACGAGCACGCGAGTGAAATCACAGTCACGCAAGCGGGGCAGCAAATTCCGCACTTCATCAGGCAGGTCGCTGGCCTTGCGCGCCACTTCGCGGTGATAAGATTCCGTAGCGTCGAGCAGCAGCAACGTGTGGCCGGTGGGCGCGGTATCGAGCACGACAAAACCATCCTTGCCTTGAGCGACAGTGCGGGCGAACGCGCGGAACACGGCGATTTCCTCAGTGCAAGGCGAACGTAGATCTTCCTCCAGCAACGCACGCCCGTTCGCGTCGAGATTCATTCCGGCAGTGGCGAGCACATGCTCGACGTAAGCGCGAGTCTCCGCTTGTGGATCAATGCGGCTGACGCACAATCCATCGAGATGGCCTGCCGCCGCTGCGACGTGGGCCGCTGGATCGGTAGTGCTGAGATGAACTTTGTGTCCGCGCCGCGCAAGTTCCGTGGCGATGGCGGCGGCGATGGTGGTCTTGCCGACACCGCCTTTGCCCATTGTCATCACGACACCGCGACCGGACTTAGCCAGGTCGTCCACCAGTCCGTTGAGCGTTTCGGTTGTGGGCAAGGCGGGGATTGCTTCCGCGTTGAGCGCTTCTCCGTTGCGAGAAGAATCAGCCACAACGAGCGCCCGCAGGGACGGAATACCCACAAGATTGTGTGAACGCAATGGCACTCGTGATAGCGGCAGCCGCGCAAGGAAGCCATTCGCGGCGGACAACGACTCCGCTCCGCGTCGCTCCAATGCCAGCGCTACAGGGTCAGAGTCGGCAGCTTGGAACAATCCATTCAAAATGAGCCGCTGGTTGCGCACCCCGATGGCTGCAAGTTCATCACTCGTCCGTTCGGCTTCGGCGAGCGCAGCCCTTTGTGCGCGGCTGACGAGAACGAGCGTCGTGCGCGCAGCGTCCGCCAGTGATGCGACGGCGCTTTCGTAAATCGTCCGCTGCTTCTCCAAGCCCGCGAGTGGGCCGAGGCACGAATTGCCTGTTGTGCTATTCGCGAGAAAACCCGTCCACGCTCCGGGTAAGGAAAGCAGCGCCGCAGTGTGTGGCCGGTCGGTGCGGTATCGAAAATGACGTGATCAAACCCAGCGGTCGCCGTGGGTTCGCCCAGCAATTTTGAGAATTCGTCGAACGCCGCGATCTCCATCGTGCAAGCGCCGGAGAGTTGTTCCTCCATGCTGCGAACAATGGCGTCGGGCAGTTTGCCGCGATATGGGCCAACAAGTTTTTCCCGGTAAGCCGCCGCCGCTGCTGCCGGGTCAATGTTCAACGCGGCCAATCGCGGAACGCCGGGAATTTCTGTTGGCACGGACGCGGAGTCGCACTCGAGCACTTCATCAGATTCGACGCCGGGTCGGTGCTCACCAGTAGAACGCGCTTGGTCTGGTCGGCCAGCGCGATGGCGAAGCACGCGAGCGAAGTCTTGCCCACGCCGCCCTTGCCAGTGAAAAGCAGGAAGCGCGTGGGCGACTTCAAAAATTGAGCCAGCAGGTGTTCTGCGGCGACGTTCATTCGCGGCATGAGCTTCCGCAACAACTCGATTTAGCGGGCGCAGTTGTCGCAGTCGCTTTCAGTTTGAACGAATCCGCCAGTTCAGCACGGTCAGGATAATGTCCAGTGACGGCGACCTTGCCGTTCACCAATAGTGCGAAGGCAACGCCGCTTCGCCCTTCTCGGTCAACGTCGTCTGCACAGCTTGGTTCTCTACGAATGCAGCCGGGTTCTGCGACAGGTTGTGCCGTTGGACGATGACACCTTGGGACTTGAGCCAGTCGAGGTCGGCGGCGAATTGCACGAGCTTGGTGTCAACGTCCGGCCCACAGACGCCGGTTGAGCAGCACATCGCGGGGTCGAACACTTGGAGAGTTTGCGTGGTAATATTCATAAACTTGCTCTTGTTGGAGTTGCTTTGAGCCATTCTAAAATCCGCATTTCGATTTGGTCGCGCACGTCGCGGAACTTTTGCAGTCGCTCCTCCTCCGTGCCTTGCGCTTCGGCGGGGTCTTCAAATGGCCAGTCGAGACGCCGCAAAGCGAATGGATAAATCGTCGGGCAATTCTTTTGCGTCCGCTCACAGACAATGATGGCGAGTTGAAAGGTTCGATTTCCCATCAGGCCATCGAGTCCTTTGGCCCGATTGCCAGACACGTCAATGCCCACTTCGTTCAACACCCGCAGCGTGAACGGATGAACCGTTGTAGGTTCAAGCCCGGCGCTCACCACGTCGAACCGATCTCCGGCGTGCTTGCGCAACAGGGCCTCTGCCATCTGGCTGCGGGCGGCATTATGCGCGCAAAGGAACAGGACACTCGGTTTGCTCATGTGGATTGGGCCGCTTTCGCCTGGTCGCGCCGACCCGCGGCGTAAGCCTCGAATACTCGTTTGATTTCATCACGCACGCGGCGAAACACGGCGAGTTTCTCCTCGTCCGTGCCTGTGGCATGGGCCGGGTCGTCAAAGCCCCAATGGTAGCGGTTCACTTGTCCGGGGAACATCGGGCAAGCTTGGTCTGCGTTGCCGCAGACCGTGACGACCGTTTCCACGGGCTGCTGCAAGAAGTCATTCATGTGCTTTGAGTGATGGGCCGAGATATCAATGCCGATTTCCTTCATCACCTGAATCGCCAGCGGATGAACGTAGCCAGCGGGTTTCGACCCCGCGCTCTGAACATTGAGCGTGTCGCCCGCCGTTGCTCGCAGAATACCTTCGGCCAAGTGGCTGCGGCACGAATTGCCGGTGCAGAGAATCAAAATGGTCGGTTTCACTTTTGCGTTTGTCGCTTGCATAAATCGGTTGGGTCTTGCTTCAAAATCTTTTTGAGTTTCTTGCCGTCTTCCAAAACCTGAGGGCTGTTCCCGAGTGACTTTTCCACCCAATCCAGCGCCTCGCGCACTTCCACGGCGGCGCTCTTGCCGGGCAACTTGTAATAGATCCAGCGGCCATCCTTGCGCGACTCAACAAGGTCCGCTTGGAACAGGAGGGACAAATGCTTGGAGACAGTGGACGGTGCGAGGCCGAACAGTTCGGTGATCTGGCAGACGCACAATTCACCCTGCCGCAATGCCAGCAGCGTCCGGACGCGGGTTTCGTCCGCCAGCGCCCCGGTGATGTTCATGAATTCGCGCATGGTTGCTTTTCTTTATTTCGCCAAAAAGCGAAATATAAATACCTCCTTTCTCACCACCTGTCAATTGCGCCGGTGTGTCTGCCGCAAGGCGACGCAGCCGCGATAATTGCTTGCGCCGGATCAGTAACTCATTTTGTCGAGCTTCACCTTGCCCCGGAAGATCCAGTAAATGCTCACGGTGTAAGCGAGCACTATGGGCACGCCGATAAGCGCGATGGTCAGCATGACACCGAGAGTTTTTGCGACGAGGCGGAGTTGGCAGATCATCAGGCTGTACACCAGTTCAGGATTGCGCTGGTATGAGATTGGGATACATCTCCAGCCGAACAGCCCCATCAACGCGGCCATCGCCACGCAGGAAAAGCCCGGCCGTCGCGCCGCAAGGAAATCTCGCGCGGGATGTCGGCAATCGCCAGTGCCATCGCTGTTTCTGCGTGCAGGCAACCACACAGGTTCGCACGCAACCGCGCCGCCATGTGCGGCACATACAGAAGCGTCGCCATCGTCGTGACCGCGTAGCAGATGATGAAGAAGATGATCGTGTTATTGATCCAGCCGCGCAGTTTGTCGTGCAGTTCACCTTCGGTCTTCATTACGGCGCGGAAATCGCGCCGTGCATCATGAACAGGGAAACGGTGGTACGTACCCAGCAGAATGGGATATGGCCGCAACAGCGTCAAGAACGTGCCGGCGAATTCACCCCGCTCATCAATGGGCACGCCCCCAAGCAATGTTGCCCATCGCCGCGCCGATCAGAAAACTGGAGAGCAGACTGCCGCAGGCAAAGCCCACATCCCACATCTGCCGCCACCAGTGCATCGGCTGTTTGCTGCGAAACTCGATGGCAACCGCACGGAAAATCAGCGCTACAAGAAGGAGAACGAAGGCAAAGTAAAAACCGGAGAATACCGTCGCATAGACATTCGGAAATGCTACGAACAGCACACCGCGCACGCTGACCAGCAAACCTCATTGCCGTCCCACACCGGGCCGATGGCGTTGAGCATGATGCGGCGTTCCTCATCCTTTTGGCAAACAGATGCAAAGCACCGACGCCGAGGTCAAGAAGCCGCCCAACATAGCGTATTGCCGGTGAACAGTACCGATCAGGACGAGCGCTTCGGTAGCGGCGAGTTCAAATCCAGGCCGTCGTAGTTCATACTGAAAGTCCCAGCTTTCCAGCCACGACAAGATCAGCCTCGTCCGGCCCATGCTGAATTTTGTCGTTCAGCAAATATACGAACACGGCGAACAACAGGAGGTAGATGAAGGTGAACAGGACCAATGAGGCGAGCACGCTGTTTGCCTTTACCACGGCGGACAGTCCCTCAGAGGTGCGCATCATTCCCTGCACGATCCATGGTTGCCGTCCAACCTCGGCGGCGAACCAACCCGCCTGATTGGCGATTTGCGGACCGAGCACTGACAGCACGAGTAGCCAGAGCATCCACCGCTTGCGGAATAGCACTTCCCGCCAGCAGAAGAACGCGAACGCCGCCACGGCGATCATGCCGAAGCCAATCGCCACCATGAGATTGAAACATCTGGAACGTGAAGTTCACTGGCGGTCAGTCTTTCGGATCAGGCGCAGCGTCGCGCAAACCGGTAGCCGGTTTCGAGGTGTCGTTGTAGGCGAGAAGCTCAACATTCCAGGAATCGCAGGGCCAACGACTGTCTCATTCTTTTCATCCACCACGTGAACGAATGGTGGTGCATTGTTCGTCGTTTCGTAAAGGCCCTCGAACGCGGCGAGTTTAACCGGCTGATTTTTCGCCACGCATAGCAGGCACTGCCCGCGCCCATGACCAATTGTAGCATTGATTGCGAGCAACCCGACCGCTAATTGACGCGCATCGGCTTTTGCAAACGCCTCGTGCTTCTGTTTCAGCAAATACCACGCGCTCACCTCACCACGAAAAAGCCCCGCCTGCCACGCCCCGCACAGCGTGTGAAACAGCCAGTCCATCGAGGACGGGTTAAACACCATCAAAGTCGGTGATCTCGCGCGAGCTTTCATGCCTACTTAACAATGTGAAAGCCCGCAGTCTGCATCCAGAATTACGACCACGATCGATGGCGCTAAAAAGTGCGCGCCGAGGCAGACCATCACACGTCGAAGAAATGCATTTGCGTCCGACTTTATCAATAGAAACAGCAGCGGCGAGGAATCCTGATTCGGAAAAATGCGAAAATGCCTTCCGCTGCGAGCGCGCTGCCGAACACGTCGCCGACACCGAGCTGAATAAAGTCCAGCGGTTGTGCGACTCATTCCATCACAATGCCGGTCGCCACGCCGATGGCGAACGTGAGCGCAAAGACCTTGGTCCAGAACCGGGCCATTTGGTGATACAGCGGATTCTTCGTCTTGAGCCATAAGGCCTCGATAATGACGAGCATCACACCCAGCCCGATGCTCAGCGGCGGGTAGATGTAGTGAAACGAAATGGTTGCTGCGAACTGCAGCCGGGACAGAGTCAATACATCCATATCAATCGAAATCTCGTTCGGCTTGCAGCAGACAAGCCGCAAGCTTTTGGAAAATTATGCATTCATGTTCTTGTCTTGGACCGCCTCCGCCCAATGCACGGCAGGAAACGTGGCACGCGCCGGGCGTATTCTGCATACGCGGGAAACTTCTCGCGCAACCAGCATTCTTCGTGACGTGCCTTGGCGTAAAAGAACGGGATCGACAGCAATGCCACGCCGAATGCCGCCGTGCTCTGCCAGATCAACGCCCAACCAAGAGACGAGAGCATCACACTCGTATAGAGGGGGTGACGCATGCGCGCGTAAATACCCCGCTGCACCAGTTCCGAATCTTCACGAGGTCGCGGATACGCTGTGCGATTGCGCCCCAACACGATCACTCCGGCAATCCCAATGCCGCCACCCGTCAGAAACAGAACCGCGCCCGCCGCGACCATCCAGATTCGCGTCCAATCACCATGATTAACGACGCCCAGAACAATGGCGGCCAGCATGAGGAGCGATTGCGCGGCAACCCACGCTCCCCCGCGGCCCTGGCTGCTGGACGTTTCAGTCATAGCGTAACTGGAAGAGATCATATCAAACCGGACTCGCAGTTCGAAGTTCCGCTGATCCGCCCGGATCGAAATTGTGATGCTCATGCCGCGTGTGTCCAAAGCGTGTAATTCCAATGGCCACGACCAAACCCGCCAGGAGCGCCAAGGAGAGCTTCAGCCGGTCGTGCCGATGAAATTGTAGTTCGGGCAGAAGATCTGAACCCGCGATGCAAAGGAACGTCCCGGCGCAGAAGGCCAGCGCTCCGCCGAGCCAAACAGGATGGCTGTGCGCCCACGAACCAGCGCCCAAATAGAACAACAACGCGCCCAGCGGCGTCACCAAAGCGAACGCAAGGTTTACCAGATTTCGGTAGCGCGTTGCGCCGCTTGCCGTCATCAATGTCGCGATGGCCAGCGCACCGAAGGGTTTGTGCAAAATCACCGCCAGCGCCGTGGCCAGACCCAACGCCTCACCATGTCCGCGTTGAGCAGATGCCACTGCCGCAGCCATCGCCAACCCGTCAAAGATGGAATGCAACGACAAGCCCATCGCCACACCGACCCAACTCAACTTGCGTGCGGAGCGGTCGGCCAGCGCATGCGCATGGCCGCAGGGTTCAAGAGGGCTTCCTTCCGCAACATCGTGATGATGAAACGGCAGGAAGCGTTGGAGGAAGAACATCACGAGAAAACCGGCCAGCAGCCAGGCTGCGCCAAGATGAATGGAGTTCAACTCGTGGCTCGCGTGCGGCAACAGGCCCAGCAATGACAAGCCGAGCATCAAACCCGCGACAAAACTCACGGCGATTTGCAGCCGGGTGTGAGTGAGCTTGAACAAAGTCGGCAACGCGCCACCCGCCAATGCCGCGAGCAAAGCGAGAACGCAATAACACATCAGCGCCACAGTTGGCGAGGCCGAGAACAAGTTCATGAGGACAAGACAGGTTGCGGGCTTGCGACCGGGCTGTGCTCGGAGCACTGGTGTATCGAAGGGTTTTGTGCCGGGACAACTCGGGCCGTGACGCGTTCGTGCGGTTCGAGTTCTTCACCAAGCCGCATCAGGCGGAAGCTGTTGAACACGACGAGCAGTGAACCGGCCACATGAAACAAGGCCGCGAGGATTGGGCTGATGAATTTCATCGCTCCCAGCACCATCCCACCCACAACGAAGGCCAGCCCAAGCAGAAAATTCTGGTTGATGACGCGGCGCGTCTCACGTGAAAGTTCCACCAGAAACGGCAAACGCCGGAGGTCATTGTTCATCAGCGCAATCGTGGCACTGTGAATGGCCACTTCGCTGCCGGCAGCGCCCATTGCAATGCCGAGGTCGCCTGCGGCCAACGCCGGCGCGTCATTCACGCCATCGCCAATCACAGCCACACGGTATCCCTTGGCGCGCATCTGCCGGACGAAGTCCACTTTATTTTGCGGCAGACAATCGCCAACAACGTCGTCGCAACCGATGTCGCGTCCCACGCGAACCGCCACCGGCTGCCGGTCGCCACTCACCATGGCCACGCGTCGCGCGCCAATGTCTTTCAGCGCAGCCAAAGAGTCCTTCGCTTCAGACCGCGTTTGATCCTGCAAGCCGACCCAGCCGATGCACTGCTGATTTCGCGCGACAAAGATGAGACTCCAGCCTTCGGCCTCCTTCAAATCCACTTCGGAGGCAAAGCCGTCGGCAACGCCGTTGTCGCGCAGCCATTGGGCACGCCCAATGACTACGCTGTCGCCATTGAGATGCGTTGTGATGCCGCGTCCAGCGGTTTCCAGGAACTGCGTGGGTTTGATGAGAGGAACACCCGCCTCTTCGGCAAGCTGGGCCAGCGCTTTTGCCGTGGGATGATTGCTAAACTGTTCCGCCGATGCCGCGACGCGGAGCAATTCTGCCGGGGCAGTCCTGCCCAAAGGCGCGAGACGGCTGACCGCAAGCTTGCCCGTGGTGAGCGTGCCGGTTTTGTCGAAGACGAACGCATTGATCTTCGCAGCCAGTTCGAGATCGGCCACATTCTTAATGAGAATACCCAATCGCGCTGCGGCTGACAGAGCGGCAACCATCGCCGTGGGCGAGGCGAGCACGAAAGCGCACGGACACGACACGATGAAAACGGACACAACCCGGCTCAAATCGTGGGTAAACATCCATACAAGTCCGCCGATACAGAGGACCAGCGGCGTGTAAAAAGCCCATGTATTGGTCCATGATGCGGACGATGGGCAGCTTGGTCTTCTCCGCGGCCAGAATCAGGTCGCGCACGCGGCCCAGCGTCGTGTCCTGCCCAGCTCGCGTGACGCGGATGTCGAGGACGCCGGTGAGGTTGATTGTGCCTGCAAACACGTCGTGCCCAGGCTTCTTGTCCACGGGCAACGATTCACCGGTGATATTGGCCTGATTGAACGAGCCTTGGCCGCTAACGATGACACCGTCCGCAGCTACGTTGTCTCCGGGCCGGACGCGGATGATGTCGCCCTCTTTCAACTCATGCACCGCGACTTCTTGTTCACCCGCTTCGCCAACGCGCCGCGCCTTCGTCGGTGTAAGTTTGATGAGCGAATGAATGGACGCCAGCGCGCCTTCCGCAGTGCGCGTTTCGATGATCTGGCCCAACAGCATGAATACCGAAACGATGCCGGCCTCCTGGTGATGTCCTGAAGCGAACAATGCGAGCACGGCCAAGGCTACGAGTGCGTTGGTGCTCAATAAACCACCGCGCACGTCTTTGAAGGCGACCCAGACAATTGGAAATCCAAGAATGAGTGCCCCGAGCAAAGCGCTGAAACCGGCGACCGGGCTGTTGCGTTCGAAGCACCATTCGTAGATGAAAGAATTGAAAATCAGCACCAGGCCAATCGCGGTCTGGTTGAGTTGAACGCTGGCGTGTGAATGGTGCTGTCCGCAACCGCACTGACCGTCGTGCGCGTGCGCGTGCAACTGATCGGCATGTGACGTGACTCTCATGTAAAACGGTCATCGGCAGTCTTGCGTCCGGTGGCGCTGGCAAACCAACCTACGCGTTTGACCTCGAACACGTCGCAGTCGGGAACGTAAGGTTTGATGTCCAACAGCGGAGTCCCGTCCAGAATGTCCACGTCCGCCACTCGTAAGCGTGCTCCTTCGACTGCCAGCAGTCGCACGCAGGACAAGCCAACGGGATTCGGTCGGCTCGGTGCGCGTGTGGCAAACACTCCGCGTTTCTGCGTGTCGAGGTAGGGAACGACTTCAAGCGCGGTGGGTTTTGCCCGGTCAAACCAACACAACAACCAAACGCGCTCGAATCCATCAAGGGCGCGCAAACCGGGCGCGAATTCTGGAAACAGTTCGACTGTTCCCTCCGCACCGTGCGCCCAGCGCGGTTGAATGGGAGTGCCTTCCTGTTGCCGATGGGGCGAGTGGATCAAGCCAATGGGTGTGAGTTGAAAGTTCATGTCGTGCGCTTCAATTGTTGGTGCGGGAAATGGACACCAGGATTTCCTGATTGCAGCCTTTGAATCGTTTGGTTGTCCAGCCACGGTCGCGTAGCAAACGTGCGAAGTCGGTCAGGCCGTTCCTGAGCCGGGGATGCGTGCCGCCCTCAAACCGGTGAATCCGGTCGAAGATCTGAAAACCGCGCGGCGAAAGATCGCACAAGACGAGCTTGCCGCCCGGCTTCAACACGCGGAGCATTTCATTGAATACCCGCAGTGGATGGCTCAGATGGTGAAACGTGTTCACGCTGACCACCGTATCGAAAACAGCACCAGGCCAGGGCAACCGCTCGGCATCATGAACGATGAACCGAATCGGACATCTTGAACTAGGCCGCCGAACGTGGAGCTTCGCCGCGCGCTGTTGCTCCGCGTCCACGTCCAACGTGGTGATCCGCTCCACGTGCTTGGCCATTGCCGCGAGGAAACGGCCCTTGCCCGTGCCGATTTCCAGCACGTGTCCGGACAGCGGCCGGATCTTCGACAACACGAACCGGAGGCTTGCTGCTGAGTCGTAGCCAAACCTCTGGAAGAGTGCGTCGCGCTCCTTCATCGAGCGCTGGTTCTGGATTTCACGGCGGCGTCTGACTGTTTGCATTGGACACCTCGATTTGCCGGCGGGTTGAATCCAGTGTCAGAATCGGCGGACGCTGAAGAGCTTTTCTTCGGGAATCCGGCTGCACTCGCGCGACAATCGTTCCAACGCCTCGACGGGTTGGTTCGTTATGGATTTCAGGTAGTCGGGATTGGGGCGAAACTCCAGGACGCCGCCCGCTCTGTCCTTCCGTCTGACGGCGATGAAGGACTCACGGTAATCGAACACCTCCGCCATGCGTAAATCCAGCCGGCCTATGCTGTTTCCTGTTCCCACCGCCAACCCGTCCACCATGCAGGTGAACGGCGTTTGCAGCGGGACGTAGCAAACGACTTCAACTTCGTGACGTCCCCATTCGGACTTGAATTCGCGCAATGCGGCCTGCCCGATACGCCAGCCGAGCACGTTCCACGGTCCGACGTGACCGTGCTGCCGTTTGATCTCCGCCCACCAATCCGCCGGAGGTTGGCCGGCATTCCAGGCATTCGCGCCAGGTTGTGCTTGGATCAGGACCGTGTTGGTGTTGTTCTGCGTGGACTTCTGTGTGTCCTCATCGTGCGCCGAAACCGCAACTGCGCCGAGAACCAACAACAATCCAATTAAAGAATGTTTCAAGATCGCAGTCATGTGCTTTGCGTCTTACGTTCAGCGCCTTCTCCAGCCCGCCCACCTTGGGAATCCGTTTTCATCCCGGAGAATGAGCACGTCGTCGCCTTTCCTGACTTCAGCGGCGATGATGGCGGTTTGGCCGTCCAAGGTTGTTCGGACTCCCTTCACCGAGATTTTGTCCGACGTATTGACACGCACAGCTTGGTTATCCAGATACCAGCTCGGTCCGAGCAGCACTAACAGCGTTCCCTCTTTCACCTTCAGGTGCAGATGCACACCTGCGCCCGCGCTGTTCGTGTCCGCAGTCCTTTCCAAGCGCACAACCTCTCCCGTGACCGTTGCCATTGCCTCTGCCCTGGTGGGTTCATCAACTTGCCTGGCGATGCCCCAACACGGCGCGCCGTGGCAACGGACGCCATGACAATGACCCCGGCATTGAGCTTGCGCCTGAACCACCGTCAATGCTGCGGAGACTACCGATATACCAATCAATTTGAGTTTCGTCTTCATCGTGTTTGCCTTTCTCTCTGAATTTTGAATTTCATCGGAAACAGATTCCCGGATTGTCAGAGTCCCTTCAGAAGGCGACGCAACTCGCGTCCGTGCCCTGCTTCGTCCGCGGCCATTTCCTCCAGCTTCATTTTGAGTTCGGGAAGTTGGAGTTGTTCCGCGAGTTTGGCGTGCGCCAAATAATTGGCCACGTCCTCTGCCTCCATTTTTACGTCCAGTTCCAGTATTCCTTTGAGGTCGGTGGGTTTCTCGAACGGCTTTGGCGTAGTGGTGGGTTCGCCGCCCAAATCTTGAATCACGTCCATCAAATACGCCGCGTGGCCCAGTTCATCCTGCGCCTCTTTGAGCAGTAGTTCGCGCAGTTCCGCGGCCAGCAAGCCATAACATTTGGCCGCTTGGTATGTGTAACGGATGACTGTGCCCAGTTCGGCGGCGAGGTCCTCATTCAATCCTTGAATCAGTGTGTCTTTGTTCATGATGTTTTCAGTTCGTTTTTGTTTCGTTCAACAGTTCGTGTGAATCCTGACACGACCCAGTGCGGTCATGGTCGTGATGACGGTGCTCGTGATCGTGAAGATGCCCGTGGTGGTTGCAGGCTTCGGGCGTCCCGGTCAACTGGCCGCTGAGGTATGCGGCCACGAGCGGTTCGATTGGGGTGTCCGGCGCTCCCGCTCGCACTGCGATGCCGTGATGCGCGAAGTTGGCCAGCGCGCGATGCCCTATGCCGCCCGCTATGACCAACTGCACTCCTCGTTCGCGCAACCAGCGGGGAAACAGGCCCGGTTGATGTCCGGGCGCGGCAATAATCTCGGTGCGCAATGCAACCTTCTGGTTCTCGTCCACTTCGACCAGAGCGAACTCGCGGCAGCCGCCGAAGTGACCGTGCAGACGTCCGTTTTCAATAGGGATGGCAATTTTCATGGTTCTTTTCAGAGTGCTCTTTTCTTTTTGATTGAATGAGTGAAGTGGGCGTTCGCCGGAGGAGCAAACGCCGTAGGAACGTCAACCACTTTGCGATGGGCTTCTGCCTTTGCCGTGGAATACAGTGCGCGTTGCCGAAAGCAGGCAGGCCAAGTTGTAATCGTCTCCAACCTGGCAAGCCGGTGATTCGATACCAATGACGTTGGCCGCTGACGCCAACGCGTTCGAGGCGTGCCTTTCGACTGCAGCAATTCAACGTGTGCAGGGCGAGGTGCATCGGTTCAGGCTGTTTTTTCATACGTTTTCCGTCCGTAAACCCGTCCATAGGCACGGCAAAATGGGCAGAAGGTATGTTCCACTTTCTTCACCAGCCAGAACGCCAGGCCGGATTGGCGGCGACGAGCGCGACGGCATATCGGACAGTTCCGGCAAACGCCGGCCAACAAGCGGTCAAACTTCGATACGTGGCTGGTTTTCATCACAAGGCTTTCTTCGCTGCGTCGGCTGCGCCGGATTCGTCTGAGTGTGCTGGGGTTCGCGGCGGACGGCAGCGGCTATGCGCGTGCCATCCCCAGCAGCCGGGCATGCGAAACTCATCGCGGCGCAATTGGCCGCAATCGAAGGCGCGCAGAATCGCCTCCACTTCTCCGCAAAGGTGGGGTCTGACTCGAACCCCGCGCTGTTCCAGCGCCCGCCACAGGGATTCTGAAAGCGCGGCGCACAGCAACACGTCTGCGCGCAATTCAGCCAGAGAGATTGCCAGAGCTTCGGTTGGCAGCGGCGTGAGGGCGACTTCCTTCCGCGTCACTTCCCTCCCGCGCCGCCGAGTGACCAACAGCAGTCGCGTCGCCGTATCGAGCACCGGCGAAACGCGTTCCTGACAAAATGGAATGGCTATCGTCACGGAAGACCCAAAGGCACTGAGCGTGCCAACGATGAAAATCGCTGAGTTCGGCAGGGGAACGTTATGAAACCGTGGCGTGTTGCCACGGTGCGGAAAGGACTCCGTGGCAAGCTGCCACGACGGGATACCCGCCGCAGCAAACAATCGGAGATTGCCGCGTCAGACTTTCAACTTCAGCGCCTTGATCTTTCGGAACAGCGTGCTCACGTCAATTCCCAGTTCCCGGGCGGCGGCCGCGCGATTGCCCTTGGTTCGCCGCAGCGCATCGCGGAGGAGGAGCTTCTCCATCGCCAGCAGCGTCAGGCCCGAGGGCAGGCCGGAACGAACTCCTTCGTCGCCGCCTCGCAGTTGCGGCGGGAGGTGCGACGGTTCGATCAACGCGCCGCGACAGAGCACAAACGCGTGTTCGATGACGTTCTCCAATTCGCGAACGTTGCCGGGAAAATCGTATTCCATCAACCGGGCCAGAGCAGCATCGGACAGGCCCGCGATGTCCCGGCCTTTGAGCCGATTGAAACGCGCGACAAAATGTTCAACCAGCAGAGGTATGTCCTCACGACGCTCACGCAACGGCGGCAATTCCATCCGCATGACATGCACGCGGTAAAACAGGTCCTCGCGAAATTTTCCTTCCTTCACCAGCGCGCTCAATGACTTGTTGGTTGCGGCAACCACTCGCACGTCGCAACGGACGGGTTCGACCGCGCCAAGCGGCTCATAAACGCGCTCCTGGAGCACGCGCAATAAGCGAGTTTGCATCGCCGGTGAAATGTCTCCGATTTCATCGAGAAAGATCGTCCCACCTTCGGCCAGGGCAAAGCGGCCGGGCTTGTCTTTGCGGGCATCAGTGAACGCGCCCGCCTTGTAACCGAAGAGTTCGCTTTCCAAAAGCGTGCCGGGCAGTGCACCGCAATTGATGGCCACGAAACGTTTTGCTTTCCGGCGAGAGAACTGATGAAGCGCGCGGGCGAACAGTTCCTTGCCCGTGCCGCTCGGACCTTCAAGGAGCACGGTGCTCTCGCTCTCGGCCACGGCAGGAAGCAGGTCAAACAGTTGCCGCATCACCTCGCTGCGGCCAATGATGTCGGAGAAGGAATCCTGTTGCTCGGCTTCTTTGCGCAGTTCGTTCACGAGGCGCAAATCCCGAAAGCTCTCGACCCCACCAATGGTTTTGCCTCGCGCATCCTTGAGCGCCGCTGTCGAAATGCTGATGGGAATGCGCTCACCCTTGGCATTGACGATGTAAACGACCTTGTTGGACACGCGCCGATGCGTGGCCAGGGTTTGTTTCAGAGCGCAGGCGCTTTCGCAGATGGAAGCGCGAAACACATCGCAACAACGACGACCTAACGCGTCCTCGCGGGGAATGCCGGTAATTTGCTCGGCGGCGCGATTGAAGAATGTAACCCGCCAGTCGGAATCCACGGTGAAAACCCCGTCGGGGACGGAATCGAGCAACTGATCGTGAACCGTTTCCTGCATAGACGCGGAGACGAATCCGCCAGCACATCATCCGGGAACGCGCCCTTCTTCGCAATGGCATTTTGCCACGGTCAGCAGATAAAGGTTTACCCGCGTTGTCCTTTGCCATCGAAAATCGCGGCGCTTTTCACGCGCAAGCAACGCTTCTGTCTGCTGGCACTGGTGGTGCTAAACGTGACCTACTGTGACGAGATCAATCCACGAAGCCCAAACACTCCTCCGCTCAACTCAGGCCGAGGCGCATCCGTTCTGTTATGTATGCAGCGCATCCAATCCAATGGGCCTTGCGCTCCGCTATTCGTTACAGCCGGACGGAAGTGTGGCGGCGAGTTTCCTGGGCAGTTGCGCGCTGGAAGGGTATTCTGGACTGCTCCACGGCGGGGTGATCGCGGCGTTGCTCGATGGTGCGATGACGAACTGTTTGTTCGCCCATGGACTTTCGGCGCTGACCGTGGAATTGAAAGTGCGTTACCATGCGAGCGTTGTGTCAGCGGAAGAAGTGGTTGTGCGCGCCTCTTTGGAGAGTGAATCTCACGGCCTGTATGAGTTGCGGGCTGAACTCAAACAAGGCGACACGATCAAGGCCAGCGCCATTGGCAAATTCATGATGCCAAAATGAGTAACAATGTCTGCATTACTGTGCTGGTCGAGAATAGTGTTCATCGCGCGGGCCTGTTTGCAGAAAACGGGCTGTCCTTTCACATTCAGATTGGACCGCACAGCATCCTTTTTGATACGGGCCAGACCGATTTTGCTGTACGCAACGCCAACACGCTGGGCGTCGAACTCCGCACTCTCGACGCCATCGTGCTGAGTCACGGCCATTACGATCACACGGGAGGTGTGCCGGCGATTTTGGCCATTGCGCCAAAGGCTCGCGTCTGTGCGCATCCGGGTGTCTTCGAAATGAAATACAGTAAACGCACCGAAGGCGAAGCGCGTTTCATCGGTATGAGTGTGACGACAAGCCAGGCGATTCGCCAGTCGCCCTGCGGCTTTGTCGAGACACGGGGCTGGACAGAGATCCTGACCGGCGTGTTTGCCACAGGAGCAATTCAACGCGAGACGGATTACGAAGACACAGGCGGCCCGTTCTTTCTGGATGCCGCCTGCACGCGACCAGATCCGCTCACCGACGATCAGGCGATGGTCATTGATCTCGGATCGAGCCTTATTGTGCTGCTGGGCTGCGCACACGCCGGCGTGATCAACACTCTTTATCACGTGGCGCGAATGACTGGAGGAAAGCGTGTGCGTGCGGTGATTGGCGGATTTCATCTCTGCTCTGCGAGTGAGGAACGCGTTGAGCAAACCATTGCTTATCTGCGCGCTGCCAACTTGGGTTGCCTCGCTCCGCTTCACTGCACTGGCTGGCCGGCCACGGGGCAGTTGTGGCAGGCGTTTCCAAAAATTTGAAGACCGATCGGTGTCGGCACTGTCTTTGAGTTCAAGCAGGATTAACATCTTTGCCGCTCACAATTCGCTTGGCGCGTCCAAGTGAACCCAGGTTGAAAACATTCGTGCAGCCCATGCGTTTGAGTTGGTGCTTCGCGATGCCGCTCCGACCGCCGCTGAGGCAATGCAGGAGCAGCACCTGACTCTTGTCCGCCACGCGGCTCGGCACATTCGCGCGCAAGTCGCCCAACGGTATGTTCACGGCGTTCGGAACTTGACCGTGCTGAAACTGGCGGCGCTGTTCAAACTGAAAGCGACTGCGACAACTGCGCCCGCTAAATCGAGTTGTTGCGGCGGAAGCTCCTGTTGTTGATGGCCACCCCCGCAGAACAATCGCTGGCTCAATTTTTGAAGTCGCCCACGCGCTTCCTGCTTTTCACTGGCAAGGGCGGCGTGGGCAAGACTTCGCTCGCGTGTGCTTCGGCCATCGCGCTGGCCGACCAGACCAAGCGCGTTCTACTGGTGAGCACCGACCCGGCGTCGAATCTGGATGAAGTGCTCGGAGTGCGACTCGCGTCCGTGCCAACAGAAATTCCCGGCGTTCCGCGATTGGCCGCGTTGAACATTGACCCGGCAGCAGCGGCGGCGGCTTACCGGGAAAAACTTGTTGGCCCATATCGCGGCAAACTGCCCGACGCCATTGTTCGCAGCATGGAGGAACAACTCTC
>JAXMHN010000034.1:0-70396 GCA_046346765.1 Verrucomicrobiota bacterium | reverse complement strand
CGCCGACGATGTCCAAGTGAACTCGATGTCGGTCACCTGGCTCTGCTGATCCCGAATGACACGATAATTCAGGCAAACGCCGCCTTTCAGCTCGGCCGTTTCCGAGGTGATCGAGCCACAGGGCGTGGCCGTGACCACAACCTGATAGTTGCCGTTGTCGGCCTCCGAGGGGGAGTCGATCGTCAAGGTGGCGTTGGTTGCGCCGCTAATATTGCCGCCGTTGATGAGGTTGGTCCCATTCTTCAGCCATTGGTAGGTCAGCCCGGTTCCGGTGGCCTTTACACTCAGCGTCGCGACACCCGAGAAGCAGAATTTGCCGCCGCGCGGTTGTTCGATAATCGTGATCGGTTCGCTCACCGAAACGGTTACGGGCGTGGAGGTGACTGTCTTGGAACAAGCGGCGGATCCTTTGATGACGACATCATAGGAACCCGCATCCGGAGTCGAGGCGGGATTGATGGTCAGGGTCGCATTCGTGGCTCCAGAGATGTGGCCATCATTGGCCAGGTTGGTGCCATCCTTGCGCCATTGATAGATCAAGTCCGTCCCGGCGGCGGTGACGCTCAAGCTGATTGACGCATTGGTGCATGCGGTCGGAGGCGCCTGCGGCTGGGTGGTGATGCTGGGCGGGACATTGACCGACAAGTTGGCGACCGTGGAGACTACATTGCTGCAGGCCGCTCGGCCGCTAATCACCACGTCGTAGGCGCCGCTGTCCGACTCCGATGCTGGCTCGATGGACAAGGTTGCGGTTGTTGCGCCGATTATGTTGGTGCTATCGACAATGTTAACTCCTCCTTTACGCCACTGATAAGTAAGTCCATCCCCGGCGGCGTCGACGATGAAAATCGCCGATGTCCCGGCACAGACTTCCTGGTTAACGTCAGGTTGAACGATGATGGTCGGCGCTTTGTTTACCTGCAGAGTCCCGGCGGCAGAGGTGACCGTGCTGCAGGGAGACGCGGCGCTCACAATGACGTCGTAAGTAGCGGCGTCCTGAGGGGACGTTGCAGTGAGAGTCAGGGTTGCCGTCGTCGCCCCGCTCACATTGCCGCCGTCGACCAATGGTTGTGCGTTTTTGCGCCAGCGGTAAGTGAGATCGGTGCCCGTCGCTTCGACGTGAAAGCTGGCAGGGCCTGGCATGCATATCGTCACATTGGTCTGCGGCTGAACGGTGATCGCGGGTGGCAGGTTGACCACCAGCTTCGCGGGGGCGGAGGTGGCGGAAGTGCAGGGGCCCGCGCCGGTCACGACCACCTCGTAGGAGCCGCTGTCCTCGGCCGACGTCGGGCCAATGTCCAACGTGGCCGTCGTTGCGCCGGTGATATGGCCGCCATCGACGAGATTGGTTCCGTCTTTGCGCCATTGGTAAGTGAGGCCTGTGCCAGTGGCATCCACCAGAAAACTCGCCGGCATGCCCGCGCAGACGACCTGGTTGGTCTCAGGCTGATTCGTAATCGTCGGCGGCAGATTCACAATCAAGACGGCTGGACCCGAGGTGGCGGAGCTGCACGGGGCGGCGCCGTTCACGACGACGTCATAGGTGGCTGCATCGCCGCTGGAGGTCTGATTAAGCGTCAAGGTGGCGGTGGTCGCCCCACTGATGGCCCCGCCATCGGTGATAGGTTGCCCGTTCTTGCGCCATTGATAAGTCAAGCCAGTTCCGGTGGCTTCGACCTGAACTGATCGCCGCCGGCGCACAGTTGGTTTGACTGGCTTGGTGTTGCGGTTATGGCTGGAGGCAGATTAACGGTCAAACGGCTCCCGCTCGAATGGCTGGAGCGCAAGGCGCCGCTCCTCTGACCACTACATTATACGCACCGGCATCTTCGGGCCGCGTCGGATGAATGGTGAGCGTTGCCGTGGTGGCTCCGCTAATCGTCTCCCCGTCCGCCAGGTCGACCCCGCTTTGCGCCATTGGTAGGTGAGGCCGGTTCCAGTTGCGCCGACCGTAAAGCTGGCGGAGCCCGGCGCGCAGTACGGTCTGCGTCGGTGCGGGTTGCGCGGTAATGGTCGGCGGCAAAGCAGCATTGATGGTCGCGCTGGCGTTTGAAGTCGCCGGGTTGCACGGCTACCCCGCTGACCACGACGTCGATGAACCGGCATCTGCCGCCGTCGTCGCGGCCAGGGTCAATGTCGGCGTGGTGGCACCACTGACGTTACCGCCATCGACGAGGGTTGGCCATTTTTGCGCCATTGATACGTCAGCCCATCGCCCGTGGCGTTGACGGTGAGAGTAACGGCGCTGGGGGGCGCAAGCGGTTTTGCTCGGCTCCGGTTGCGTGGCAATCATGGAGGATCATTCACCGTCAAGTTGGCCTCGGTGGAGCTGACTATGCTACAAGGAGTTGCTCCGGTGACCATCACCTGGTATTTACCGACGTCTGCCTTGAACTTACCGGTCAAGGTCAAGGTCGCGGTCGTCGGCCCACTCACGTTGGCACCATCCGCCACCGGTTGTCCGTCCTTTTGCCATCGATAGGTCAGCGACTGGCCAGTCGCTTCGACCGAGAAAGTGCGATCGTCGAGGCCCCGGCGCACACGATCTGAGCGGCCGGTTGAATTGTGATGGAAGGAACGACGCTTCCCAGCACGACCGTGCCTCCGGCCCCAACAGCCATGACCAGGCCGTCATTGGAGGCCGCCACGCCGAGCAGTTGCTGTGTCGTGCCCGGAGTTGCGCGAAGTCCACGTCGCCGCGTCCGCACTGGTGTAAAGGGCGCCACCATCCCCGACCGCGACGAACCCAATTTCTGGTGCGTAAGTAACCGCACCAAATTCAGCGGTGCCTTGAGTGATGTTGGTCCACTGGAGCCCGTCAGTCGATACCCGGATTCGACCACTCGCTCCGACTGCGACCAATTTGGTTGGCTCCTGAGGCGACCCAAACAGGCTCACACCGCTGCCGAAGCAGCTGGTTGGGCTGCTACTTTCCATGTCGCGCCATTGTCGTCGGAGACGCGGATGACTCCGGCGCCTCCGACAATGATCCAGCGGGTTTTGTTCTGCGTATCCCGAAAGCTGGTGATGCCCAGATCTCAAAACTGGCTTGGTCTATGGGTGACGGGGACCACAGCAGCAGATCAAGCGCTTCGCCGGACATCGACGATATCGCCGACGCTCACAGCGGTTGAATCCGTTTGGAGTAGGCCCGTTACGTCCTTTTTGGTGGGAAAGGCCTCGCTCCGGAATTGCCAGGCCGTACCGTCGGCGGAGCTGAACACCCCTGAGTTTGCTCCCCCCGCTATGAAACGATTGGCCCCAAACGCAACCGCACGGAGATTCTTGCCGTTGGATCCCGAAATGATATTGGTTGTTCTCCACTCCAGAGGGGCGGTGTCGGCTTTCAGGGTGATCACATTGCCGTTAGTGCCGACGGCCACAAAGCGGGCGGCACCAAACGTGACGGCGTTGAGGGTTGTGGCGGCGCCGCTCACTGCGGAATCAACCGGAGTGAAGCAAAGATCCTGGGCCAGCGATTGACTCGTCACACAAGCGGCGGCAGCCGCGACAATGAGTCTGGGCCAACTTCGAATCATAAATTCAGATGGATGGGTTGTTAATTAGAAAGACACACTGACGCCGATTTTGACGTATGGGCCCCAGAGAAGTTCGTCGAAATCCTTGTGCAGCTCGTCGTAATTGATTAGGGAGTACTTCGCTTGGAGCCCCGCGTCGGCAAAGAGATTGACCAACCCCCGCTTGCCTAACGCATACTCAAATCGGCCGGTTAGGCGGCCGACCCCACCAAAGACCGAGTTGTCGATATCATGCTTCGGGAAAGTTATGCCCTGGAGGGACTCGACCGTTTCCTGACTCCGATTGCCGTAGAAGCCTTCGCCTTCAAACTGCACACCAAATCTTGCGCGCTCGCCGTTGTACAGCGTATAGGTAAGGCCGAAGCCTACGTTTCCGAGAATATCCGTGGCATCGTCTTTCTGGGAATACGATACCGGGATGTCGCCGATCGTTGTTGCCCCATCGGCGCGGAGGTCTGTTTGCACAAAGCTTATGCCCGCGCGAAGGTAAGCTGCGAGTTTTTTGCCGCGCAACGCGGGAAACGCGTAGCGCACATAGAATTGGTACCAGTCATCGTCGATCTTGAAATCAGATGGAATCAACGTCGCACCCGCTGGGACATCGGCTGAGGTGCTCGAGTTACCCCGGGCGTAGGAGAAGTCAAAATACCACTTCTGACCAAAGGAATAGGAAGCGGTCGCCCCAATATAGTCGGATTCACGGTCGCCCGACAATACGTCCGCCTGGAAGAAGACCGACTCCCTGTCACGCTAAAGCCAACCGGTAGGCCCAGATGTCCACCGCCGAGCAAATAGTCGGCAGAGACAGCAACTTGAAGGTGTGACCAGGGTGGTGCCCCGGGTGGTCCCCAGCTTTGGCCGAAAGAAGAAATCGAACTCAGCAAGAGGAAAAGCACGCACGCCACGGCTTCGAGGGACTGGTTTTGGACAGATGATTTCCGTTAGCACTCATATTCTTGAGAAATCGCCGACTGAAACCCGTTTGCCATTGCCGCTACTCGCTGCGAAATGTCCACATCTTTGTCGCTTCGTTGGTCCATGGCCCACTCAGCCGCCCGCTATTGATCGCCGACCACCGAACCAGCCCTTTACCGGACAAACACGATCCCCTTCGATCCCTCTTGGCTTGCCCATCGCTGCGCGCATTGGCCGCGCTTAGCGCCAGTTGCGAATCGCCTTCGCAATCGGTTCAAACGATCTTGATGGTCGGGCAGTCGACCTCCGGCCTTGTAAGCGGCCTCAAGGGCGTCAACCACTCCGAGCCACTGCCGTTTGCCGTCCTTGCCGATGTCCGTCATGATCCCATATTCCCGTCCCCGGGGCCGCTGGCCTGGACCGTGCGTGTTGAAATTCCATTCGTAGCGTTCGAGAGCCTTGTCGAGGTCGCCGAGTGGCACGACCTGCTCCCCTCCGCTGGTGGCGGCACTCTTAGGATTGACCGTCAGGACGGCGGATTGGCTCGTGACCAGACCGGCCGGGTTGCGCACCAGCACAGAATAGCTGCCGGCGTGATCGATCTTCACCGCGATCAATGCCAGGGTTGGATTGGTTTGATTCAGCAACGGTTGATCGTTGCGAAGCCACTGGTAATTCAAAGGCAGGCTGCCCGTCGCCTCCACCGTGAAGGAGACATTGGCGCCCTCGCTGGCGGACTGACTTCGCGGTTGTGTGATCAACTCAGGCGCGTGGCGAACTGTCTCGACCAGCAGTAAAGCACCTTGGCTATTGGTTGCCCCAGCGACGTTACTAATGGCGACGCTATAGCTGCCGGCGTCATTGCTCGTGACATTGACCAGGCGCAGAGCGGGGCCGGTTTCCCCCGGTAAATCCGTGCCGTTCCGCCGCCACTGATAACGCAAGGGCGCTTGCCCGCGCGCGTCCACGCCAAACGTGACTGTTTCGCCTTCCTGGGCGGTGTGGTTCGCCGGTTGGGTGACAATTCCTGGCGGCGCCGGTCTCGCCGTCACCGTCACGGCGGCGGGTTGGCTGTTGGTTGTTCCGGCAGGGTTGCTGATCGAAACGCTATAAATCCCGGAATGACCAGGCCCGACGCTGCTCAACACCAGACTCTCGCTTGTTTCGCCAGACAATTCATTGTTGTTGAACCGCCATTGGTAGCGCAAAGGGCCGGTCCCCCGCGCCTCGACGCTGAGGCGGAGACTGGCCCCCTCTTGCACTGTCTGACTTTGGGGCTGGACAGTAACGTTGGGCAATTGGGTAAGGGGAGTGACGGTCAGAATGGCTTCTTCGGAGTTGCTATTGCCGACGGCGTTGCTGACCACTGCCATATAGCGCCCGGTGGCGTTCGTCGACACTGCGGTCAGCTGCAGGGCGGCGTTGGTCTGCCCGGCCAGATCGGCTCCTCGAAACCGCCATTGATACCGAAAAGGCCCAGTTCCTTGCGCCTCGACTCGCAGGACCACCTCCGCGCGTTCAGCGACGGTTTGGGTCTGAGGTTGGACCGTGATCCTCGGCAAGGTAGGCCTCGCTTCGACCGTTAGTTCCGCGGCCTGGCTTTCGCTGGTCCCAGCCAGATTGGTGACCGTCACGCGATAGATGCCGGCCTGGTTCGTTCTGACTGATGGCAGTTCCAAAGTCGAGTTGGTTTGGCCGCTCAGAATTTCCCCGTTGCGCCGCCATTGGTAACGGAGTGGTTCTGTCCCCCGGGCCGCGACCTTGAAGACAATATTCGTTCCTTCCTTGACCAGTTGAGGCTGAGGTTGAGCCGTGATGCTGGGGGGCAGAGGGCGTGGGACCACCGTCAACAACGCCGGCGCGCTCGTGTTCGTCCCGCGGAGGTTGGTTACGCGGACGGAGTAGCGGCCCGCCTGGTTGGTTCGGACATTACACAGTTCGAGAGTGGCGTTGGTGGCTCCGGCCAAGAGGCTGTTCTCCTGCTGCCATTGGTATCGAAGCGGCTCCGTCCCGCTGACATCAACGGTCAATCGCACCGTCCCGCCTTCGTTGACCGATTGCGGTTGTGGCTGGCTGACGATGCTGGGCGGCACAATGACGATGGAAACGTTTAAAGCCGCGGGCAAGCTATTGCTGGAGCCCGCAGCATTACTTACAGCAACCGAGTACAAACCTGACCGACTGGTGGTGACGCTGACCAAACGGAGCGTAGCGTTGGTTTCTCCGGCTAGGTTGGCCCCATTGTACCTCCACTGGTAGGCGAGTGGTTCGGTTCCCTGGGCGGCGACGGCAAACGAAGCCGTGTCCCCTTCGGTCACGGTTACTCCTTTCAGGTGGCTTAAGATGCGGGGCCGCACGCGCAACGGGGTCACGGTTACCATCGCTTCGTTGCTGTTCGTCGCGCCGGCCGCGTTGCTGACGACGATCGAATATCGCCCCGCCTGGTCGGTCCGGATGCCATCCATCCTTAAGACAGCATTTGTTTCTCGCGCCAGGTCGTTGCCGTTCAAGCGCCATTGGTAGCGCAAGGGCGGGGTGCCCCGCGCTTCAACCGTCAAGGTCACATTACTCGTCTCGGCAACTATTTGGCCCCGGAGTTGGGCAACCAGGCTCGGCGGCGTTGGCGGAGGTTCAACCGTCAGCGTGGCTGGCTGGCTGTTGGCAGTCCCACCATCGTTCCAGACCACAACCGCATAGCTCCCTGCGTCGTTGGTGGTGATATTGGCCACTTGCAGCGTGGCGTTGGTCTGATCGGGCAGGTCGTTGCCTTCGAATCTCCATTGGTAGCGCAATGGCCCGGGGCCGCGGGCGGCAACGGCGAAGGCCGCATTCGTGCCGGGACGGACGACCTGTCGCTGGGGCTGGGTGACAATGGTGGGAGGGAGGATGCGCGCGGTGAGTCGAGCAATGGTGCTGGTGGCCCGGCCGAGGCGGTTGCTCACCAACACGCTGTAATCGCCTCCGTCGGCGCGGCTGACTGCGGAAATTCGGTAAGTGTCATTCGTTGCGTCGGCGATCGGAATGCCGTTTTTCAGCCACTGGTAAGATAGCCGGTTGCCCCGCGCCGTAACGCGCAAGACAGCGTTGGACCCGACTTCGGCGGTGACTGGGGCGGGCTGAGCCTTGATCCGAGGTGGGCCTTCCTTGGCCAAGAGCAGGTAGATGAGCAATCCGGTGAAGACGGTTACCCCAATGGCGACGCCGATGATCGGTGTCTTGCTGGGCCGAAGCTCCTTTTCGAGCGCTTCCAGATTCTCTTGGTTTAGCGAGAGCCGCGGATCCAGAAGGCGGTTGCACAACCTACGCCAACGCTCGCCTTGTTTTCCGAGCACATCCCACGCCGGCGAGTGGCTGACCGGGTAATTATAATCGCCCGACATCAGCCGCCCCTCGATCAGCTGCAGAATCAATTCTCCGATGGCCCTGAGATCGCGAAACTCCGTTTGACGCCGAATCCGCTCGGCGACATCCCGCCGGTCATCCACGTCCGAGCCAGCCAAGCGGAGGGCGGAGGGCGGGAGTGGTTCGGTCAAAGCGATCGCAGTGGGCTGAAACAACGCGCGTTTCCCGATGAGCACGTTGCTCGGCTTCAGGTTGCCGTGGGACCGGTGGCAGGAGCGTTGCAGGGCGAGACAACCGCTCACGATGCTGTGAATGGCATGCTGCAAGGCCGCGCTGCGGATATGCACGCGGCCACTGATCCATGTCTTCAGGGTGCGAGGGTAGAAGTCAGTAACGTAGTAAGCGCCTTGATCAACGACATTGAAGGCTCGCACTGGCACCAGGCACCGTCCCCCAGCTTGGCGGGCTTGATCCAGCTGTTTGACGCTTTCGAGGAACTCGAGGTTGCGGTCCGGCTCCAGGGCGTCGGTGGCCAGGGGTTCGACGGCCGTGCGCGGAAGGGGAACGTGATGGTTGAGGACGTGGGTAGGCTGCGCAGTCTTCGCCCCGACCTTCCGGGCGTGCCAAATCGTCGCTATGTAATCTCGACCATACGTCGTCTCGACTGAGTCGCCGATGGTCTCGTACTCGCCGAAAGTTGGCATAGCGGTGCCGCGAGGAGCTGGCAATCCCTCACCTGACCCGTCGGCGCCGCTCGACAAAGAAACGACGACTCCGGGGTGCTGCCCGCGACCGAACCGAGCTCACTTCCGCTGCTTTTGGGGCGTCATGACCCGAATCTCGCTGTCTCTCAGCTCGATTTGCAGCGCATCATCCTTTGCCTTCCAAGCGCTCCCTTGCAAGGGGAGAAAGATGCGCCGCGGATCGGCGGGCCCGGAAGGGTGTTTGCCCGGGAGGTTCGCGATGATCAGCAGATCGGTCGCTCCTCGATCCAGCCACGACCTCCATTTTGGATCATCCCTCGTGATCACCCACGGCTGGTTCATCTGCACAGTATTTGAGAGCTTATCCGAATCCCGGCGGACTTGACTGCCGGCCGCCCAGTATTGGTCCAAGTCCGTATTCTCCCAGCGCGCCCGATCCAATTTGGTCACTCCGATCAAATCGGTCTCAATGGTTGCCGGAGTTGTTTTGTTGATCTGGACGTTCCATGGTTTGCTGGGACTGGCGCAACCGACCGCGAACATGCCCAGCACCGTCAGAAGCGTTGATAATGTCCAAGCTTTTCTCATCGGAAGATTCATAACCATGGATCGGTTGGTTCTGGCCGCTTCCTCCGTTTTAAAGGATGCTAATATACCGGGTCAAGCGGCAAACACCGGCGCCCGATCGCTCGCCTGCGGGTTTATTCCTACAAGCCGCCAGGGATATTGAGCCCGTCCAGGTTGCAGGCGACAATTCCTCGGCCCTGAACCGGCACGTCGGCACCCGACGTTAAGGCCGGCTTGTTGCTCCAGCTGTCTCAGAGCGGCGCCTTCACGCCGTTCTTCCATTCGACGTGCACATGAGAGGCTTCGTTAAAGACCAGCGTCGCGCCCAAATCCTTGCTAATCCGAGTGGTCTCTACGTTGTTGCCAGAGATGTCCAAGGCGTAACCTGTGCCGTGCTTGCTATCCCCGGGCGGCGCCACCGGCGCCACGCACAACCACCAGGGCTTTTCGGCTGCCGGTGGATGCAACTTCGTTGCCGCGTGAATGACGCCGGCCTTTAACAGGACACTTTCAAAATCCTTCTTCGATTGTTTCAACAGGGTGTGCCGGGCTTGGATCTTTTCCGGCGAGCTGAGGTCTTTCGTGGCCCCCACCACTTTATCGTTCCGATATCCGGACAATGGATTGGGCGGGTTACGCATCAGGACCGCCCGAACGGCGCGCGCGCAGGCCTTCAAGGTTTCCGGCACCGTCGGCATGGCCAGGAACTGGTCTAGTTTCGAAACCAGTAGGTCCCAGTGATAGTTGACCTTCCAGTATTGGTCACTACTGTCAAGGTAGCCCGCGATACAGATGCAATCCTTGGGAAAATATGGGTAGATGGTGTTGAGGATTTGAGTGGTCAGCGGTATTTCCTTCACCGCTGCCCGAACAAACGTGGCCCGAGTGTGGACGTTCAGCTTGGCGATACCCATATAGGAACCGGGATTTTCTTCAACGATCCGCTGCCTATTATCCGCTACGGCCGCCAGCTGATCAAGTGGATATCGACGACCCGAAACGCTTTGGCCGCTTTGATTTTGGTTTTGCACGCCCTTGTCTTTTGTCGTAAACGAAAGCGATGGCCCGCGACGAACAGCATTCCCCTCTGCAGGCTCCGGCGGGCTATAGCCCAGCCCCAATTCACCCTTTCCATGCTTCCAATCCGTTAAACATCTGTATTTTCGTCCGGACGGACTCGGACGCCGCCGGGAATCCGTTCATCCTCTTGCGCGCGTTGCCGTGGGCTCGTGTCTACTTGGGCGTTCTCTGTGACGCCGCAGGCCGGATGCACGGGTGGCTGGAGCTTTGGGTGCAGACGCTTGAGTTGCGGGATTTCACGTTTTCCGGATACGAGGAACGGCTGCCCAATCCGGTGTTCGACCAGCGCTGGCGAGCGGAAATGAACCTACGGCGGGCTGGTCGGCCGGGCGATGTGATTGCCATGGGGATGGAAGAATGCCCACCAGCTCCGGTGGTGATCCGGCGGGCCAAATCGGGCGGCCGTTCGCCCTTTCTCCCGGTCGAGGTTGCGCCGTGGAAGGTTTGCCAAGATGACGCCACCCTCGAGAAGGTTGATCTACCTCCTTACACCACGTCATCTTTCCGCTATTTGTTCAGGACGGGTGACAAGGGCGAAGTGGCTTTCCTGGCGACCGCTCCCGATGCCCGCGTCACTGCACAAGTGGAGCCAATGTCGCGCTTGAGCACGGGGCCTGATATTCTGGCCGTATTCAATCCGGCGGGCGGCTTCGTCGCCGCTACGCGATTTATGCCGTTGGAGTATGAAGACTTTTTGCAGGTGCTCGAGGGGCGGGCGTGGCAGGGCACGGGTCTGGACAGCGGGCGGGTTCATTCGGGGGGCATTTACGGCCGGCTCGAAGAGTGGTCGAAAGACCCGCGGGGTTTGCCCTTCCTGCTTCATGCGCGCGGGACCGGCAGTGAGCGGTTGAGCGAAATCTTCTATCTCAAACTGGCGCTTTTTCGCGATGCCTTGGTCGAGACACGCGCTTATGTGAAGAGTCAGCAGTTGCCGCTCTTGAACCTGTCGCCGGCCAGTTTTCGGGTCGCTTTAGCCGATGTTGGGGACCAATTCCCAGCGCTTTGGGCGGCCAAAGGGCGGTTGGTTAAGCCGGGGATCGCTTATCCCCTCAGGATCAAGGGCACTGAACAGCGTTATTTTGTGCGCCTGGGGCGGATTGATCCTTCGCCTTTCTTTCCGGAAGGGATGGGAGCGCATTCGTTTGGGATTGGCTCCGTGCGGTTGAGGAGTGTCGAGCCTGAGCAAGGTGGCATCGTTCTGGATGGGACTTTGTTGGCGGAAGATTACCTCCGATTGGATCCGCATGATCTGCTTTGGTTTCGTTTGCCCCTGGCGGAAGAGCCCCTGGAGTTTTACGCCCACACCTACAAGGGCCCGGTTGGCCCGCGAGAAACGCGGTTTCGAACGGTGCCGATGAAGTTGTCCGAAGGTTTGATGGCGGCTTTGAAGCGGCTCGCGGGCACTCCTTTTCCCAAATCACCCTATGAGATTTGGCCTTTGCTCAGCTCTCCCTGCGACTTGTTCTCGCTCGGGGTCATGGGCGTGCGGATGCTGCTCGCCAACAGCCAGAGCAACCTGCCTGTGATCCTCGATGAAGTCCTGAGCCTCGCGACGCAACTGGGGGCGGGAAGCGGCGCGGCCAACAACGAATTGCTTAGCGAGTTGCGGACCCTGACGGAGCGGGACACGCGAATCCGCGATCTGGTCAGTCCGCAATCGCTGGTTGAGGGAGGCATCACGCCGGAACAAGCCCGCTCGCAGATTCATTGGGATCTGTGGATCGAGACGGTTGCCTTGCTCTTGCGCTTCTTTCCGCAGTTGGGGGAGCACGGCTTTTGTAAGAGCTTTGGCGACGTTTCGGCGCAAGCGCTCGAGACGGTGTTTGACCGTCCGATGCTGGCACTGGAAGAAGTGGTCGAGAGATTGAGAAGCACGCTGGTGCCGAGTCTCTCGGCGAACGAGGAGATTGTTGAGGTCTTGCTGCGGCAATTGGGGATGGTTACGGCAGCGGTTGAGAACAGGTAGACAAGACGAAGGAAGGAAAGGAGTGCTATGGCGCAACAGGTGGTCGCGGGAGCGATGATGATGTGCACGTTTGGCATGGCGCCAAGCGCGCTGAATGTCTTGCCGTTGAACCGGGTTATGACTGGGGGTCCGCCAGCGGCAAACATCATGGACAACAAGCCGATGGTCAACATTGCGCCGTTTGGCATGTGCATGTCCCTGGCCAATCCCACCGTGGCCGCCGCCACGGCAGCGGCCTTGGGCGTGTTGACGCCCATGCCCTGCATTCCGAATACCCCCGCACCTTGGGTCCCAGGTTCCCCCACCGCCCTCATCGGCAACATGCCCGCGCTCAGCAACACGTGCCAGTGCATGTGCATGTGGGGCGGCGTGATTTCGATCACCTATCCGGGACAAGTGACCACGATGGTCGCTTGATCCAAAAACCGCGCCGGTCGGCGGCACCTCATGCCCATCAAATCTTTCAGTCTCGTGCCTGGCCCTCGCCCTCAAAGCGAACTGCCCAAAATCACTGCCGGTAGCGGCTCGGAGCTGGCGTCTCGCATGCAGGCAAACCCCGCGGCCGCCGCCCTCGCCCAGCCCGGCCAAAGCCCGGGACAATATGTGCAGGCGCTGGAACAAAACCAAAGGCCCTTGGACGCAGTGAACGCGCTCGCCCACGGCATGCCAGAGCGTGAATCCGTCTGGTGGGCCTGCCAAAGCTCCCAAAAGGTCGCTGACAAACTGAACCCGGCAGAGCAGCAGGCGACCCAGGCGGCAGAAGCGTGGGTTAGGAATCCCACCCCCGAAAACCAAGCCGCGGCCGCCGCCGCGGCCGCCAAGACGGATTATACTGGGCCGGGTGGTTGGGCCGCGCAGGCGGCCGCCTGGTCCCAACCGCCGGCGGCGATGCCAGCCGCAGCGCCTGGGGCTGGGGCGCCGGCTCTGCCAGCTGCGTCTCCTCCTCCCGCGCTGACGCCCGCCGCGGTTTCCGGTTCGGTTTTGTTGGCGGCTGGCTTGGCGAATCGGCCGGCGATGTCTGCTCCGCAGAAGCCAAATTTGGCGAGGCCAGCAGTGCCCTCATTGACGACCCCGAGCATCGCCTCTCCCGCAGTCGCGGAGCCGCCCGTGCCGGTTGTCGATCAGAGTAAGCTCGTCACGCCCCTGGGACCATTTCTGGATTTGGGGAAAGATGTTGCCAGCGGCCAAAACTCCTGGACCTGAACCCCGGACCTAGATGGAACCGATTTCCCGCTTGGATGCTGCCGCACGCGGTCCCCTGGTCAGGTTCTATCTGGGCGAACAGCCCGACTCGCGCGGCCGGTTTATTCGGGAGATCCTCTCTTGGACCGACGCCCAACTGGAAGACGTCCACGACTATATTCAATGGCTTTTTCCTACTCGGTCGCCCAGTCCGGTTAATCCCGAGGCACCCGTGCTGGATGACGATCAAATTCGAGATTTCCTTTATGACGATCGTCTCCAAGGACAAGTCGTCGTCGCTTTCAAGCGAATGATGGCTTTCTATGGGTTTGAGGTCCTGGATCGTGATGATGTCCGGATCGCGCGAGCGCCGCACTGGAATGTCGCTTCGCGGCAGTGGCTGACCCACGGCAACCACAACTTTCTGCGTCTTACGCGCATCCTGACGTGTCTGCGGCTGGTTGGTTTGAAGACATACAGCCGGGCACTGCTGGAGGCGCTCACCTCGGTTTACCAGCAGGAAGGCGAGTGCATTGGTCGGAAGACGATGGAGTTTTGGCAAAGCGCCGCTCGCTAGACAAGAGGGACGGCCGACTGGCAGCGTCTCCTACGCGAGCAGCGCCTTCAGGACCTTGCCGGCCACGTCTGTCAGGCGGTAGTCGCGCCCTTCGAAGCGATAGGTAAGTGCCTCGTGATTCAATCCGAAAAGGTGCAGCAAGGTGGCGTGAAAATCATTGATGGAACCGGATCCTGGACGACGTTCATGCCAAGTTCGTCGGTCTCACCGTAGACGGTGCCGCCTTTGACACCGCCGCCAGCCATCCAAAGAGTGAACGCGCTCGGCTGATGGTCACGTCCTGTCACAGCCGTCATGCCGATGCGGTTATCGCCCAGCGGCGTTCGGCCGAATTCCGTTCCCCACACGACCAGGGTGCTTTCCAGCAAGCCCCGCTCCTTCAAGTCGGTCAGGAGGGCGGCAATCGGCTGATCGACCACCTCGCAATTGCGTTTGAGACCGTCGTTTAGCCCGCCGTGATGGTCCCATCCGTCCATGTAGATATTAACGAACCTGACCCCGCGCTCAACCATGCGCCGGGCGAGCACACAACTGGTTGAAAAGCGCTGTTGCAAATCGTCCTTGCGGTTGACGCCATATGCCTCCAGTTGCTCGCGTTTCTCGTGCGAGAGATCGATCAATTCGGGCGCGGCGCTTTGCATCCGGAAGGCCAGTTCGTAAGAGGCGACGCGGCTTTCAATTTCCGGATCTTTAATGTGTTGGAAGCGGAGCTCATTCAGTCGAGCGATGGAGTCCAAAGAGAGGCGCTGCACGTCCGGCGTGATTCCCACTGGATTGGACAGATTCCGGACCGGATCGCCTTTGGTGCTGAAGAGCACTCCCCCATAGGTCGAAGGCATAAACCCGCAAGACCAATTGGTCGCTCCCCACGAATGCCCGGCCCGGCTCCAGGACAACGTACCCGGGCAAGTCGGCGCAGGCGCTGCCCAGACCATAAGTCAGCCACGACCCAATCGTCGGCCGGCCCATCCGCTGGAAGCCGGAATTCATCATGATCGTCGCGGGATGATGATTGAACGGTTCGGTATACATCGACCGAATCATGCAGATATCATCGGCGTGTGTTCCCACTTTCGGCAGCAAATCGGAGAACATCATCCCGGAACGGCCACAGGCCTTGAATTGGCGAGGGCTGGCCATCAAGCGCGCGGAGTCTTTCTGAATGAAAGCGAAGCGGAGCCCTTTCAGCACCGAATCGGGCAGGGGCTGCCCCGCTAACTCGTTCAGCTTCGGCTTCGGATCAAACAGGTCCACTTGGCTCGAGCCCCCGGAGAGAAAGAAGAAGATGCAATTCCTGGCGCGAGGCGCAAAGTGCGGTTTTTTCGGCGCCAACGGATTAACCACGTCGGCCGTTTCGGCTCGGACGACGCTCTGTGAAAGGAAGGAAGCCAAAGCAAGCCCGCCGATGCCTCCGGCAGCCGTGGTGAGGAACTCGCGGCGGGTCCGGCGAGCGAACTCATGGCGTGGATCCATTGGCTTTATCTACCTTAGTTGATTCGATTGTTCAACCTGAGCCTTGCGAAACAACATCACACCTGTGCGCCGAACTCGTCGTGGCCCTCGAACACCGAGGCGGTCGTGCCTCCCGAATGACTCTTGGCAGCCGCTCGCGGCGGGTGTACAATGCCACGCAGTTCACCTGTTCCAGAGATTATGGACGCGGACATGGTCGGCTGTGGTGGCGTTTGGGCTTCGGCGGCGACGAGGCTTCGACCGAGAGCTTCTGGCGGTCGTCTCGAGTCCATTCCCAACCCCGCGGCTGCTCTCGTTTTGCGCGGCCATAAGCGCTTCGCGTCTCCGGGCGCCGCCTTTACGCTCATCGAACTGCTCGTTGTCATCGCCATTATTGCCATCCTGGCGGCGATGCTTTTGCCCGCCTTGGCCCTGGCCAAGGAGAAGGCGCATCGGACGATTTGCATGAACAATCAGAAACAGTTGTTGCTCGCCCACATCATGTATTTGGGAGACAATGACGATCGGATTGCGCCGCCCAACTGCGGAGGCGCTGGGGGATCGGTCAACTCCGCGCTCCCGGCGGGCTGGCTGTACAAGCCGGGTGAATCCGTGGCGCGCAACGGCACCTACTACGGGCCATCGCGAGGTCTTTTCTACCCGGCGATGCTGAGTTGGAAGATGTATATGTGCCCGCTGCATCGGACCAACACTTCCGCCTGGAAGCTGAGTAACATCAAGTTCACCAGTTACCTGATGAACGGCGCGGTCATCGATGGGCCCGAGCCTTACCATTGGGGTTCTGGCGAAGTCGGCAAGACCTTCCGGAATGCAGCCTTTCAGCCTACCGATATGCTTTTTTGGGAAACGGATGAGCGCGACCCCGGCTATTTCAATGACGGTTCAAGCCGCCCGGATGAAGGCTTCTCCAAACGCCACGCCAAGGGTGCGATTGTCGGCTTGACGGGTGGCCACGTCGAGTTCGTTAAATGGGACAGATATTACAAGCTGCTCGCCGAAACGACCCGCAACAGCTTGTGGTGCTATCCCAAATCGAAGAGCGGACGCTAGGTTCCCAGCTCTGGAAAGATTTGATGCATCGACCTTACTTCATTCGTCCTGGACTTGCGATGGTGACGGCCGCGTGCCTGCTGGCTGCCGGTGGCTGCGGTGAACGCCCCAACGTCAATTCCGAAATGTCAGCCCTCGAGAACACATTTGGCCGCGGCGCTACTGGCGGCGTGGATCAGGCGGAGGTCGCACCCTACGTGAACGCCGCTGCCACCGCTGTCCGCGGCGACGACCTGGCCGGGGGGGTGGTTGCCTTGCAGGCCGTCCAGCAGGCCCCAGGACTGAACGCGCAGCAGCTGCGAGCCGTGCACGACACCATGCAGGCGATCACCGCCCAGCTCGTGGAACGCGCTGCCAAAGGCGATCCAGGCGCGAAGGCCCAGCTTTCCACGATCGAAAGGACGCGATCGCAATAGCGACTCGCCCCGAGACATTAAACGCCAACCTTCAATGCTCCGGACTGCAGGGCTGCCGCCAGCACTCCTCCAAACACAGCGGCATTTTCGCCGCAAGACCCCGGATAGATGTGCACTTCGGGATCATTCGGGTCCCGGAAGGCTCGATTCAGTTCGAAGCCTTCGCGGATGGCTTCCAGACAGCGGTCGCGGATCTGATCGCGGGTGCTGTAGGCCCCGGGGCAACAATAGATTGACGATTTGTAGGTGCGATGCAGCTCCGCCAGGATCATCCCCAATATCCGCATTTGCACTCGGATCACCCCCCAACCAGCTTGGTCTCCGGCATTGGCGCGGTCCAGCAGGCTCAAAGCCAGCTTGCGGGCGTCCGATTCACCGGGCCAGAGTCCGGCATTGATCTGCGCTTGCACGAGGGCCACCAATCCATCGACGCAAGCAGGCGTCTTTTCGAGGCAAACGCCCGGATTGCCGCAGCCGCAACGGGGGGATTGAATGGGCAGATCCACCCCCGCGAGGCGGCAGAGCGCGGCTGGATCGCAGCTGCGATGCCCTTCTTCCGCGCCTTCGCCTTGCTCGCCTTTCCAGGGCATTCCTGCAAGCATGGCGCCGAAGGCCAAGCCGGTGCCGGCGCAGACGGTAATGAAGGTTGCGGCTGGGGAAACGAGGCCGGTCATGACTGCTTGGGCCCACTCGCCCAGATTGAAAAACATGCCGTCGTTTCCGACCGACACGACGGGATTGGCCACGCCCTGTTTGGCCAATGCCTCGACCAGGTCGCGCCGAAAACACCGCCTTTGCCACAATTCGCTCCCGCGATTGGTGATCCGCAAGACTGTGCCGGTATTGGAGTTGGTTGGGCCGCACATGGCCGCGGAGAAAAAGCGATAGTCTTTCAGGGTGCGTCCGGAGGGGCGGATGAGTTCACTCCAGCGTTCCACCAGGACATCGGCGAACTTCTGTGGTCCATCCGCCCAGGGAGAGGGTTGTTGGACGGTGTGCTTAGTTAAAAGGTCAAGACCCTGCGCTTCGCCGATTTTAAAGGTCGTCCCGCCGAGATCCGCCCCCAGTCCGCGGAGATGGAGAAATTCCTTATCACAGAAGAGGCCAGGTTTAATTTCTTTCATTTGCTGCAAGTGCGAACCATCTGCCGCTGAGAGACGTGCTACGATCGGCCGTCTCCAGGCAATCCGTGGAGGCTGGGGTGGGGGAGCCACCCTGTCAAGCTTGGCAAGATCGGGCGTGCAGGCCATCCACGGATGTAGTAGCGTCGGCCCTATGAAGCACACCTCTCGCCGGGCGTTCTTGAAGCTGTCCACCGTCGCAGGTCTCGGTTTGGCCTTGCCTCATTGGAGTTTTGGGCAAGGGGCTGGGCAGAAACGATTCGGCCCCAATGACCAGGTGAACCTCGGCATTATTGGCTTGGGGGGCCTGAATGTCGTTGGCGGCGTCGGCGGGCGTGGGCGCCAGCTAATCGACCAAATCCGGCGCGTCCCAGGAGTGCGTATCACGGCGCTGTGCGATGTCGATAGCGCCGTCCTGGATCATTCAGCCAAAGAGTTCAAGGAACGGGGCGAGAAGGTGGCTACCTACCGCGACCTTCGACAGGTGCTGGATGACAAACAAGTAGACGCGGTCGCGGTGGCGCTGCCGAACCATTGGCATGCGTTGGCCACCGTGTGGGCATGCCAGGCGGCCAAGCATGTCTACGTTGAAAAGCCATTCGCCCAGAATATCTGGGAAGGCCGCCAGATGGTGGCGGCGGCCCGGCGCTGTGGCCGCATCGTCCAGGTTGGAACGCAAAGCCGGTCCAGTGCCGCCTTGCGCGAGGCCTTTGCCTATTTGCAGCAAGGTGATTTGGGCTCGATCCGTTACGCCCATGCGCTGGTCTACAGGCCAAGGGAGAGCATCGGTCGCGTCAACGGTCCCGGGGCGATTCCTGCCCACATTGACTACGACCTCTGGTGTGGCCCGGTGTCCAAAATGCCGCTCAATCGCAAGCAGCTTCACTACGAATGGCACTGGTTCTGGTCGACCGGCAATGGCGAGGTGGGCAACAACGGTGTCCACGTGATTGATGTCTGTCGCTGGGCTCTCGGGGTCGATCAACCCCGCCGCGCCATGAGCGTCGGGGGACGCTTCGCCTTCGACGACCCCGCCGAAACCCCCAACACCCAAATCGCCTTCCTCGACTTCGGCAAGGTCCCGGTCATTTGCGAGGTCCGCAACCTCCGCGTCCGCCCCGGCAGCGACGCCCGGGGCAAGTTCCGGAATCGCGAGGGCGGCATCGTCATCGATTGTGCCGATGGCTACGCGGCCGGAGATTCTTCCGCCGTGGCGATTTATGATCGGCAGGGCAAGATCGTGAAGGAATACAAGGACGCCCCCGCTGACCTGCCGGTGGAGGCGAGACATCTCGGCAACTTCTTCGCCGCGGTTCGGAGTGGCAACGATGCCGAGTTGGCTGCCGACGCTACTCAAGGCCACTACTCGGCGACCGCGTGCCACATGGCCAATCTCTCTCAGCGCCTTGGCAAGGCCGCTTCGCCCGAACAGATCAAGGAAGTCATGCAAACGGACCCGGAGCAAGCCGATGCGTTCGAACGCTGTCGTGAACACCTCCAGGACAATGGCGTGAACCTCGCCGAGACTCCGGCTTCCCTCGGGCCTTGGCTCACGCTCGACCCGGCCCGGGATCGATTCACCGGCAGTTTTGCCGATGAAGCCAACCAGCTCTCGCGGCGAGTCGATCGACCGCCTTTCGTCGTTCCTGAATTGGCGTAGCCCAATCGGCGGTTGAAAAACGGACTTCAGTTAAGCTCGCTGTCTTGGGCTCGACAGAGTTTGGCCAAATCGAGGCTTTTCGGACGATAGACCTCGGGCAGAACCTCCGGCGCCACGGCAAAGTTGCTTCTCCGGCCGAAATGAGCTAAGCACGGATTGTCTGCTGTGGAGTTGTGTATATGAAAAAAGCAAAAACCGCCGCTGGCAGCGCCCTGACGGAAAGCCTCAACCAGGTCCTGGCGGATTCTTACGCCCTGATGTCTTTGACCCACCTGGCCCATTGGAATGTGGAAGGCCCAGGATTCTTCGCGCTCCATACCGCCTTCCAGACTCAATACGAGGAGCTGTTCACCGCTGCGGATGAAATTGCCGAACGCATTCGGGCGCTCAACGCCTATGCGATGGGAGGTCTGGGCAAGTTCGCCGCGGTTGCCCAGATGAAGGAATTTGCGTCGCCTCTCACCCAGGAGGATTACGTCCGCCGGTTGATCGACGCCAACATCAAGCTGATCGACGATGCGGCTCGCGCCCGTGACCTGGCCGGGGAAGCGGATGATCCCGAGAGCGAAGACCTGATGATCGCCCGCATCACACTGCACCAGAAGACGGTTTGGATGCTCAAAAGCTTCTTGAAAAGCTGACTCGTATCAGGCTTGCCCGCGGGTCAACCGCCGCACGTATCGCAGACTCTGGAGGAGCGCGGCCCCAATGGCCGAGAGCGAAAGCGCTAGCAGAATCAGCGCGTAACCCTCCAAGGGCAGGTCTGGAACGAAATAAAGAACAACCGACGCCGCGCTGATGCTCATTCCGGCGAGCATAAAGCGACGGGCTGCAAACCGGTTGGCTGCGTACCAGACCGCGCGGTTGCCCAAGGTCGCTTGAATCCGGAAACCGTAAAGTGGGTTGGGCGGGATTTTCTGGGCGAGAAGCGGGAGGCAAACGACGTTGAGGAGTAGGCCGCTGGCGAAGTAGAGAATCAGCAAAGTGGTCATGTTAATTCCTGTTTACGTGCGGCGGCCGCTCGGCCTATCTTGCGGGCATGCCGTCTTTCGACATTGTTTCCCAGGTCAACTCGATGGAAATCGAGAATGCCGTCAATCAAGCTAAGAAGGAGCTGGCCAACCGCTTCGATTTCAAGGGGTCGAAGGCGGAGATCAACCTGGACAAGAATGAAATCACACTCTCGGCCGAAGACCAATTCAAAATCAAAGCTCTGGAAGAAATTGTCGTGGGCAAACTCGCCCGCCGCCAGATCAGCTTGAAGAACGTGGACAAGGGCGCGCCCGATGTTTCCCCGCTGGGTCACGCGCGCCAGGTGATCAAAATCAAGCAGGGCATCGAAGGGCCGGTCGCCAAAGCAGGTCACCAGTTTCATCCGAGACAGCAAGGCAAAGGTGACCACGCAAATTCTCGGCGACCAGGTGCGCGTGACCGGCAAAAGCAAAGACGATCTGCAAGCGGTCATCGCTGCTGTCCGCGCCCAGGAATTTCCCGTGGCGCTGAGCTTTCAGAACTTCCGCGACTGAGCCTCTCCGCCCCGGCGCCGCGCGGCTCAGGTCGTCGGCACGCGTTCCGCGCCGCATTTCCAACAAGAGGTGAACTGCGCCTCGACCAACTCGCCGCAGCGCGGGGCGAGGCCCAGGATGGAGCCGAAGCCGGCGGCCGTCGCCAGGAACTGAGCAGCTCCGCCGCCCTGGGGTATTCTTCGTCTGGAAACCCAAAGCTCTTCGTAAAAAAGGCGGAGCTGGCACAATCGCGCCAGGTCGCCGTTGCGAACTTCACAGGCGACGCCCGACTCCTTCAACATGTTCTGGAGCAAGTCGACCTCTGCGCTTTCCGGAGAGGAGAAGAGTTTCTTCATAGTTGTGTTGAATCACCTCAGTCCCTGCACCGTCGGCCAACCTTAACGAGCTGACAAGAGCGAAACGAAACCAGCCCGGCGCGACGGGGCACTCGAGCGAAGCCCGCTTGGCCAACTGATCGGTGAACCTCACCCGGATCAGCCAACTGCAAGCACGATCTCACCAACCCGAGCGTGTCTAATTGCCGCGGCAACGGAGGGTGAGGCGAGCGCGATGCCGGAGCGCCCGTCCGTCAGGGAATAACGAAAGGCCACTTGTCCCTCATCATTGAGGCCGTAGCGCCCCATGCTCAGCGCCGCCACGGTCGATCCAAAGAGAGCGTCGCCTGTTTCGATGGCTACGGTCGGGTTGGCCCCTCCGGTCGCTTCCACCAAGATCGCCTCACCGCCGTCTGACTTGTTCGCGAAGAAGGCTACGTCTCCAGAGTTGTTGACCGACACATTGTCGACAAAGGTCAACAGCGAGCTGGTCGGGTCTGTTCGCAGTTGAAGCCCCGAATGTCTGGCGCTGAAGACCTCGAGGCCGCCCTGAGTGAGAAAAGCGGCGCCGGCGACGATGCCGGTGTCGCTCATGACCGGATCGAGGAAATCAAAGATGGCTGGATCACTCGTGTCGATGACCGTGCGGATGCCGCCGTCTTTGACGAAAATCCGTGCGTGCCATCGGCGCGGAAGCCTTGGAAGACGATCTTGCCGGAAGCGTTGATGGCGCAATTCCCGAAACTGTCAAATCGGGGATCCGGTGGCCGTATCGACGATGGGCGTGAGCGGACCTCCGTTACCAGTGAAGATGGCCCGTGATTGGTCCCTCTTGCGAAGCCCGAGAAAAGCGACCGTGCCGCGTTCGTTCATGGAAGAGATGCCAAGGAAGGGCGCGCCGGTGAGCCCCTGGGCGGTCGCACTGACGATGAGGTTGAGCTTTCCACCCTCCCCCGTGGCGAGGATCGTGTCGTTGCTCGGCTGAACCTTGGCGTCGAAGCCGACTTGACCGGCCGAATTGATCACGACGGTCTGACCAAAGAGGCAGAAGCGGGCTGCTCGTGCTGGTGGCAATGAGTGTCAACCGCCCATGGCGCCACTTCCAGACGCTTCGGTTTCGAAGCCGGTTCGGGCAAGGAACGCGATCGCACCAGGGCGACGGTAGCCGGCGCGAATCCAAAGGACTGGAACTCGCTGGTGTTGTCGACGGCCTTCACCAAGGCATAGTCTTTCCAGTTTCCCGTCCCTTCCCCCCCGGCCGTCAGCGGGGGCGTGGCCCAGCAAGGCTGCCGCCAGACCAGACCCAGAGGAGCGGCCCAGTCAAGGAAAAAGTGGCTTCTGTTCTTTCGTTGTATCTTTCATTCGTTTCTGCTTTCATCGTTGTCGAAGTTGGGATCAGCGCGGACCGGAGTGGCTTGTCGACCTGATGATTTGAGCGATCCGATCGACCTCGGGCCCGGCCCCTGTTCGCGCCATGGAGCGACCGTGACGAAAAAGGTTCCAGCGAGCTCGGATCGTGTTGGAGCGCAGGCCAGGATGCCGTGTATTGTGCCGGCCACACTATGAGAACGTCGGCGTCAGGAGCGGACTGGGACGAAAGAGCCAGTGCACCAGGCCTGCAGTTGAGGCAGACTGCGGCGGTGTTCGAGAGCTTCTTCGAGCGGAGCGCGGATGCGATCTGGCTGTATGACGCCCAGACGGCCATGCTGGTGGACTGCAACGAAGCAGCCGTCAAGCTCATCGGAGCCGCCGACAAACAGCAATTGTTGCGCACCTTTCCCGCCGACCTCTCCCCGCAACTGCAGCCGGATGGTTCTCCCAGTGCCGAGAAAGCGGCCGGAGTCATCGCCCTGGTAGAACGGGAGAAGCGGCATCGTTTTGAGTGGGTCATCCGGCGGTTGGATGGAAAGGAGGTGCCGGTCGAAGTGACGTCCACCGCTTTGACCATCGAAGCAAAGCCCATTCATGTCTTGGTTTCCCGCGACATCAGCGAACGCAAACAGGCGGAAGCTCAATTGGTGCAAATGACCCAGGTGCTGGAACGGCGTGTCGCCGAACGCACTGCCGAGCTCAGCGCGAGTGAAGCCCGGTTCCGCGCTTTGGTGGAGCACGCGCCGGAAGCGATTGTCGTCTTCGATGGCGAGACGGGCCGGTTTCTTTTCGGAAACGAACATGCTTGCCGCTTGTATGGAGTGCCAATGGGAAAACTGGCGGAGCTGGGCCCGGCGGACGTCAGCCCGGAGTTCCAGCCGGGCGGGTGTCGCTCCAGCGAACTGGCTCGCCAATGGATGGATGAAGCCCTAACCGGCGGAATGCCCGTCTTCGAATGGGTCCATCAACAGCAACCCCACGGCCGTTTGATTTCCTCGGAAGTGCGCCTGCTCCGCTTGCCCGCCGAGGGTAAGAATCTGATTCGTGCCTCGATCATCGATAACACCGAGCGGAAAGCCGCCGAGCGCGCCCTCCGCGAATCGGAGGCAAAATTCCGTGCCCTCTTCGAGGGCTCCAGTCATGGCGTCGTGCTCCACGACGAAAACGAGATTCTGGAAGTGAATTCCGCTGCCGTCCGGATCATGGGCCGCGACGGGCCAGCCGACATGATCGGCAAACATCCACGGGAGCTCGCGCCCCCTTTTCAGGCCAATGGCGAAAGCTCGGACGTGATCGGCCCGCGGCACATCGCAGAATGCATGCGGGCCGGCAGTGCCCGTTTCGAGTGGTTAGCGCGGGCGACGAACGGCACGGACATTCCCCTGGAAGTTTCTTTGACTCGGATTCAATGGAGCGGGCGCGAAGTCATTCAGGCGTTCATCACCGACATCACTCAGCGCAAGCAGGCGGAAGCGGAGTTGCGGGCGAGCGCCGGGCGGCTGCGGGAAAGTGAGGCGCGCTTTAGCGCCGCATTCCAGGCCAGTCCTGCCTTTCTGGGCATCATCCGCCTGAGCGATCAAAGATATGTTCTGGCGAACGACGCCTATTTGCATTGGCTGGGCTACACGCGGGAGGAAGTGCTCGGGCGCACTTGCCTTGAGTTGGGGCTGTGGGAGGACATGGGGGAACGCGACGCGGTTCTGGGAGAGATGTCAAACTTGGGCTTGATCCGCCAGAAGGAATGTTGCTGGCGGAATCGGCGCGGAGAGCGGTTCACCATCTTGCTCTCCGGCGAAACCATCCAACTCAATGATACGCCGCACATGCTTTCGATGGCGGTGGATATCACCCAGCGGAAGCGAGCAGAGGAGGAGTTGCGGAAGACGCTCGAACGGGAGCAGGAACTCAGTCGGCTTAAGAGCAGTTTCGTCTCGATGGTCTCCCATGAGTTTCGTACCCCGCTCGGTATCATCCAGTCGTCCGGAGAACTGCTCCGCGCTTTCTATGAAAGAATGCAGCCGAGTGAGCGCGAGGAACACCTCGAATCGATCACCCGCAATACGCGGCGCATGGCCGGCATGATGGAGGGCGTTCTCTTTCTGAGTAGACTCGAGGCCAACAAACTCGATTTCCACCCGACCGCCCTCGATCTCAATCTCGTTTGCCGCCGGATCGTGGATGAGGTCCTCTCCGTCACCAACCGACGGTGTCTGATTGAGCTGATCCTGAATCATATCCCCCGCGAAGCCCGGGCCGACGAACAATTGCTCGGACATATCTTCACGAACCTCTTGACGAACGCGGTCAAGTACTCGGAAGCCGGCGCGATCGTCGGTTTCAGTATTGACCGTGACGGAGCCGACGCCGTCTGTGTGGTGCGCGATCACGGCATCGGCATCCCACGCGAGGATCAAACCCAACTGTTCAAGGCCTTTCACCGCGGCGGCAACGTCGGCACCCGGCCCGGGACCGGGCTGGGGCTGCTGCTGGTGAAGCGCTGCGCGGAACTGCACGGCGGCAACGTCCAGGTGAGCAGTCAGATCGGCAAGGGAACAACTGTGACTGTGCAACTTCCGGTCTTCACCAACCAACCATGAAAAAGATACTTGTCATCGAAGATGAGCCGGAGATGCGCCGGAACATCGCCGCGTTGCTTCGTTACTATGAGCACGAGCCCATCACCGCGGAAAATGGCCGCGTCGGGGTCGAAACAGCACGGCGGGAGAAGCCCGACCTCATCCTGTGCGATGTCATGATGCCCGAACTGGACGGCTATGGCGTGCTGAAGACGCTGCAGGCCGACCCGTCCCTTGCGCCCACTCCTTTCATCTTTCTCACCGCCAAGGGCGAAAGGGACGACCTCCGCAGCGGAATGAATCTGGGCGCGGATGACTACGTCACCAAGCCATTCGCTCATGCCGATCTGATGCAAGCGATCGACGCCCGCCTGCGCCGTTCGGAACAGCAGGTCACGCGCGAATTCAAACCCGATTTCTCCTCGGCCGCGCCCCTCTTGCAGTTCGGCCTGACGCCGCGCGCCGCCGAGACGCTCCTTTGGGTTGCGCAAGGAAAGACCAACGCCGAGACCGCCAGCATTCTCGGTGTCACCGAGTCCACCGTCAAAAAGCACGTCCAGGAAATCTTTGAAAAGCTCGGCGTCGAAACTCGCGGCGCCGCCACCCTGCGCGCGCTGGAAGTGCTCAACTCTCCCGGTCTCTGAGGACGGAAGCGGTGCTTGGCACCATCGTTGAGACCATGAACCACCAGGGAGTGCCGCGGCCGCTCTCCAACCAGCCTTGGCTGATGGTGCATCCCCAATGGGCGGCCGCGCGGGGCGCTACCGCCTCTCCGGAGGAAGGGGCTCGATCTCGCGGGCGAACCGTCGGTGCCCGGCCGGGTCGACGGGCCGATGCTTGATCGTTTGGCTGGCGGGGAAATTCCCGAGATAATCGCCCGACTTCCAGTTTGTCGCCGGGCGGATCGGCCGGGGACAAAACCCTCCGCCACAATTCGGACAGACGTTGCCGAGAATGGCTTCGACGCACGATCGGCAGAAGGTGCACTCGAACGAGCAGATCATCGCTTCCAGAGAGTGCGGCGGCAGCGGTCTGTTGCAGTTCTCACAAGTGGGTCGCAATTCGAGCATTTGAGTGACAGGGTTGGGTTACGTTCGCGGACCAATCCAGGCCGTTTTCATCTCGCGGCCACTGGGCCCTCCGTCGCCGGGCCGCGGCGAATTCTCCGCAGCGCTGCGCGACCTGGGGCCGACTCGACCGAAGTTGGCTCAGCCGCCGTGCCGTCCGGCAGAAGAATTTTCCGCAATTGCATGATGCCGCGTGACAGACGTGATTTCACTGTCCCGAGCGGGATTTGCAGAACCCGGGCGATTTCCTCGTAAGACAGGTCTTCGAGATAAAACAGTGCCACCGCGGTCTGGTAGACCTCGTCCACCTCCGCGAGGGCTGCGAGGGCCTGCGATGGATCCGCGCGATCGGCACATTCGAGTGGCTCCGCTGGCGGCAGTTCCTCGATCACCGCCTCCAAACGGTGATGGGGAAATCTAGTCTGCCTCTTCCGCGCTGCCAGGAAGGCGCGGTGCATCGTGGTGAACAGCCAGGTCTTGACCTTCGAACGATCGCGCAGTTGGTGGCCCTTTTGCGCCCAGGTGCAAAATGTCTGTTGCGTCAGGTCCTCCGCGTCCGCCGGCGCGCGGGTAAGGCTGAGCGCGAAGCGGAAGAGCACCGCGTGATAGTCGGAGACAATGGTTTCGAATAATTCGGGTGCATTCATGATCTCCTTCTTCGCTCTTCCTGGTCACCTCTTACAGGCCGACTGGAGAGGGCACAATGGGCCTATGGAGCAGGTCGCCTCGAGCGGTGGGACTAAAGAGCAGGGACCGGTTCGAAGATTTATCGCCTGCGCCGGGAACGAAAGCGCGGTGGTGCGCTCTGATCGGTGATTCGAATGGGATCGCCTCGTCGGCAACCGCGAGACGGCTGGCGTGACGTCAAAGCACAGAGCGCTTCTGTTCCGGACCCACACGATGAGGGCCATTCGAGATGCAAAACGAAAAACAACGATGAAAACTAAAGTTAACGACCTGAAATGTCCCACCCTCCGGGAAGAGCGGCGGTCCAGACCGTTCCTGAGCAGCGGGCTGGCGGCGCTTGCTTGCCTGCCTTTGCTGACCGCTGCGCCGGCGCACGCACACGACCACGACCACGACCACGGCCGCGATTGTGACCGCGATGGCCGCGCCAGAGAAACGCACTATCAACCGATCAATCTGGTGTCGGACATCTCTAATGTTGCGACGTTGCAGGATACCAATCTGGTGAATGCCTGGGGACTCGCATTCGGCCCGTCGGGTCCATTCTGGGTGGGCGATAACGGCACGGGCAAAGCCACCTTGTATGCAGTCACCAACGACGCTTCCGGGGCGCCCCACATCACACGAAACGCTCGCGTGGTGACGATTCCTGGCAATGGCGGCGTCACTGGACAGGTCTTCAACAGCACCACCAACGCGTTTAATGGCAACGCGTTTGTGTTCGTCAGCACCGACGGCACCCTTTCAGGATGGCGGCCGGCTCTGGGAAACGCGGCTGAGGTCCTCGCGACCCGGCCCAGCGCCCTGTATGCGGGCGCAACGCTGGTGGCGAGTCAGGGCGCTCCTGTGTTGCTCGCGGCCAACTTTAGCGAAGGCACGATCGATAAATACGACTCCGAACTTCATCTGCTGGACCGACTCGCGGATCATCACGCGCCAGTCGGCTACGCGCCTTTCAACGTGCAGACTGTGGCCGGCGCCGTCTTCGTGACGTTCGCGAAGCAGGATGTGGTTACTCACGGGGTGGCGCGCGGCAGTGGCTTGGGGTTCATTGATGTTCTCGACGTGGCGCGAGGCACGTTCCATCGCTTTGCCACCGGCAAGGGTGCGGGAGGCAATGTTAGGGAGATGGATGCGCCGTGGGGAATCGCGTTGGCGCCGGCGGGTTTCGGCTCCCACGCTGGGCACTTGCTGGTGGGCAACTTCGGGAGCGGCACGATCATGGCCTTCGGCCTCAATGGGGCATTCCGTGGTCTGCTCCGCGGTTCGGCAGAATGTCCGGTAACCATTGACGGGCTGTGGCTCTACTGGCGGTGCCGGTCTTGCTGGAGTCCCCACAGACCTCTACTTCACCGCCGGCCCGAATAGTGAAACGCACGGGCTCTTCGGCGTGATCTGCCGTGGACGACGAAAGCGACGACCAGGACGATGATCACGATGGGAACGGCCCTCGATATTAGATGGCCGCGCCGGAATTAAGAGCGTGGCCCACCTCGGTCGGCGTCGTCTGGGCGACGCCGACCCGAGCGCTGGCCTTGCTTTGTTCACGCCGCCGATACTACACTTGCCTTTGGCGGAAGCCCGTCGGTTTCCGAGCCGTAGCGGTTCCGGCCGGTCGGTTATGAATAAAGCGAGATGGCCAGCTGTATGGTTGATGTTGGCGGTTGGCGTCGGCATTGGCCTGGTCGTGCCGTACCGAAACCAGGTCCGTTTGATGGCCGAGAATCGCCGCTTGCGGCAACGTCTGGCCCAGGTGAGTCCGCTCGCTGCTGAGAACGTTCGCCTGTCCAACCTGGTGGCGCGGGGGCGTGGCCTCCAGATCCGTGGCAACGACCAGTTGCGCGAACTTTTGCGCTTGCGCAGCGAACTCCACGACCTGCGGCGCAAGACCAACGAAGTAAGCAGCGCCCAACTTGCCCAGGCGCCGGCCCCGTCCGGGCCAGCCGAGACGAAAGACGAGCAGACCGAGGTGATCGGCCGCGACGTGTGGGCTTTTTCGGGCTATGCCTCCCCCGAGGCGGCGCTGCAAACGGTCGCCTGGGCCATGAAGAATGGGGATGTCCAAAGTTACCTCGCCAGCCTCACTCCGGACGGTTTCGAATTCGTCGAACAGCAGTTCCAGGACAAAACCGAAGCGGAGCTGAGCGCGTCTCTCGTCCAAGAAATCAGCGGCACCAAGGCCCTTCGCCTGGATCGCAAACGCCAGTTGGACGACGGCAAGGTGGCCTTTGTGATCGGGTCGACCGAGCAGGACGACGGCGAAACCAAGATGAAGGATGAACAACTCGCCGTATTTAAGAATGTGGCCGGCGAATGGCGGCTGACGGGCGCGCCGGACGAGTGACGCTGCTGCCGCTAATGCCTCCGGCCCGCGTTCGCTCTTAGGCAGGGCTTCTCCAGAACCGTTCGACGCTCTCCGACAGTTGCGAGGCGTGGCGAGCCCGCGACGGCCGCCAGTGGCTTGGCAACAGTCCGGCGTAGCGTCGCTCTCCGTAGCGCGTATCGATGAGCAAAACAACCCCACGGTCGCTCTCGGAACGAATCACTCGCCCGGTGGCCTGCAGCACACGATTCATGCCGGGAAACGTATAGGCATAATCGAATCCGCTGCCCATCTTCTCCTGAAAGTAGTCGCGGATCAGGTCGCGTTCGGCGCAGAGTTGCGGCAAGCCGACACCCACGATCGCCGCGCCGATCAGGCGATCGCCCACCAGGTCGACGCCCTCGCCGAAAATGCCGCCTAAGACGGCAAAACCCACCTGAGTGTCCTTCAGATCCGACGCGAAAGCACTTAGGAAGTCCGCCCGGTCACTTTCGGACATGCCCGGGCGCTGCGCTCGCACCGAAATCATGGGGTAGTCATGCCGAAATTGATGCTGGAGCGATTCGAGGTACTGGTAGGAGGGAAGGTAAACCAGATAATTGCCGCGACGCTGCTCCACGAGGGTGCCGATAGCCTGGGCCACCTGCCAAAGCGTGGCCTCGCGCGAATGATATTGGGTCCTGACCCGATCCTGCACCAGCACCAGCAATCGTTCCGGCGGGAAGGGCGATGGCAACTGCAGGGTCCGTGCTTTAGCCTCGCCACCGAGCAACTCACGATAATAGTCGAGCGGGCTCAATGTCGCCGAAAAGAAGACGGCTGATTTGGCCCGTTGGGAAGCTTCCCGCAGCTCGAGGGCTGGATCGACACAAAAGAGTTTCAAATCCGGATGCCGGCCCGGGAAAAGCAAGGTGCGGTATCGGCCATCATATCGCTCGGCCGTCCGGCGAAAGGACACCAACTGAAAGAACACATCCAGCAACCCGGACCGGAAATCAGCCTCGTCGTTGCGGAGCAACCAGAGTTCCGACTCCTCCAGCGCCGCATCCACCAGGGGCAACAGATCCGCGGGCAGCTCACGCCAGGCCCGAACGCCATCACGGCCAACCAGCGGCGAGACGGAGCCCGTTTCCAATTCCAAGGCAGGGGCGGGGGGCAGCGCACCGGTCGACGGCGCTTCCAAGGGCAGTTCGCCTTCCCGTCTGTCGTCGTCTTCGCTGGCCGATGGAGTTGTTCGGCGAGCCGAACGCCAGTGAGCAATGGCCGAAAGCCTGGCGCCGCGGGGGAATTTCGCCTTGCATCGCTCGCCTCACTTCCCGGATTTCCAAGGTGCTGAGGTTGGCCGAAAACATCCCTGCGGGCGCGGTCGACCAGGCGCGTGCTTCGTCGACCAGGAAGATGTATCGGCCGTGATCATCGGCGAAGTGCCGCTTTGGCGATAGACTCGTGGATCAAACACGTAGTTGTAATCGCAGAGAATCACATCGACCCAGACGACGTCCAAACTGAGCTCGAAGCGATGTACACCCGATGCGCTTGCGCCGCGGCGCCGATCACTCCCCGGTCTATTTCGGCCGCCGCCAGGCATTGACGCATGGCCGCTGTGTGACGGTCGTAATAGCCGCGCGTCAAAGGACATATCTGCGGATCGCACGGTTGCCCCTCGCGCTGGCAGACTTTCTCCTTGGCGGTCAGGAGCAAGCTTCGGATGCGCAGGCCACCGCGGCGCAATTCGGTCAGCGCCTGTTCCGCGGCAGCTCGCGCCGTGCCCCGGGCCGTCAGATAGAAGATCTGCTCGGCGAGCCCCTCGCTCAGGGCCTTGACGGCGGGGTAGAGGACCGCAGCGGTCTTGCCAATGCCGGTCGGCGCTTCCACGAAGAGACTCTCTTCGCGCGCGATCGCTTTGTAAGCAGCCACTGCAATCTCTCGCTGGCCTGGACGGTATTGTTCGAAGGGAAAGGCAAGGGCCGCAATCGATTCATCCCGGTTTTGGCGCCAGTCCTCGCGCGCGCTGATCCACTCCCGGAATGCGGTGGCAGTTGATTGGAAGAAGGTTCGGAGGACCTCTTCGGAGAAAACCTCAATGAACTCCGTCAGTTTGCCGGTATCCAAGTGAAGGTAACACAGCCGCAAGCTGACTTCTTTGAGCTGATGATCATGCGCGTAGATGAAGGCGTAGCACTTCAGTTGAGCCCAATGGAGTCCGTCAGAAGTCTGATCCCAACGGCCCTGGACGGTCTTGATTTCCTCCAGCAAAGCTGACCCGCTCTGGACGAGAACCCCATCCAGTCGGCCTTGAACGCGGAGAGTGAAGCGCTCGCCGTCCACATCATACGAAAGAGGGACTTCCTTTTCATAGCCGTCCGGGCGAGAACGTTGCACGCGCTGGTGTCCCCGGGTTCCGGCCAATGCCCGGTCGCGGCCGCTGAACCATCCGCCGCCCCCGAGATCGCCCCTCCGGAGGACAAACTCCACCAGCTGGCGAACGGAGACGGAGATGACGGGCTTCGGACTCACCTTGGCAGTTTCCGTGGCTGGTTGGTCGCGGGCAACTGAATTTCGCTGCGCCGCTTCTTTCGGAAGAACTGGAACGGCGGTTTGTCGGGTTTCACTCGGCCACAAGAATGTGACCAAGAACAATTTGAGGCTGTGATGGCAATTGTGAACACGGCAATCCTGCCCTGCGCCGCCGGGAACCGCCAACCGTCGCTCGGAGTATTTAGAAACCGGCGGGCGGCATTTTTGCGCGCTCACGGGCCTCTTTCTTTCTGCTGTTCTTCTGTCGGCCGCATGCTAAGACTGCAGGAGTCGTCACCTGATCTCGTCATCGCAGCTCTTTCACCGACTCTTCGCCATGAACGCGGACTTTGCTCCCACGACCGAGGCAAGCAACGGCGCAGCCGATAGTTCTCGAACCGGGTTGACGCCAGCGGCGCTGGCACGCTCGTATTGCCAGAATTTGGCTTTCTTGCAGGGAAGATTCCCGGCCGTGGCGACGAAGAACGACTGCTACATGGCGCTGGCCTACACGGTGCGGGACCGGTTGCTCGAGCGCTGGATTCAAACGGCGGAGCGGTACTATGACGAACGGAGCCGAACAGCGATTTATTTGTCGGCTGAGTTTTTGATGGGGCCGCAGCTGGCCAATAATCTGGTTGGCCTCGGGATCTACGACCAAGTGAAGGAGGCAATGCAGCAGCTCAACCTCAATCTGGAGGAGTTGATCGAGCAGGAAGAGGAGCCGGGTTTGGGCAATGGCGGGTTGGGCCGACTGGCGGCCTGTTATTTGGACTCGCTGGCGACACTGGAGATTCCAGCCTTGGGCTACGGGATTCGCTACGAGTTCGGCATTTTTGACCAGGCGATTCGGGATGGATGGCAGGTGGAGCTGACGGACAAATGGCTGCGCCTGGGTAACCCCTGGGAAATCCCGCGCCCCGAGATTCTCTTTGATGTTCCGTTTGGCGGCCATACGGAAACGTATGAACAAGGCGGGGAGCGGCGGGCGCGGTGGGTGCCAGGCCGGATTGTGCGTGGCATGGCTTACGATACACCGGTGCTGGGCTACAAAGTCAACACGGTCAATCTGCTCAGGCTCTGGAAAGCCGAAGCGGCCGAATCGTTCGATCTGCAAGCGTTCAATACCGGGGACTATTACGGCGCGGTCATGGAAAAGGTCATTTCGGAGAACATTACCAAAGTCCTGTACCCGAACGACGAATCATTTCAGGGCAAACAGCTCCGGTTGCAGCAGCAGTACTTCTTCGCCTCGTGCGCGATGCAAGACATGATCCGCATCTACCGGCAACGGTCGAATCATTTGGAAGAGCTGGATTTGAAGTTCGCCGTGCAGCTCAACGACACCCATCCAGCCATCGCGATTCCAGAACTCATGCGCTTGCTGGTGGATAAGCATGACCTCGGTTGGGAGAGCGCCTGGCGAATCACTCAACGGACCTTCGCCTACACCAATCATACCCTCCTCCCGGAAGCGTTGGAGCGTTGGTCCTTGCCGCTCTTTGCCGGTCTCCTGCCGCGACATCTTGAGATCATTTACGAGATCAATCGACGGTTCCTGGACGAAGTCCGGCTAGCCTATCCCGGGGATGAGGCGCGGGTCGCGCGCATGTCCGTGATCGATGAGAATGGGGGCAAGTCCGTCCGCATGGCCAACCTGGCCTGTGTGGGCAGCCACAGCGTCAACGGCGTGGCGAAACTCCATAGCCACCTGCTCCAGACAGGAGTGCTGCGTGACTTTCATGAATATTGGCCGGGCAAGTTCAACAACAAAACTAACGGCGTGACGCCCCGCCGTTTTCTCCTCGTCAGTAATCCGCAGTTGGCCGCGCTCATCAGCCGTGCCGTCGGGAATGAATGGCCGCGCGATTTGGAACAATTGCGCGGGCTGGAAGCGTGGGTGGGCGATAATCGGTTCGAGCACGATTGGCGCGACGTGAAATTCGGGAACAAGCTGGCCCTGGCGAAGCTGATCGAAGATCAAACTGATGTGGTCGTCAACCCGGCCTCTCTGTTCGACATTCAGGTGAAGCGTTTGCACGAATACAAGCGGCAGCATCTCAACGTTCTTCATGTCATCACCCTCGCCAATCGGTTGCGGCGAGACCCGTCCGTTCCAATGCCGCCCCGCACGGTCATCTTCGGCGGAAAGGCCGCCCCGGGCTATTCCATGGCCAAACTGATGATCAAGTTGATTAACTCCGTGGCCGATTACATCAACCACGATCAGGCCTTGCACGGCCGCCTCAAAGTAGTCTTTCTGCCCGACTTCAATGTCAAATTCGCCCACAAGATTTATCCGGCCGCCGACCTTTCGGAGCAAATTTCCACCGCGGGCAAGGAAGCGTCCGGCACCGGCAATATGAAATTCGCCATGAACGGCGCGCTCACCATCGGAACCCTCGACGGCGCCAATATTGAAATCCGCGATGCGGTTGGCGCCGAAAACTTCTTTTTGTTTGGTCTGACGGCCGAACAGGTGCAGGAACGGAAAACGGCCGGCTATCGGCCGGGCGACTTCTACCAAGCAGATCCGGAACTGCAGGAGGCTCTCAACCAAATCCGAGACGGCTTGTTTTGTCCGAACCAGCCGGCTCTTTTCCAACCGGTGGTGGACTCATTGCTCCACCAGGATGAGTATATGGTGCTCGCCGACTATCGCGCCTACGTGGATACTCAAACCGAAGCCGCCCGGGCATTCCAAGACGTCGATCGCTGGACGCGCGCTTCCATTCTGAACGTCGCTCGCATCGGCTACTTCTCGTCCGACCGCGCGATCCGAGAATACTGCCAGGACATTTGGGGCCTGGCACCCGTGCCGATCCCGGCAGCAAGTCGGTGATCACGGATCTCCCGCGCATCCGGATAGACCCGCGTTAAGAATGTGGCGTCGTTGGAATGCTTTCTGAGCGCGTTCCCTTGTCTCCTCCGCTCCTGCCACGGCTTTTGGATTTTTGGGCTAAGTGCGGTCCTTCAAACTAACGACCCCCGCTTTGGAAGCGCAGTGCGCGCAGCAAAAGAATTGGCCGCCGGATTCGAGTCCATGGCCGATGATGCGGCATTTGCAGTGGCTGCAAACGGGTGCGAGGGCTGTGATGGCGCACTCGAAGCTGTCAAAGTAATGCGAAATGCCATTGCGGACGATTTCCAGCGGCTTGTCGTATTCGTTGCCGCAGACTTCGCAGGGGGTGCCGCCGTGGGCGTCAGGGGTGGCCGAATGGTTCTTTTGCGTCATGGTTGCCATACGTGCAGGCTAACGCAGAGTGGCCAAAGCGCTATCGGCGGCTTCCCCGCTTCATTTCTAGAGGAGGCGCCCGGTGGTGGTGAGGGCGGGTCTGGTCGTGGCGCTCGGGCGACGGAGGCTGGGAGAATAGAATCGGGGTTCCCCCGGCTGGCGCCTTCGCCGAATTTAGGCTAGAAAACAGGATAGGAGGACTTATGGATACAACGCCTTATTGGTTCGATTGCGATCTGCCCATCTTTCCCTCGCTAGACCGCGACCTTGACGCCGACGTCGTCGTCGTGGGCGGCGGACTCACCGGCATCACCGCTGCTGTCCTCTTCCAACAAGGTGGCGCCAAGGTCGCTCTGGTCGAACGGGAGCGGTGTGCGGTGGCGGATACGGGCCACACCACCGCCCATCTTACCTATGTGACCGATACTCGGCTGAGCGAACTGGTGCGCAGGTTCGGCCGCGACGGGGCCAGAGCTTTCTGGGATGCCGGCGCGGTCGCAATCGATCAAATCTACGACCTCGTCAAGGCGGGCCAGATTGACTGCGACTTCCGTTGGACCCCTGGTTATCTCCACGGCAGCTTGCGCGAGTCGTCCGCCAAAGATGCCGATTCGCTGCGGAAGGATGCCGAGCTGGCGGGTGACCTCGGATTTCCAGCTTCGTATGTGGAGGAAGCGCCTTACGCCCATCGCCCTGGGGTGCTCTTTTCCTCTCAGGCCAAGTTTCATCCTCGCAAATACCTGCGGGGGCTGCTGGCCAAGTTTTCGGACGGCGGCGGGCTGGTCTTTGAAAATACCGATGTGTCCGCGGTCGAAGATGATCCTTTGGTTGTGCGGGCTGGGCGGTTCAAAATCCGCTGCCGCTACGTGATGATCGCGACCCACTGTCCGATCATGGGCAAGACCAGCCTGGTCAGCGCCACGCTCTTTCAAACGAAGCTTGCTCTGTACACCAGCTATGTGCTGGGAGCGCGCCTGCCCAAGCACACCGTGCCTGAAGCACTGTTCTGGGATACCACCTCGCCTTACTATTATCTCCGGATCGATCCGCGCCGGGATGATGATTATGCCATCTTCGGCGGGGAAGACTGCAAAACCGGTCAGGAGCAGGACGCCCAGGTGGTATTCCGCCGCCTTGAAGAAAGGCTCAAGCAGGTCTTGCCCACCGCCGAGGTCAAGGACCGGTGGCTTGGGCAGGTGGTCGAAACGAACGACGGCTTGCCGTTCATTGGCGAGAGTGCCGGGAAGCAGTTTGTCGCGACCGGCTTTTGCGGCAACGGTTTCACCCTGGGCACGCTGGCTGCGATGATGGCGCGCGACCGGTTCTTCGCCAAACAAAATCCCTGGTTCGAACTTTTTGCGGTTGATCGGCGTAAGATTCTCGGCGGCACGTGGCGATATCTGACGGAGAACGTCGACTATCCATACTACTGGTTGAGAGATCGCCTGGCGCGGGCGGAGACCGATTCGACCGATGCCTTGAAAATGGGGGACGGCGCCATTGTGAAGAAGGACGGCAAGAAAATGGCCGCTTATCGCGACGAAGGCGGCAAACTGGTCCTTCTCTCGCCCATCTGCACGCACTTGGGCTGCATTGTCAAATGGAACGCAGCCGACAAAACGTGGGATTGCCCCTGCCACGGGTCCCGCTTCAAACCCACCGGCGAGGTTTTGTCCGGGCCGGCGGAGCAAGGGTTGCAGAAGTGCACGCCGGAGTAGAATGGCGCGCGTCGGGTCGTTTTCAGCTAGGCCGAGACCAACTTGACGTCCAAGGTGAGGCGTTCCAGCCCCGGCTTCAACAGCACAGAGACCGGACATTTTTCCTTCGCTTCTTCTGCGGCGCGTTTCAGGCCGGCTTCATCCAAACGTTCGCCAGCCACTTCGGTGGCGAGATGTACCTGGGTGAGCTTGGCGCCGGAGGCATCAAGCCGAAGGGTGAGGGCGGCCTGCGTGGCGATCCGGCGGACACCGATGCCTTGATCGCCCAGAACCTTCGCGAGCATCATGGAAAAACAAGAGGCATGAGCCGCCGCGATCAGTTCTTCTGGATTTGTGCCGCCGCCCGATTCAAATCGGGAAGGGACAGAGTAGGGGAGCTCCTTGAGGCTCCCGCTGCCGGTCGAGGTGGTTCCTTTGCCTGTTTTGAGGTCGCCTTTCCATTCGGCAGAGCCGCGTCGAGTGATGTCAGCCATAAGATGGGCGGCATCCTACACGCGGTTCATCCGCGCGCCATCGGGCCGAGGCCTGATCTGCAGAGCGGAGATTGCCTGCTGCGCGGCGGGCAGCGCAACCCTCCATCCGAGGCGAGCCGGCGCTGAAAAATAGGGGCTCACCCTGATTCCCACCCCACCGCCGATCAGCAACACTCAGCCAGGTCCGGACGGCACCCGCCGCGCCTCCGAGGAGGATTCGAGAACTCGATTCGGTCGATGGTCGGAAAGGGAATACGGAAAGGGAACAGAGATGAATCGCTTCGCTTTGTCTGAGGATCCACTCCTGAATCATCGAGAGTCGGCCCACCTCGACCTTGCCCCGGAACGACTCCCCGACAGGCCGGCAATGGTGCGCCGCTACGTAGCTTCCGACCGCGCTGCAGTCCGGGCTCTTTGTTGCGATACCGGCTTCTTAGGGAAGCCCATCGAGCCGCTCTTTCGAGACCGGGAGTTGTTTGCCGATTTGTTCACTCGGCCCTATCTCGAGTATGAACCGGAATGGGCTTGGATCGCGGAGGCGAATGGACGCGTGGCCGGTTATCTCCTCGGTTCGGTGCGGGCGGATGCCGATCGGCTCTTGATGCGGTGCGGATTTCAAACGGCGTTTCGGATGGTTTGGCGCTTGTTCACGGGTCGTTATGCGCGGCACCCGCCCAGCCGCCGGTTCATCCGGTGGCTGATGACAGCCGCGATTTTCGAGCAGCCCAAGCACCCGCCCGACGCCGCCCATCTCCATTTGAACCTGGCCCGGCACCAACGCGGCCGTGGGATTGGCCGCCATCTCTGGGAAGCCTTTGAAGAACGCTTGCTGGAAGTGGGGGCGAAGCGTTGCTATGGCACTTTCTTTTCGAGGGCCAGCCGCCAGCCCGAGCTCGCCTACGTCCGGTACGGCTTTCGTGATTTTGCGCGTTGCCGCACTACCCTCTTTCGGCGCGAGATCGCTGAGCCGGTCGAGGTGGTTTGTGTCTGCAAGCAGCTTTGACCCGGCGCGCCAGCGATGAACTCCGTTATCTTCACGCTGACCAGCGCCCGATCCGGAACCCACTATTTAAAGGCCCTGTTTCAGCATAACGTGCGCAATTGCGTTTGCCGCCACGAGCCTTTCTTCGATTGGGGTAATCCGACCCTGTTTGGCCGGGCGATTTACGACGCCCATGTCGGACGGCTCGATCGGGTCAAAGCTCAGTTGGCCAAAAAACGACAGTATATTAGCCATCTCCAGGGCGACGTTTACGTGGAAACCAGCCATGCCTTTCTCAAATCCGCTTATGTGGCGGCGATGGACTTCTTTCCTCAACTGCAGCTGGTCCACCTGATTCGCGATCCCTTGAAGGTCGCCAAAAGCGAAGCCTGGCGGCAACAGTGGCGGCAACGAGTGCACGCGCCCTTTCATTTCTACCGCGCGGATGATGGAGGGCGGTATTTTGTCTGGGCGCTCACCGGCAAAGAGGAGATCTTCCGAAGTGTCAACCTGGCGGACCTCAGCTTGTTTCAGTGGTGCCTGATCGAATGGATTGAAATCGAGAACCGTGCGATCCAGTTCTTACGCCAGCACCGGCTGGAAAAGCGTTGCGTCACGCTGCACACGCCGGGCGATTTGAATGACCCCGGCAAAGTGGCTGCGATGTTTCAGATCCTCGGGCTGTCCTTGATCCATCCGACGATCCAGCTCCGCGGCCACAAAAGCACGAGCTTGAAGGGGTCAACCGTCATAACCCCGGAGGATGAAGCCGAAGCCGAAGCCGTCATTGCCCAGCTCCCGCCACGATACTTGGAAATCTTCCAGGAAGAGCCGTATCGGAATTATGCCTGGTCCCGGCGTCTCCGCCCGTAACCCCGCTTTCAACGACCACCGCTGAAACGGCATTGAGTTCGTTGCCGAACGGGCGATATAAGCCGCTTCGCGTCTCGTTCGCGGCTCGCCGTCTGCGTCCTATCGCCTTGACGGCGGCTTTGGCCCACTTATGATGCGCGACTCAGTCGAGTAGAGAGACTATTATAATATGAGCCTAATTTCTGATATCAAAGCCCGCGAAATCCTGGATTCGCGTGGCAATCCTACCGTGGAAGTCGACGTCGTTCTCGCGGGCGGCGCTCTTGGCCGAGCCGCGGTCCCTTCCGGAGCCAGCACGGGCGAACACGAAGCTCTCGAACTGCGTGACGGAGACAAGAAACGGTATCTGGGCAAAGGGGTGAGCCAGGCGGTTAAGAATGTTACCCAGAAGATCCTGCCAGCCCTCGAAGGTGTCGATGCGCTCGATCAATTGACGGTCGACCGAATCATGCTCGACCTGGACGGCACGGAGACGAAAAGCAAGCTGGGCGCGAACGCGATTCTGGCCGTGTCGCTGGCCACGGCCAAAGCGGCGGTTGAAGCCATGGGCGTGCCGCTCTTTCAATACCTCGGTGGGCCCAACGCCAAAGTTCTGCCCGTCCCCATGGCCAATGTGATCAACGGCGGTGCGCATTCGGACGCCCCGATCGATTTCCAGGAGTTCATGATCGTGCCCAAGGGCTTTAATTCGTTCTCCGAAGCCCTGCGCGCCATTACGGAGATTTTCCACTCGCTCAAGTCGGTCTTGAAGAAGAAGGGGCTCTCCACCGCGGTCGGCGACGAAGGTGGCTTTGCCCCGAACCTGGAAAGCGCGGAAGCGGCCATTGAAGCTATTCTGCAGGCGACCAAGGACGCCGGCTACAAAGCCGGAAAGCAGATTTACCTCGCCCTGGACGTCGCTTCCTCTGAATTTTTCGATGGCAAAAGCGGCCAGTACATCTTCAAGAAGAGCACCGGGCAGAAGCTCAGTGGCGAGGAGTTGGTCGAGTTCTACGCCAAGCTCACGACCAACTATCCGATCGTGAGCATCGAAGACGGTTGCGCGGAAAACGATTGGAAGAATTGGAAGCTTCTGACCGACAGACTTGGGTCTAACGTGCAATTGGTCGGCGATGACCTGTTCGTCACGAATGTCAAGTTCCTGCGGAAAGGCATCGACCAGGGGGTGGCCAATTCCATTCTGGTCAAGGTCAACCAAATCGGTTCCCTGACCGAAACGCTCGATGCGGTGGAACTGGCCCAGGAAAACGGTTACACCGCTGTTATTAGCCACCGCTCCGGTGAGACCGAAGATGCGACCATCGCGGATATCGCCGTCGCCACGAACGCCGGCCAAATCAAAACGGGTTCGCTCAGCCGGACGGATCGCGTCGCCAAGTACAATCAACTGCTGCGGATCGAGCAGTTGTTGGGCAAGAACGCGGTCTACGGCGGCAAGTTCTGAGCGCTGAGCGGCTTCGCGGCGCGAGCGCCACACGTCAAACCAGCCTCCCGCGCGGGTGGCTGGTTTTTTGTTTCAGGCGTGATTATTTGCGGAAGATGAGGACGTGTTGCCGGGGCAGATTGGTGAGCGTGTTTTGCCAGGCAAGGTGGTGGGGAGCCATTTCCTTGCGGACTTGGTCCTGAGTCATCTTGTGGAGGCGCTTGATCGGGACGGTTGGATCTTCGCCGCGATACTCGACGAAGACGACGCGGCCGTTGGGCTTGAGGGCGCGGTGAATGGACTCCATCATCTCGAACGGATGCGAGAACTCGTGGTAAACATCGACCATGATCGCCAGATCAATCCTGTTCGGCGGCAAAGCGGTGTTGGTCACCGACCCGAGAACGGGCACCACGTTGGTCACTCGCCGCTCGGCCATCTTCCCGACCAAAGCGTCCAGCATCTCCTGCTGCACGTCCACCGCATAAACCCGCCCGCCCGGTCCGACCAGACGCGCTATTCGCCAGCTCAAATAACCGCTGCCGGCGCCGATGTCCGCCACCATCTCGCCCGGCTTCAATTGGAGCAGTTGTAAGAGCAAGTCGGGCCGCTCTTCCCGTTCCCGCTCCGGCCGTTCCAGCCAGTCGATCCCTTCGTGTCCCATTACTTGGGCGATTTCACGATCGAAGTAAAACTTTCCGATGCCGTCCGGATCGTGCGCCTGCTTGAATCGATAAAGAGGTGACAGGGGCTCAGGCGCCTCGGCGGCTTGGGCCTGAGCCAAAAAACCGACCCAACCACAGGCCAGCATGCCAACGAGGCCGAAGATAAGCAGAGGGCGGGCGGGAACCATGGCTGAGCGTGCAGCGGCTCGGGTAGATCTGACAAGCCGAATGTGCGGCCGGCCCGGCCGGGCGGATGGCCGCCGGAGCCCCTTCCTGGAGTCGCATCAGCATGGGCCGGCGGCGTCGGCGGTTCGTCCGGAGAGAGTGGCGGTGAGCAGGTGAGCGTGCGGGCCCCCTGGCCTGGATCTGATCTCAGGGTTGAGAGGGCATAACGGCTGCTCCCCTAGCGTCTGCCTGCTGCTGCGGAGAATCGGGGCTGCGCTGTTGTGTGCCTGGCCGCTGCCATTAAGCCCCTTGAATATGGATCTGGTATGATGCGACAAAACAGGTTGGGATGGGTTGGGTTAAGCATAGCTGTGTGGACAGCGATGTCGTTGCTACGGTCGGTCGAAGCTGCGACTGTCCAATTCGTGATTGATGAATCCAGAAGTTCGCTGACGCTGGCCGGCGATATTCTGGGAGCCCCTTTCGAGCAACAGGCTGAAGGCAGCCTGGTGACGAGCCTCTCGGGCAAGCTGATGTGTCACGAAAGCGACCTTGGAATCCAATTTATGGGAGGCAGCTCGATCACCGCCAGCTCCAATGGCAGCTGGTGGCCCGGCCCAAAAGGGGCCGCGCTGTTTGCCCCGGCCGATTGTGCGGCACGGGTCAACACGATCGTTGGACCGCTGGATTGCGCCATCCGCCAGCTGGTTTTTGACGTGACCAGCACCATCCAGCCGTTTGGCATCGGTGAATTTGACGGTTCCGGCCTGACCTTCCATTTCCCGCAGACGGCGGCGGCCTCGTTCGACTGCACTTCGCTTGTCGTGGGCGAGAAGAGCATTCCGCTGACCGGTTCGGCCACCAATGAGATCGTTCACGGCGCTTCTTTGCGGATGGTCGATGGCGTGCAACGACTCACCGTCGAATTCGACGTCCGGTTCCGCTTCACCACGCTCGTCGAAGGCGACAGCATCGCGCGCTTCAAGGGAGTGATCGTTGCCAACCAGATTGAAATCCCGATCATCAGCTCGATCGCAGTCAGCTCACAGTCCGTTCGCGTTCAAACGCAAGGCTTCACTTCCAGCGGCAGCCTGCAGACCTCCACCGACCTCAAAACCTGGACACCTCAAACGGCAACGCGCGGGGAAGGGGAAGCCGGTTCGTTCTTCACCTGTCCGGCGGCTGGACCGGCCCGGTTTTTCCGCATCGCGCCTTAAGGTCATCCCGGCGACGGCTTGGATGAGGCAGCGCGCGGCGCGTGCTGCCGTTCCCACTGGAATGCGCCCTTCCCAGTCGGCCGGCCCCTGGCCCAACCTTGCCCACAGGCAGTGTGCGTTGCCTTGACGGAGAAGTCCAAACGGGTGATCCTCCGGGCGTCCTGGTTTCCCGCATTCACCCATGAACTCAACTCGTGTCCCGCGGACGGTTCAGGAACGTCTTGCCGGTTCCAATCTCCTCCAGACACTGATCGAGCGGCGTTCGCGCCGGTTTGGTCTCGGCATGAAAATGCCCGCTGGTCCCTTGGCCTACCAAAGCCGGCACCGTCCCTGTCCCTTAACCGAAGATGAGGAAGCGGCGGTGGCCTTTTCGGCTGCCGGGATAACTGGTTACGCGCTGGCGGATCTGTGTTACGCCAAAGGCGAAGGCGGCAACATCATGAACGGCCTGGTGGGCCGGGCAGTCGGGAGCGGCGATGGGATCCAGGCGGTGGCCTTGTTTGTCATCAATGACACCGGCGCGTGGGTCATCAAGCGGCCGCGTGATTTTAACGCTGCGGAACTGGCGGAGCTGGTAAGACTGGGACGCGCGGGACAATGGACGGAGTTCTATCGTCGCAGCCGGGTCCAGGTGAAGACCGGCCGGGCGGCCGCTCCGCTCGATCCGGTATTCAACATCAACTGTAATCGCTGGTCTCTTTACGCGCCGGGAACAAGTTATTTCCTGCCAGTCAATGATCTGACGTTCCTCTACATCAACGGGCTGTTGGAGGTATTCAACGAAACGACCGGCCTGTTTATCCTCGATGAACGGGCTCGATTCTGCTCCGCGGGAGTCGGACGATTCGCCCGCCGCCGCGGAGGGCACCTGGATGACGATCCCCGCGCCGGGAAGGTGGCGACGATCGAGTTGCTGGAACGGCTCGTCACCGAATTCGTGACGGTGGAACAAGGCATGATGCATCAAAACATGGCCTTGGTCTCCCACGCCCTCGGCCTGGGTGGCTTCCCCAACTTCGCCAATCACGAGTTCGGCTGGTTCCAGGCGCTCGGGTTTACAATGGGTCAAATGCCAGCGAGCCAGTATCTGGGCGCCGGACGAGCGGTCTCGCTCCTCATGGGGCTGCTGGGACGAGACCAAACCGTGCCATTTCCTTTGGGTTTGGAAGCCCAGGGGCAAGTGCTCCTGAAAGCGTATTGCCCGCCTTATTTTCCTTCGATGCGCGAGGCGGTGAAGGCGGTCGTGCGCGCCAAGACGGCTTGTTTTCAAAAAGGCGCGCCGGCGACCGCCTGGACCAGATCGCTCGTCTGCGGCGAGGTGCCCGAGGTCAGTCCGGCGGCGGTTGAAGCTACCGTGGCTTATTGCGAGTATGTCTGGAAGCGTTACGGCCGGTTTCCCGCTTATCTGGCGCCTTTCCGCACGGTCGTCGGCTTCCAGGCGTGCCACTTGGACGCGGAGTTTTACGATCAGTTTTATCAAACTGATGCCCTGAGCCAGCCGCAACGTGAGGATTACGCGGCGCAAATCGGCTGATTCAACCCGGACGGCTTTGTGTCGAAAGAAGCCGAGGGCAGCCGATCGGCCCAAGCCGCTCGGCTTAGACTCTAGGCAGAGGTCCGACCTGATTGATTTCGTCCTCCTCGCAGACCCACAATTGCACGGGATCGCATTGGCCCTTCTTCAGCCGGCGAAACATTTCGGGTGCGTTCTTTTTCGACAGGCGTCTATCGCGGACCCCGCCGGCCTCACAACCGAAGAGAAGTGCGTAGCCTTTGTAGATGCGCGGAGACCCGATGATTCGAACAGCGTCGGTGGGAAGCGACCGCATCGGACGCTGATCCATCACCAGGAAGCTCAGCGGCAGGCTGCGCAGATCGATTCCGGCCAAAGACGCGAAGCGGGCCCAGTAACGGTCGCTAAAGACGGCAGGCGGTGGTGAAGCAAAGTGATGGCACCAATGCGATTCGTTGCCCGGGCGGAGCATCCCGCACACTTCGTGATGGGTGCAAGGTGCGATCACCTGGAAACGGCCCAAAAGGCGATCCCGCAGCCGGCTAAGCTGACGCGAGATGGCGTGCGTGCCAGGCTCGACCCAAAGCACCGCCGTCGCCTGCGGCAATCGGCTCAGCAGGTCTTCGGTCTGCGCCTCATTCAATTCCGAAAGGACGTGGCTCAGGAGCAGGCTGCCAATGGGTTCGTTTTCCGCCAGTGGCCGAATGGTCACGTGCGGAAAACGCTCTTGAGCGCGCCGTCGGGCATAAGCCACCGCCAGTTCCGAACGATCCAAAAGGAGTAACGCAGTGCCCGCTCCAGGTTCGAAGTGATCGAGAAACGCCCGATGGGCAATCCCACTGCCGCACCCCCAATCGAGCACGGCACCGGGCGGCGGGGACCAACCCCGCCGGGCCAACTCCGCCAGAACGTAGTCCCACTTCCATCCAATGCGTTGAGCGAAGGTGGCGTCGTAGCTGGCCAGATCAGTCTCGCTGCGCCAGTAATCCTCCTGGCCCGCTGTTCCTTCCAGAAACCGGCTGCGCAGGCGCTCGAGCGCCTCCCAATCGAGGCCTGGCCCGTTCATCCCGAAGACGAAATAACACGACCGGCCAGCAGCGGATCGAGTGTGTGGTTGCGAATGCCGAAGAACCCCTTGAGCCGCTCGATGCGTTCAGCCGCCGCGTGATTCACAAAGGCGGGCCCGTCCCGCATCGCCGCAATCATCAGGTTTTTGCCCGTGTGCTCGGGTGAGACGAACTCAAATAATTTCGTGCGGTAACCAGCCCACTCCAGAAAGAGGGCCCGCAGACCATCGGTCACCCACTCGGCCATGCGTTCCTCCATCAGGCCGTGACGAAGGACCGGAGCGAGAGGGGCTGGATGAGTCAAGTGAGAGCGAACTTCCTTGTGGCAACAAGGGGCGAGCAGAATGAGGCTGGCGCCAAGTTCGACGCCACGGCGGAGCGCATGGTCGGTGGCGGTATCACAGGCGTGCAACGCAATCAGCGCGTCTGCGGGTGGCAGGTCAACCTGCTCGATGGTGCCGCAGACAAACTGTAATTCGCGCGCTTGAATGGTCTCGGCGACGTGACAGGTGGTTGCGACCAGGTCGGCGCGCGCTTCCACTCCGAGGATCTGAACCGGCATTTGCCACACGCGACGCCAAAGATGCCACAAACCGAAAGTCAAGTAGGCCTTCCCACTCCCAAGGTCGATCCCCGTGATCGGACGCTGCGCTCCCGCAGAAGAGATGCCCAGCGACGGCTGGTTCCATCCGATCTCTTTGGCCAAGTGCGTGAACACTTCCAGATAGCGGTTGATCTGGGCGTACTTATCGATCATTCCAGATCGCACCTTGCCCCTTCCATCTGTCACGCCTAGCGCATACAGCCAGTCTTGCGCAGAATCGTCCAGCACCCCCTGGCGCCGTTGATCGTGACGACGGTCCGGCGGAGCCGAAGCGCTTGCCGGGTGCCGAATCAGGCGCGGCCTCTTCCCGGGGGCCAGACTCAATTGCCAATCAGCCAACGTCGTGCCGAGGAGCGCGGCGCGAAATTCGGCGCCGATGCGTTGGCCGACCCAGGCGGCTGCCTTCGCCAGCTTCAGGTTGCAGACCTCGTCCCGCTTTCGAAAACTCAGAGTCAGGGAGAGGTGCGGTTCCCCTCCCAGATCAATGCAGCGGCCAAAGATGCGTTCAGGGGCATTGGAACCAGGTTGTGTTGGCGCGCCCGAGAGGACTAAGCGAATGAAAGTCCCCGATGCCAGGCTCTCCGCCAGGTGCTGGGTGAACTCGAGAATAAGCTGAGCGGGCGTTGCTCCGGAATTGGCCGACATCTTGGGCATGGTGAACGGAGCGGAGGCGAAAGGCAACCAGAGCGGCGGCCTGGGGGCGGACCTGGCATGGGAGGACGATGGCAAATGTTGAAAGGCCGGGCGGTTTAACGCGACATAATGGTCAGGAACCGGCTAGCTTATAGCAAAAATCGGTGAGCTCGATTTTCTGGCCTACCGGATGCTTGCAACTAAGTCAGACGTCTTTATGCCGGTCGTCGCGCGGCAAAATGTAACCAGCCACTGCAGGTGCCTATGAAGGGTCAGAAAAAGGGACAGTCCTCCCCCACAATTCGGCCGTGGATTCTCATCCAAGAGGAACACGGCGGGTTCCGAGTGACGGCGCCAAACAACTATCCGGAAGGTTGGATTGGCCGCCGGGCAGAACCTGGTTCCGTGAGGGAGCCTTCGCTGTCCGAGCCTATCCGTCACGCGGACGACCGTCGCCTCCGGCGGAGTTAACGAGCATTGGGCTGACCGTCGGAACCGGGCTGGCTGGGGCGCCACCCTGTGCGGATCCTGCCCAGAGTTGCGACCGCATCGGCCAGCGGCACGAACTGGCTGGAAGGGCCGTCTGCTTTCAACACGAGCGCAATCACCGAGAAGGGGGCGGCGCTGGCCGCGTCTGTCGCGGCGATCTGATCCAGGACGGTGTGGACGATATCATCGGCAGTCAAGGTGAACCGCCCAAGCCTTTTGAGAAGCGAGAACTCGATCGCGCCGCGCTTGTGGTAGCAGCGATAGATGACTTCGGTGCAGACAACGCGTGTGCTGACATTGAAATCGAACTCGAAATCATAGGGCTTGCCGACATGGCCAAACGCTTCCCCGATGGCCGAGGCGATTTCCTCACGTGGCAGGTTCGGACGCAGGACCAGCACATGATCGGCTTGCAGGGAATGGTCCAAGGAATTGACGAGCACCCGGGGACTGATGGCTTCGATGACGGCTCCGAAGGCGACCGCTTGCCGCTCGACCTCGTTCCAGTGCGGCATGGCCAGCCGGTGCTGCGCTAAACCAAATGGTTCCAAGTCGGCGCGGTCGCCGATATAAAGGGCCGCGTGCGCCCAGAAGCCGGGCAGCAGGGCGGAGAGCTTCTCTTCAGCTCGGATCAACAGGACGTCGCCGGGATTGAGCAAAGGCCGCAGCTGATGGAGAACTGAGGCTGTCAGGGCAGGATGGTGCGATCGGGTCGTGCGGACATGTGCGCAGGCATCTCCAACCCAGGACTGAACGCCATAGCGTGCTTTGTGCACCGGGTGAAGGGTCATTTGCCAGAATGCTCGCCAGTCGTGCCGCAGGCGGCAGAAGAGGACACTGGTGAGCCGGCGGCGAACCACCGGCCGTTCCGCGCGGATGAGATTGAGGACCTGGTTCCAGGCTGGTATGGCGCGCAGACGTTGAATGGCGCGGCGATGGGCCTGCCAAAACCAGATGCCCCATATCAAGTCGCGGTAGTTCCGCAACGAACTGTAGCTACGCAGAATATGATCGAAGAAACCGGCCGGCAGATCGAATTTGGCGTCCGGCTCGTTGAGCTTGTCTCGAACCAGGGGAGCCCGCTCGTAAGCTTCGATCAGCCGGAGGGAGTAGGAGTAAAGCGTCAGCCCCGCGGCCAGGCCGAGAAGGAAAGCCCGGAGTCGATCGGAGAGCGGCTCGATTTCGGCATACGGACGGTAGCGGTTGACGAGTTCGTGGAGAGCGAGGCGGTAATTCCGATACGAAAGGAGCATGCGGCGCACCCAATCGTCTTCGTCCGGGGTAAAATAGCCGCGCTGGCGTGCTTCGACAGAAAGGCGCGCCCGGCGCCATTGGTTTTCAAGCGCTTCCAGGCCGTTGCGGACCAGCCCGAGGGTCTCGAGGTCATTCTGCAACTGCCATTCGAATTCAGAGATTGGCCTCAAGCCATTTTCAGGCGTTGCAGCACTTCCTGGGTGAGCACCTCGTAAGCGGCGGCGCCGGCGCTGTATTTGTCGTAGTAGATGATAGGCTTACCAAAGCTTGGCGCCTCGGCCAGGCGCGTTGTCCGAGGAATAACTGTGTCAAAGACCACTTCGCCGAAGTATTGACGGACTTCTCCGACCACTTGTTGGGACAGCTTGGTGCGGCCGTCGAACATCGTCATGACGACGCCGAGCAACTGGAGGCGAGCATTCAGCCCTGTTTCCCGGACCTGATTGAGAATGCGCGTGATCATGGAGACGCCTTCCAGCGCGTAGTATTCGCATTGCAGCGGCACCACCAGCCAATCAGCACTGGCGAAGACATTTAAGGTCAGCACACCCAGAGACGGGGGACAATCGATCACGACGAGGTCGTGACGTTTGGCGTCGCGGACCGGTTGGAGCGCTTGGCTTAGCCGAAGCAAATGGTTGTCGAGCCGGGATAACTCGATTTCCGCGCCGCACAGATCCGTTTCGCTGCTGACCGCGTCGAGGCGTTCGAAGGCGGTCGACTGGACTTTCTCGAGGAGAGCGCCTTCGCCGAGGAGGGGGCGGTAAGCGCTGGCTCCTTCGGTTTTTTCGAGGCCGAGGCCGCTGGTGGCATTGGCTTGGGGATCTAAATCCAAAAGCAGCACTCGCTTGCCAACGGCTGCCAGGCAAGCAGCCAGATTAACCGAGGTGGTGGTCTTACCCACGCCTCCCTTTTGGTTGGCAACGGCGATGACAGCGGTCCGCACGACGAGGATTTAACGAGAGGCCTCCGGGAAGTGCAAGGCTTAGTGCGGCGCAGCTCCGGGCTTCGTCACGAACCCAGCGTTCACCCAATTGGCCAGGTCTTCACGGTTGCCGTCGCCGGCGTCGGTCGCAACCAAGGACAATCGGCGGCTCCCTGGCGGGATGGGCACGTTGAAGCGCCAGGGCTCTTCCAAGAGCCGCATCACCGGGCTGGCGGCGGCCTGTCGACCATCGATGAAGACTTTGAAGACCACGCTCGGATGCATGCCAAGATTGCTGGCGTTGTTGACATCGACGATGTATTCGTCGACGCCCGCCGAAGCAACAAAACGGTCGTACCCGGGCATCAGTTCGTAAACCACCTGGCTGGGGGCCTGCATACCCAAGCCCTTTTGATAGCGTTGGCCGCGCAGGCGTAGGGGTTGCTTGCGGTTGGTTTGGTCCAGCTGCGGCGGGTTGGATCCGGGTGAGAAGCGGTGGTCGTTGAAGGATGGAGAGTGGCCCGGCCCAACTGCCCGCAATGGCTTCAGCTCGGAGAGAAAGATGTCGGGCAGGGGCGGTTTGCTGTCCAGATGAGCAAAGTATGCTTCGCTCCCCAGGGTGGCTGGCTTCCCATCTCGAAAGGCCATCGCGCGTAGCCGCGTCGTGTCCCTGATCGGGAACGGAGCGCGATAGCGGAGCGAATCAGGAGTTGGGGCCGACCCGTCGAGGGTATAACAGATGACCGCATCTTTTTGCCAAGGGGCACTCAAAGTGACAGTGATCTCCTTTTCGAAGAGATGCGGCCGCATCAGCGTGCCCCAGGGCGCGACCCGAACAGGGTCGATCCGCACCCCCGACTCCCAAAGCCCGTTCTGCTCGAGCGTTTCGACCATGTTGACGGTCGGAGCGAGGTGCTTCTCAAAATGCGCCACAACCGTTTCCGTAAAAGAGTCCGGCGTCGTTTGAGTGGACAGGTCGTACTTGCCATGGGCATCGGTCAAATCGCGGGCCAGAACGCAATTCAATCCAGCCTGGCTCATGGCGCGAAGACCGATGGATTTGCCCAGGAGGCAAACTTGCGTGTGGACGCCCATGAAAATCAAGTGGGTGATGCCTCTGGCCCGGCACAGGGAGTAGAGCATCTGCTGGTCATTTGGCATCAGATCGCTTTCGCCAATTTGCAGATCCGGATGCATCCCGTCCCAACCGTAGTTGCTTTGACACCGTTCCGCTCCGCAGGTGCATCCCCCGCCGTCTGGAGCGGCTGGGCATTCGATGACCCGGGCCTGCGGGACGGGAAGCAACGGGGTGGCCACCAGGCTTTCAACCATCGGTGTCCCAACATAATTGTCGGCTACGTCCGTTGGACAGAGGAACACTTGCATACCGACCTTCCGGGCGGCATTCAAAACCCGGTTCATTCGGGGAACCAGCGCTGCCACTCTCATCGTCGACGTCTTGCACCAGTGCCAATTCCACATGTCGACCACGACCACGCCGACCTTTCGCGGATCAACGACTTCGGCGCGGCTGCTCGGTGCACCGGTGACTGGATCACGGGTTTGCAGCTGCAGCGTGAGTTGGCGAAGTTCAGCTGGTTGCCCCAGGGCTTGCGAGGGTAGAGCCGCCATGACTGCGAAGATCGCGCCAAGGCTGGTGCAGATGGCGGAGGACAGGGAACGATGCAGGCGTAGGTTCATAAGCGGGCTAACCACATTGGGCCTTGTGCCGGAGCGCATGATCGATCAAGACCAAAGCGGTCATGGCTTCCACCATCGGAACAGCGCGCGGCAACACACACGGATCGTGGCGTCCGCGTCCTTTGAGCGTGGTGTTTTCCAGGTCAACGTCGACGGTCTCTTGCTCGTGCATGACGGTGGCCACGGGCTTGAAAGCGACCCGGAAGTAGATGGTCTCACCATTGGAGATGCCTCCCTGCACGCCGCCGGAGCGGTTTGTGGTCGTTCGAACCTTGCCGCCTTCGTTGCGAAAGGCGTCGTTATGCTGCAACCCCGTGAGGTGAATGGCATCGAAGCCCGACCCAATATCGAATCCTTTGGAGGCGGGCAAGCTCAACATCCCTTTGGCCAGGTCCGCTTCCAGCCGGTCGAAGACCGGTTCACCCCAGCCCGCCGGCACCCCGCGAGCGACGGCTTCGACAATACCGCCGACGCTATCCCCGGCCCGCCGCGTCTGCTCAATCAGATCAATCATCCGCTCCGCAGCACTCGCATCGGGACACCGCACGATATTGGCCTCAATTTTCTGAGCCGTGACTTTATCGTGATCGACCTCGGCGACAATCTCCTGGACTTGTTTGACATACGCCAGGACCTCCACGCCGTGCTGCTCGCGCAAAAGTTTCCTGGCCACCGCGCCAGCTGCCACGCGGCCGATCGTCTCGCGCGCTGCTCCGGCCGCCGCCTTGCCAATTGCGAACGCCATACTTGGCGAAGTAGGTGTAGTCGGCATGTGAAGGTCGAAACTTGGTGGCCATCTCCGCATACGCCTCCGGCCGGGCATCTTCATTCTTGACCCAGAGGCAAATGGGCGTGCCCAGGGTCTTGCCTTCGAATGTGCCGGACAGAATCTGAACGCGGTCCGATTCCTGGCGCGGCGTCACGATCTTGGACTGCCCAGGCCGCCGCCGGTCGAGGTCCGGCTGGATATCGGCTTCGGACAGGGCCAGCCGTGGCGGGCAGCCGTCTATCACGACGCCGACGCCGCCCCCGTGGGATTCGCCCCAAGTGGAGATGCGAAACAGATGGCCGAACATGCTCGCCATGCCCGGCAGAGTGCGGCAAAAGATCACCCAGGTCAAACGGAGTCCCGTTCACGAAGCACGCTTGCGAACGCCCAAACGCGCTCCTAGGGGCGATCGCCGGGAGCCTCCGCTGCTTGGAATTGGATGGCCAAACGGTCGTTCGCGCGCCCAACGGCCGTAATGACGAACACCGCGTCTCCTTGAACGCGATAGAACCGCATCACCGGCGGGAGAGGCAACTGAAATTCGCCGCCGTCGGCGCTGAGCACGGCTCCAGGATCGTCGACATACGGGCCTCCTGGCATCACGGCTGACTGCAATAGAGGGAGCGTGGAACTGGAGCCGGAAAGGATACGCTGAATCCACGGAAGATGGACGGAAAGCCTCGTGGCGTAAAAGGCCCCGGGAACGGCTTCGGCGCCTTCCGCCTGGAACGTCCAATCATTCTCTTCCCCCAGGAACAACCCGCGCTCGTCGAGGATGGCCGCCGAGAAGCCGGCCCCGCTGTTGGTGAAGTTGTAAGCGCCCGTGACGGCGTAGTTGATCCCGGCTAGCTTCCACTCTTCTCCGTCCCGAATGAATACGGCGCCGCCGGAGTCTCCAACCGAAAGGTGGGCCTCGTTCGGGCCAGCGTCGGCATCGAATGTCGACCGAAGGAGATCGCCGATGCGCCGAACCGGCTCTGGCTCCGAATCAAGCAGGTCTCCATCTTCAATGCTGGCAACCTGGTTCTGGCCCCAGCGCATGACGCCGTCGGCGACGCCCCAAAGCCAGCCGTTCGTGCGCAGACCCGCCGCCGTGGCCACGACGACTGGGGCACCTCGCTCGGTTCCCCGTCCAAAGACCAGTATTTCTTTTCCGACTTCGTCAGTCTGGGAGTAGACTTTCGCGTAGATCGGGAATGTGCCTTCGACCTGCCAAATTCGCAGGTCAGCGGCCGGATTGTCCCAAAAGGCTGCTGTCATGTAGGCAACGCCGCCGAACTGGAAAGGATCGCCGATGCCGCCGCCCACGTGCCGCGCCGTGATGAAGTGGTGCGGTCCGATTGGGCTTCCCAAAAAATCGCCCCACCGGCCCTGCAACTCCCAGCCTGTCTGGCCCAATTCGGACGGCGGCGCCGTCGTATGGAATGAGGGGTCGGCCGTCGAGATGAAGAGAATTGCCTCGGTGGGGGACTGGAGCGCGTGGCCTGCAACGATCAGAGCGAACAGGAGAGCCCGCCAGGCGACGTGATTCGCGGTCGGTCTGCGACTGGCGGAAGTCATCCGGACAGCGATGTGTTGTTGCCAGTGGGGAAGGGGCAGACATCGAAATGCTCGTGATTTTCCAGCCGCACCGTGTAGAGAGCGTCAAAGCCTTCTTCGGCACTTGGCGGCTGCAAGCGTTTGCGCGTTCCGTCCAATCCCGGGACCGGCATCTTCTCTCCACCCGTCCAGGCGGCATTGCGCCGGAGGCAGCCCTCCAGGTCCTGCTCGAAGTAGTCAGCGACGACGCTATACCCACTGGCCTTGGCTATCTCCAAGTAACGCCGTCGCTGCTCGATCGTGGCGTTGGTATTGTCGACCACAAAGTCGCTGCCAAGGTTGATCGCGGACTGCAGCGCGTGAGTTTCCTTGGTTCGGCTCTTGAGGTGATCCAAACTGATGCGCTGATGGGTGGAGGCGAAGCGCGGCTGGTCGAAGGTCGTCTTCCCGGCCGCTTGCGGCCCGGTTAGAATCACCGCTTGCATCGAAAAAACTCCCTTCCTTCTCTGGTGCTCGCGACCGCCGAACGCACCGCAGTTGGCCGCAGGACAGGTCAGTCTCTCCGACCTAACGCGTCTAAACCGGGACCCGTTAGGAGACCGGTTCTTGCGCTTTGACGCGATTGAGCGTGCGCTCCAGCCGGCCGATGGTCTCGGTTACGAGTCCAGGCTCCTTGCCCGTCTTGGCTAAGCTAACGAGCTGTTCGATAAGCGCCCGGCTTTCGGCACGGATTTCAACCAGGAGCCTTTTGAGTTCCTCGGTGGACATGGACAGCTCGTCGGCTTCCGGGGCTTTTAAGCGAGTGAACTCGGTCCGCAACTTGGCCAATCGTTGGACGGTGTCGCTCATGTTGGGAGTGGAGCTTGCACCGCGCCCTTTCGCTTGTCGTTCACGAGATATTTCCGTTGTGCTCACCGCATCCAGTCAGCTAGTCAACCCAAGGCTCACCCTTCGCCGGCCATTAGTCAAACCACTCATCGCTCGGATCAAACGCCGGGATGGCGATATTGATGAGAGTCAGCTGGCCGACGGCGCGATGACGACAACCTGGGGCAATCATCACCGCGGACATCGGTCTCACAGAAACCACTTTTCCGTCAAGCTCGATGCGGCCTTCGCCCTGCAGGATGACATATATCTCAGTCATGCGCTTGTGATAATGCGTGCGAGCGTCGGTTGTGATGTCGACCTGATGGACCGAGGCAACGCTGCTCTCCCCTCCGGTGAAGGCCCGTCGGGACAGGCCGCAAGGGCATTCCACCGGCATGATCTCGTCCAGTTGCGCGATCTGGTAATTCGCCATGATTGATACCGGACCAAATCGAACGGCCTGGTTGTGCCAGGGTCATGGACTTGGCCTCTGTTGTCAACACGACGTTGCGGCGGGTGAGGGGAAGTTGACCGATTCGGGACTGGAGCGAATGCCGGGAGAGATGCTGTCGGAAGCTTCGAAGTAAGGGATCCCCTTACGGCGATGGCGATTTACCTCAGATCGGTTTAGGCGCTTCCTTATTGCGCCCTTTGGGAAGATGTATATTTTGCACCCGCAGCAACAAACTTCGGTGCAAGCGAGACAGGACGCCGGATCGACAACCCCTCATCCAGGGCGTTCCCACCGGAAACTGAATGATCATGACTACCATTGCACAATACCTTGGAGACAAAGCCGAGTCCTTACTGAACTTCACCAATCCCAAGATTCCCAAAGAACGTCTGCACTTGCCCGGTCCGGATGCCATCGACCGGCTGTATGCGGTTTCGGATCGCAATAATCGGGTGTTGGGCAACTTGCAGCGGATTCTGCAACACGGACGGTTGGGTGGAACGGGCTACGTTTCGATTCTGCCGGTGGATCAGGGGATTGAACATTCCGGCGGAGCCAGCTTTGCGAAGAATCCGGATTATTTCGATCCCGAAAACATTGTGCGTCTTGCGATTGAAGGCGGGTGCAACTCAGTGGCGTCGACATACGGTGTGTTGGGCGCAGTTGCCCGTAAGTATGCGCACAAGATTCCGTTTCTGGTGAAGATCAATCATAATGAACTGATGACCTATCCGAACAAGTTTGATCAGATCATGTTCGGCACGGTCAAACAGGCGGCGGATATGGGGGCCGCGGCCGTCGGCGCCACCATTTATTTTGGCTCTGACCAAAGCGGGCGCCAGATTGTGGAAGTGGCGCAGGCTTTTGCTCTCGCCCACGAAATGGGGTTGGCCACGGTGCTATGGTGCTACTTGCGCAACAATGCATTCAAGAAGGACAAGGACTATCACGTGGCCGCAGATCTCACTGGCCAGGCTAATCATCTCGGCGTCACCATCCAGGCCGACATCATCAAACAAAAGCTCCCAGAGAATAACGCCGGCTTTAAGGCCCTCAATACTGGGTCATCCAGTTACGGCAAGCTGGACGAGCGAATCTACACGGAATTGACGAGTGATCACCCCATCGATCTCTGCCGTTATCAAGTCGCCAACTGCTATATGGGCCGCGCCGGCTTGATCAACAGTGGCGGAGAATCCAAAGGCGCAGGGGATCTGGCCAACGCCGTGACCACCGCCGTCATCAACAAGCGCGCCGGAGGCATGGGTTTGATCTCCGGTCGAAAGGCCTTTCAGCGTCCTCTCAAGGAAGGCGTAGCCTTGCTGCAAGCGATCCAGGACGTCTACCTGAGCCGCGAAGTCACCGTGGCGTAACGCCGTTACGCAACAGGTTTCTCAGAATGAGCATGGCGGTCCGCCGAACTTCGTCGGACCGCTCCTCCAGCCTAAAGTATTCCTCCATCCAGTCCCGTCGACTTTGATTCCACTCCAGCCAGAGCGACTTGAGGACTCGCTCGGTGCGTTGGACTTGCTGCAGAGCCGAGGCGAGCGATTCGCGTCCCTGGGGCAGATCGGAGATGCCGCCAACAAAGTACTTGCTGATTTGCTTTTGGCCAAACACCGCTTTCAACAGCATGACCATGGTCTGTTCGTAGGCATACCACCGTTGCCGCAGCATCTCGCCGAGGAAGGCATGCCCGATGGCAAAGAATTCTGAGCGCGGACGTTCGGTGATGTTCCGAATCCCCTCTGCCTCCGTCGGAAACCAATTGTAAAGCAGGGCAAACGTCCCGTAAGTATCGATCAACTGCTTCGAGTTGTTATGGTCGGTCGCGATTTCCCCGATGCACAAGTCCTGGCGCAAATCACGAACGATCTCGGGCAATTGATGCAGCCGGCTCAGCACTTCCTGGCCACTGCCGCTGCCGTAATTAAAGTCTCCCGGAACTAGCCAGTAGGTATCTTGGGCCGCGCCGCCCTCCCAGGCATGGCCCAGCCCGGCATACCACATTTGGCAGGTATCGACGCACCAGGCGTCGATAATATCAGAATGGCGGGCCAAGATCTCCTTGCGGAAAGCCAGGTAGCTTTTGTTGCTCTCGGCCGCGAGATGAGTCTTACGGTCGATGACCGTGATTGGGCGCGCGTAGCTCTCTCTGTCTCCATCGAAGGACGCGACCAGCCGATACAGTTCTTCCAGATCGGAGTAGTCAGCGGGGGATTTGAATGGGTAGATGACGACCGGATGAATGCGGCTGCGGGGCGCCGAGGGACGTTCCGACGCGACCGGCTCCGCTTTGCCACGCTGCTTTGCTGCCGTTTCTTTTGTCATGGACCGTGGCCACGACTGGCGCAGGCCTGCTGTTGACGGGCACCCGGGTTGTGCGAGTGGTTTGAAGCGAGAGTATGCCCGATCACGCCTTGGAACAACAGCAAAATCAATATAGAATTCGGTTGTGAGCGTTTGACTTTTGGCTCGGTTTGGACACAATCCCGCAATGTTTCGTCGAATGGATTTGCAATGAAAAATCGTGATCTTCTCGCCCCGGCGGCTTTAGCGATACTTCTGGCAGGATCTTTCTGCGCCCCGTTAAGCGCTCAAAGCCCTGGTTTTGTTTATGAGACCGAGCGCGAGCTGGTTTCGACGGGCGATTTTGACGGAGACAGCCGCGAGGACGTCATCATCGTCGATAAGGACAGCGGGAAATATCGGCTTGGTTACCAACAAGCGACCGGGTTGATCAACTGGATTAACTTTCGCCGCGCCGGCATGAAGTACGTGTCGGCCTTGAGCGCGGGCAAGCTGCTCGCCTCCGACCGGGATGCGATTGCGTTTGCGTCGGCGGACGCGAATCAGTTGGCCGTGTGGGATGCGAAAAGCCAAGCTGCGCCCGGGGCAAGCCTGCCGGTGCCCTTTGGGGCACTCGGGCCCAATGGCGTCGTGGCAGTCGATATCGGCGGAGACGGCAATACGCCGTTGCAGGATCTCTATGTCAGCAGCACTTACAATAGCGACCCCAATCCGAATCGGATATCGCTCGTCCGTTCGACCGGGACGCAATTCAACCGTTTGAGCGAAGTGCCTTTGTCGGGCGCACTCAGCCATGCCAATCGAATTACTCTCAACGGTGGGACTTGGCTGGTCGGCGGCATCGTCGGCGGCGACGATTCGGATTCCTTTCACGCCGACGACCTGAGCAGCGGCAAGCCAGTCGCGGTCCTGAATGCTTCCGGGATTGCCTCCGGTTCTGATTATGCCGTGGGCACTTTCAGGGGGCTGCCTTTGCGGGAGTTTGTTTTTTACAAAGCGGGAGAGAAAACGATCCAGTATCGGCCCGTAACCGAGACTGGTCCCGGCAAGTTCGAGCTGGCCGCGGCGAAGAGCTTTGAATTGGACAAGCCGATACGTCAGGCTGTGACGGTATCCCAGGGCAAGACATCGAAGCTTCTCTTTATCTTCGGGGAGGGCGATTCGGCGGCCTTGTACGATTTTGACGGGACGAAAGCCCCGGTTATGTCTCAAGTGGTGACCAACCGGCCTAACGACACCTTTTTCGGCGCGGTCTCATTGGGGAACGGGTTTGTTGTTTTCTCCACTCCGGCGAAGGGGCGATATTCGACGCAGTATCATATTTATCAGATGGAAGGCGGCAAGTTCAGCGCGCGGGCTTACGGCAGTCTGCCGTCTCTCGATGACACGGATGAGATTACCGTGCCCGAGGTTCATAAAAAGATCCTGGCCAATTCGCCCAAGACCGCAGAACAGGAGATGAAGGCGTATACCAACACGATCCCCGGGACGTCGGTTACATACGTCATGTTGCCAATTCCGAGCGGGGAGTTTGTGATGGGCAGTCCTGAGACAGAGAAAGGCCGTAAGGCGGATGAAGGTCCGCAGCACAAAGTAAAGATTGCCCCTTTCTGGATGGCCAAGTTCGAGATCACCTGGAACGAATACGAGCTGTTCATGTATCCGGAAGACGAGAAAAAGCTGGCCAAAGCGACGACCGGCAGTCCGTATGTCGAGTCGGTCGCCGATGCGGTGACGCGTCCCTCCAAGCCATATGTGGAGATGAGCTTCGGCATGGGCAAATACGGTTACCCGGCCATCAGCATGACGCAACACGCGGCCAACAAATATTGCCACTGGTTGAGCGCCAAGACCGGCCATTTCTATCGGTTGCCGACCGAGGCGGAGTGGGAATATGCCTGTCGCGCGGGGACGACGACGCCTTACTTCTTTGGGGATAATCCAGACGACTTGGATGACTATGCCTGGTCAGCGAAGAACAGTGATTTCAAGTATCAGAAGGTGGGCAAGAAGAAGCCGAATCCGTGGGGGTTGTGCGATATGTATGGCAACGTCGTCGAATGGTGCCTCGACCAATACGACCCCGAATACTACAAGCTGTTCGTGACGGCTGTCGCTGACAACCCTTGGAACAAAGCAACCAAGCCTTACCCTCACGTCGTCCGCGGCGGTTCTTGGGACGACGATGATCCCGCGCTGCTCCGGAGCGCGGCCCGCCGTGGCTCCGATCGGTCCTGGAAGGCCCAGGATCCGCAGCTGCCCAAGAGCATCTGGTATCATTCCGATGCTCAGTTTGTCGGCTTCCGTTTGGTCCGTCCGCTCAACGTCCCCTCAGCCGAAGAACTCGGGAAATACTGGACGAGCGGCGTCGAGCGCGACTAGCGGTCCAGCACCGACCTGTGCCGAAGCGTCAGCTGTATCAAGGTTGGCGCTCGGTTTCTATGAGCCTTTCGGCCATCCGTAAGCTCGATTCGTTTGGAGAACTCACCGGGGTGATCAGCAAGGCCTGCCGAAGGCGGGCCAGTTGCCAACGATCGAAGATCGGATCAGCCTTGGTGACTCAGCCAAGCTCCAGCTCCGACTCGCCTTTCGGTAACTGGAAGCAGACAGTGACTTGCTTGTTCTCCTTCAACCAAGTGCCAGGACGGAGTTGAGCCACCTCATCAATCTCCGTCAACGGCTGCGGCGTGTCTCCCCCTCGCAGCCGCAGCTCCCGGCTCACGTCTCGGGATAGGCGCAAGGTAAAGTCGGGACAGCTAAAGGGCGCGTGAAAAGTAATCGAGCGGTCTTGCCTTTCGATCTTGGTCAACTCTCGCGCTGCCCAGTATCGGGCCACTTCGCTCAACTTCATCCAGATCACGTTTTTAAAGCGCTGTTGCACCCGTCGAACAACTTCCTGAAAGATCTTGAAGCCTAGTTCTTCTCCATTCCAATAGATCCCGGTCCAGTGGGCCACCATCAGGGCAGGTTCGCCGCGTTCGACGATTTCGACCAGGCGACCCGTTTGCAGATCTTGCGAGATAAAGCGGTCGGCGCCCTCTGGCGGGGTGCAATCCCAACCGCCGGTCCAATCGCCGGTGCAACCGACGATGCTGACGACACAACGCGGATCGGTTCCGTCCAGTCCGCTGGCGTACTCGACGCGTGGCGCGACGCTTGGCTCGCCCCGGTCGTAGAGATCGCGGAAATAATGTGGGATTTCCGCTTTGAAGATGTCCCGTACTGACTGCAGGGTGGCTTGAGCCAGCTGAGGACGAGCGCGGTTGCCAAACCCGCCGGGGGTGGTGATTCCTTCACAGGACAAGCCGGCGTTTTTCAGGATATTCAGGGCGTAGCGCATGTATTCAGCGATCTCATCGACTGACCGTCCGGTGGTCCAATCCCAATTCTCCATGGATTTGAGGGATGTATCCGGCAAGGGATGGCCAGTGCGGATGTCAATCACTCGAGTATGAGTGACCATTTCAGGATGAATGTCCCAGCCAGGCATGAGTAGAGTTCTTACCAGCTCGAGACTCTCGTCGAGAGCCCGTTGGCTCCAACCAGGCAAAAGCCGATCGATCCGCCCCACGCAGGCCGGATACGGCACGAGGCTGTATTTGCCCTTAACCCCGTGTTCGCCGCACCACTCGCCGAAGCGGCGCACGAACGCGTCGGGAATCTCCACCGGCCAGTTGCGCCAGGGCTTGTGGTAAGCCGGATTCTTGCCTTCAAATGCCTGGTCGAATTGAGGCATGGCAAAACGATTCAGGTTCACGAGGCAAGTCGAGTCGTCGATAATCCAGCCGACCGGGACTCGGGCGCGCGGGTTGAGCACGGCGATCCCGTCCGGGGGCGCGGGCCGCTCGCCGCGCGCTTGGCCCAAGGCGAGAAACTCGGGGACAACCGCTGCGCTGCCAAGGAGGCGCACAGCGGACGAGACGAATTGGCGGCGGGATTGGCTTGGCATAAGATCGATCCGGCAGACTTGAAGGATCGATCGGGCGGCGTCAATCGGGAAATGAGCGGGGCCGGACGCGTGGGAACAGTTTGGACTCGCCGTGTCTTTGCGTTAAATAATCGCCTTCATGAAATTCGCCATTTGTAGCGAGATCTTCCAAGAGTGGAAACCCGAAGACATGTTCGCATATGTCGCTCGGACAGGTTACGATGCGGTCGAGATCGCCCCGTTCACCATCGCTCCTTACGTTACGGCTATTGATTCGACCGAACGAAGTCGTCTCAGGGCGATGGCGGACCGAGCGGGCATTGACATTTCCGGCATCCACTGGGTTCTGGCACATACCGCGGGATTTCATCTCACCCATCCAGACGGGACGGTTCGGGAGCGGACCAGCGAATACCTGGGCAGCCTGGTTGATTTCTGTGCCGATCTCGGCGGGAAGTTCATGGTGGTGGGCTCGCCGAAGCAGCGCAACGTGCTGGAAGGCGTGACCGCCCAGCAGGCCTGGGATTGGGCGACAGAGGTGTTTCGGCGCTCCGTGACGCGAGCGGCCGAGCGAGGCGTGACGATTTGTGTTGAGCCGCTTTCGCCGGCCGAGACCAATTTTCTGAATACGGCTGCCGAAACGATTCGCTTCGTCCGCCAGTTCGACGCGGCCTCGCTCAAAATCATTTTAGATGTGAAGGCAATGTCATCGGAGGCCAAACCGATTCCGGAAATCATTCGAGAATCGTGGCCACACTTTGCTTACTTCCACGCCAATGACACCAACCTGAAGGGACCGGGGTTCGGAGCGGTTGATTTCCGTCCAATTGGAGCGGCTCTTCGCCAGGTCAGCTACAACGGGTTCGTTTCGGTCGAGGTCTTCAACTTCGAAGAAGGGCCTGAAATCATCGCGACGAAAAGCCTGGCTTGCTTGAGGGAAACTTGCCGTTGAATCGCTATTGCCGCAGGCGGAATTCCGGGCTCGCAATCAGCCTCCCGCAGAGGGCTTCCCAACCCGCGGTGGCGCTGGCCGCCGTTCGCTTGGACGAGCTCGACTCCGGCGGGCCGGGAGGCTTCTCAATGACCTGCATGGCTGCAGCGCTCTCTTCGGCCGAGGGCGGACGGCCGAGCGCCATTCGGAATGCCAAGGTGACGCGCGCGGCGGAGGAGGGCGCGGCGGTGTGAATCAAGGCATCGCTCCAGGTCCAGATCCGTTCCGAGACGACACGGTCGCTGCCGAAACGGGCGGGGGGCGGAGTGGACAGACTAGTGACGGGTCGGAATGATCCAGGGTTTGGATCATTGAAGCTGAGGGCTCGCAAGACGTCCGCGGGCCGATCGTGGATGACCGGCAAATACAGGCTGCGACGGAAACTGTTGATCTGCACGCGGCGCGCCGCCTGCAGCGGCGTGGCGCCAACCTGGTTCGTGGCCAGCCAAGGTCCTCCGGGGGTGCGATCCAATTCTCCACTGACGCTCAGCAAGGCATCGCGGAGAACTTCTGGTTCGAGCGAGCGTGGATTCATCCGCCAGAGGAGTTGGTTGTCCGGGTCGCTGGCCATGCCAGCGGCGACGGGGTCGCTGGCCATGCGATAGGCGCTCGAAAGGACGATCGCGCGAATCAGCTTCTTCATCGACCACCCTTCCGAGATGAACCTTCCGGCCAGGTGATCCAACAACTCTGGATGGGTTGGGCGTGCGCCTTCGAGGCCAAAATCACTGGTCGTTGCGACGAGCCCTTTGCCGAAAAGATGACCCCAGACTCGATTCGCGGCCACCCGGGCGGTAAGCGGGTTCTGCGGATTGGTCAGCCAGTAGGCCAGTTCGAGCCGCCCGCTGCTTTCGTCCGTGACGACGTAGAGGGTGGAATCAGGCGTGCCCAACGCGCTCAGGAAACCGCGAGGCACCTCGTCGCCGAAATGATCGGGATCGCCTCCCACGCGCACTTTGGTGTCTCGGATGCGGCCCTCCTGCACCGCCATCGCTTGCGGCAGGATGGGCCGTTTTCCCTTGAACTCGTTCCATTCTTTTTCGATTTCCCTGAAATTGAGGAGGGCCATGTCGGGAGCGTCCTGGTCCCCTGCTGCCCCCTTGCCCTGTCCTGCCCTCGGGTCAATCGGCACGAACCGCACGGCATCGGCCACCACAAAGCCCTTCGTCCCTTCGTTCGAAATGGTCACGGCCCCGTTCGTGCCCGCGGAAAACATATACTTGCCAACCGTGGTGAAGGCTTTGTCCCGGGTTGGGGCAAGGGTCTGGTTGAGAAGCACCTTGCTGACGCCCTGCTTAGACCGGATCGTGACCGGGACATTAGTGGCTCGATTGGCCCGCGGCGTGTAGGCGACCAGGACTTCGTAAAGCCCTTCTTTGGGAAGTTCAGGAACAAAGCGGACTGCCTTTTTCCCTTTATCCGCGTCGCCGTCGTGCAGGTAATTGCGATCCACAAAATTGGTGGAGTAATTTGATTCCTTCCACGTTCCCTGAATTTCCGCGGCTAAATTGTCGACCACGACTCCTGCCAAGGCGGCCGAGTCAATGTCGCCTGGAAAGGCTATTTTCATCTCCCTTGCTTCGCGCCATTCATCCTGCAACTCCTTCAAGCGAGCATCGTACCGAGCCTGTTCCTTCTCCTGGTCCGGACTGGCCAGCGACCTTTCGAGCCAATGCGGAGCAGTGCGTCTGCCCTCCCCGGAGAACTCCGCGAAACTGGCGGTGCTCGTAAAGATGCCGGCCAAGCCGTGCATCTCGCATCGAGATCGGGTCGCTGGTATGATCGTGGCAACGGGCGCAGGAGACGGTGAGTGCGAGAACGGCGCGGGTCGTAACATCGACTTGATCATCGACCACGTCCATGGTCACGCGGGTGGTCTTGCCCTCAAGAGCAGCTTTGGAGCCGACCATCAGGAAAGCAGTCGCGATGAGGTGCTCTCGGCGCTGGACTTCATCGCTGGCTGGAAGGAGGTCGCCGGCCAATTGTTCACGGACAAAAACGTCGTAGGGCTTGTCTTTATTCAAGGCGCTCACCACGTAGTCGCGATAGCGCCAGGCGTTTTCGTGGAGAGCGTTTTGACGAACGGCGCTGAAATCGGCGTAGCCAGCGAGCTCTAACCAGGACCTTCCCCAATGCTCGCCGAATTGGGTTGAATTCAACAGGCGATCGACGACCCGCTCAAACGCGCCAGCCGTCGCATCGGCGAGAAAGGCATCCATCTCCGCGGGCGTTGGCGGAAGGCCAACCAGGTCGAAGCTAACCCGCCGGATCCAAGTTGAGCGTTCGGCCGGGGATGACGGTCGCAACCGGTTTTGCTCCAACTTGGCCAGGACAAACGCGTCCAGCGGATCCTTGGCCCAACTCTTATCCTTGACCGCCGGGATTTGCGGTCGCGAGAGCGGCTGAAACGCCCAATGCCTTTGCGCCGCCTCTTCGGTTGGCCTTTCGGCCCGGGCTTGGGCGCGCGGGCCAAGCGCGCCCAGCCGGATCCAGGTCTCCAAATCGAGAATCACCCCGGGCGAAACCAGCCGCTCTTTGGGCGGCCGGGATTCGGGATGCGCCTTCTTTAGGACTTGAATGAGGCGGCTCTCGCCGGGTGCATCAAGGGCAATTACCGGTCCGCGTTCGCCACCCCGCCGGAGCGCCTCTGCAGAATCGAGCTGGAGCGCGCCCTCGCTTTTGTTGGCTCTGGCACTGTGGCAGCTGTAGCACTTGTCCGCCAGCACCGGCCGGATGCGTTTTTCAAACCATTCAACGCTCTTGCGGACGCTTTCCTGGGGGGGAATAAATTCTGCCGTCACCCGGGAACTTTGGCCCAGGCACGAGAGCGAGATGAACAAGATAAGGGCTCGTCGCCGGCTCACATTCTTATTGGACAACAGTTCCGGCGAAGAGTTCCAGTCCAAATCCAGGGGGGGGAAGGTTCATTTGAGTCCGATCTTTCCACCGCGGCGGCCGCGGCATACATTTGGCGAATGTTCTCGCGATTAATCGGCTTGTTATGCACCTGGAGTTTGTCGCTCGTCCTTCTACATGGAGCGGAGACCCCGGCGGCCAAGGCAGGGGGCAGCTCTGCGAGCGGTCTTCGGCTCGCGCTCTTTGATATCGATGCGACTCCGCCGATTGGCAGCATGATGGCCTATGACCCGGTCACAAACAAATGGGATCTCGGCCTGCGCGCCCGAGGTGTGGTCCTGCTCGGCGCGGGCGAACCGATCGTTCTGTGTGCAATCGATTGGATCGGCATCGCCAATGAGAGTTATGCGGCGTTTCGAGGCAGCTTGGCCCGCTCGGCTGGAACTTCTCCCAGCCGAGTTGCGTTGCACACCTTGCATCAACATGACGCCCCGGATTGCGACTTCTCGGCCGAACAGATCCTGTTGCAGGCCGGGCTTGAACCCCGCCAATTCGAGAGCACGTTTCAGCGCAAGGTGCTGGCAGAGCTCGAAACAGCCGTCCGTGGATCGCTCGCTTTTGCCCAACCGGTCACCCATCTGGGAATGGGCGAGGGACGGGTGGAGCAGGTTGCCTCCAATCGACGCATTCTCGGCGACGATGGCAAAGTGCGCGCCGTGCGGTATACGGCCTGCAAAGATGCGGCCCTGCGGAACGAGCCGGATGGGACGATCGACCCAATCGTCTCAATGATCAGCTTCTGGAATGCCGATCGTCCGGTGGCCGTTTTGACCTATTATGCGACTCATCCACAAAGCTATTACCGGACGGGCATTCCCAATCCGGACTTCCCGGGTTTGGCTCGATTCATGAGGCAATTAGCGGTGCCGGCGGCGTTGCATATCCACTTCAACGGCGCGGGCGGCAATATTGGAGCTGGCAAATATAATGATGGTTCGCCGGAAAATCGCCCGGTTCTGGCGGAACGTTTGGGCCGCGGAATGCAGGCGGCCTGGGATAAATCCGCCCGAATGCCGTTAAGCCCTGAGATGGTGGGATGGACCGTTGAGACGGTTGCCTTGCCGCCGGCGGCCGACCTGGATGAAGAGAAACTCGAGGCGCAGCTCAAGGCCGGCGATAATCGATTCATGGCGGTGGGTGGACCCAGCCGGCTGGCCTGGCTGCGGCGATGTCGGGCCGGCGAGCGCATTGAAGTGAGCTGCCTCCGGCTCGGACGCGCTCGGATTCTGCATATGCCCGGAGAGCTCTTCGTCGAGTATCAACTGGCCGCGAAGGCGGAGCGTCCGGATCTAATGGTGGCGATGGCGGCGTATGGTGATTATGCGCCTTGGTACATTGGGACGGCCGTCGCTTACCAGCAAGGTGGCTATGAGACAAGTCCGCCCGCTTCGAATGTTGGACCGGGCGCGGAAGCCGAATTGCTCGGCGTCATCCATCGACTGTTGCGAAACTGAGCGATTCGCCGAACCAGCCTCCGCGCTCATCCAAGAAGAGGCTTGCCGCCGGCAGGCATCTCTTCGAGAATTCGTTGCCTATGAAATGTTTCGCTGCGGCCGCTCTCATTCTTAGCGCTTGGACCTCAGCAATCGCGGCGGAGCCGACCGTATCCTTGTTTGACGGCCGGACTTTCGCCGGCTGGCAAGGGGATACCAATAAAACATGGCGCATCGAGCAAGGCGCATTCGTCGGGGGCTCCCTCCAGGTGAAGGTTCCGCAAAACGAGTTTTTGACCACGCGCCGCTCGTTTACAAACTTTCTCCTGCGCGTGAAAGTGAAATTGGTTGGCAGCGATGGGTTCGTCAACGGCGGCGTCCAGATCCGCAGCGAACGGATTGCCAATCCGCCCAATGAGATGAGGGGTTATCAATGCGATATGGGCGAAGGCTACTGGGGCGCCCTCTACGACGAGTCACGGCGCAACAAGATGCTGGCTCAGCCCGACGCGGGCGCGGTGCTTCGCGCCCTGAAGAAAACCGACTGGAATCAGTATGAGATCCGTGGCGAGGGGAAGCGAATTCGGCTTTGGCTGAACGGGGTGGCGATGATTGACTACACCGAGTCCGACGACTCCATTCCGCAATTCGGCCTGATCGGGCTGCAAATCCACGGGGGAGCGAAGGCCGAATCGTCGTTCAAAGACATCGAAATCGAGGAGCTGCCCTAGGGAGCTCGAGCTCAGCGCCGGCCGGGGCCCTAGTCTTCCGAGAACAAGTACTCGAGATCGGTCTTCGTCAGACTGCGGGCGAAGCCTTCTTCACCGAGCACATCCGCGATCGTTTGCGCCTTGCGCTGCTGCAATTCCCAGATCTTTTCTTCGACCGTCCCGGGGGCGATCAAACGATAAGCGTTGACGGTGCGAGTCTGACCGATCCGGTGGGAGCGATCGATCGCTTGCGCTTCGACCGCCGGATTCCACCACGGATCGTAAAGCACAACATAGCTAGCGGTGGTGAGGTTCAGCCCGGTGCCGGCTGCTCGCAAACTGAGCAGGAAGACCGAGGCGTTCGGCTCGTTCTGGAACGCGTTGACGATGTCCTGGCGTTGTTTGCTTTCACCCGTGAGGATGTGGGTCGGAAACTGGCGTTGCTGGCACTCTGCCTCGAGCAGCTTCAACATCTGAACGAATTGGCTGAAGACCAGCACTTTTTGTCCCTCGGCCAGCAGCGGTTCCAACAACTCAAAGAGCGTTTCGGTCTTGCCGGAGGCGGAGTCATTGCTGACCAGCTGCGGGTGACAGCAAATCTGGCGCAATCGCGTGAGGGCGGCGAGCACGTGCATCTTGCTTTTCGCCAGGCCCTTTTCCTGCACAGCTTGCAGGACTTGCTCGCGGCTCCGTCTCAACTCGGCGAGATAAAGTTTGCGTTGTGCTTCGCCCAGCTCGCAGTCGCGCCGCTCTTCGATGCGGTCGGGCAAGTCCTGGGCGACCTGCCGCTTCAGTCGGCGAAGGAGGAGCGGGCGCAGCTTGGCGGAAAGGCGGCGGCGGGCAACTTTCTGCGTCCAGGCGGCATCGGGCCCCTTTGGTTCGTAGTTATCGGTAAAGCTGTTCTGCGAGCCTAGATAGTTCGACTGGACGAAGTCGACGATGCTCCAGAGGTCGAGCAGCCGGTTTTCCAGTGGCGTCCCGGTCAGGGCCAGTCTTTGCTCGGCGCGCAGCTGCTTGACCGACTGGGTCACCTGGGCGCTCGGATTCTTGATGAACTGCGCTTCATCCAAGATGATGACGCGAAACTCGAACTTCAACAGCGCCGTCAGATCCCGACGGAGCAGGGCGTAGTTGGTCACAATCAAATCGTGCTGCGGAATTTGATGGCGCAGGTTGTGCCGTGCCGCTCCGCTTTCCAGGACCAAGACTTTTAACGCGGGGGTAAAGCGCTTTGCTTCGCGTTCCCAGTTATGCAGGACCGAAGCCGGGCAAATGACCAACGATGGCTTCGGCTTCTTGCCTTCCTGTCGATGGATCCAAGCTAACCAAGCTAGGGTCTGAAGTGTTTTGCCCAGGCCCATGTCGTCGGCCAGGACCCCGCCGAGACCCAAGTGCGTAAGGTGGCAGAGAAAGTCAAAGCCGTCTTTCTGGTAAGGACGGAGCTCAGCTTGCACCCCGTCCGGCAAGGCGGTCGGCGCAATGCCGGAGAACTCGGCCAGCCGCTGGCGGAGTGACTTGGCGTGGGGCTGATCAGCAAAGCGTTGCAGAGTCTCCGCCTCGACCTGGGCGGCGTGCAACAGCGGCACTCGTTGCGGCACAGGACTGAGGCAATCCAGGCCCAAATCCGCCATCGCCTCATGCGCGCTCTGGACCGACGCGCAGTCCAACTCCATCCAGCCGCTATCCGGCAGCTTCACAAAGCGACTGGTGGCGCTTTGCAGGCGCTGGAGATCCGCCGGGGTCAGTTTCAGCCCCTCGGCTTCCCACGCGGCGCACACCGAGAACCAATCAATTCCACTGCCCTGCACCATGAGCTTGGGCCGGAGGCGGCGTGGCGCCAGGAAAAGGCGGTGGAAGGCAGGATTGCCCAGGTACTCCGCGTCAGTCGGCCGGTCGGGCCATGTAATCGCAAGGGAATTGAGAAAATTCTCGTTGGCATCTCCCACCCAGAGCCCGGGCTCGGGCGTAAACCAGTCCAGTCGGCGCAACCAGGTCACCGCCGGGTCGAGCCGTGGGTCATCCAGGATCTGTGGTTTGTCGGCCCGCGGCGAGGTGCTGCTGGTCTGCTGCCACTCATCGCCATTCCACTGCCAGAGGCTCTGATCCAGTTCGCTCCGCGCCAGGAGGCGCAGCCGGACTGTGTCATCGCTGAGTTCAAACGTGAACTGCGGCCGGGCGGAGTGAGCGACACACAACTGCCTCCATTCCACATCGTCCGCCGACGCCTGAGAGCGCAGTTGCTTCAGGAGACGGTGGCTTAACTTGGCCACAGGCAAGACCGGGCTTTGCAGCCATCGACTGAGCAGCGCTGGTGGCGGAGCGTTGCGGATAAGATAGAACGATTCGTCCACCAACGCCATGCCAGGATCGCCATCGAAAAAATGCGCTCCCTGCAGCGGAACTGTTCGCCCGCTGGGGAGCTTGAGCTGATGACTGAAAGAAAGCCCGTCCCCACCTTGCACCAGGATGGGGGCAAACTCTGCCAACTCGCCTCGAAATTGCAGGATGCCGCCGGTCTTTTCCAGCCTTCCGGCTTGGCCCCACCGCGCCAGCCACTGCAGCAGTTCAATGCCCGTCAGACATAGCGTTTCGGGCAAATCCTCACTGCTGCCATACGATTCCTCCAACCACCGGATAAATTGCCAGTCGGACGACGAGAAAAGCTCTTCTTCGTGCGTCGATCGGGTCGCGATCTCGCGCATCTCCGTCAACGTCTTTGCTTTTTCACCGGCGCGAGGGCGGTAAAGGATAAATTCAATTTGCAGGCCGCATAGGACGGAATCGCTCGCTGGCCGCGGGTGGCCTACGACGCGGAGTCCGGCGCGCGGCGAGTCCAAGTGGACCGGCCGGGGAGGCAAGAGCCAGTTCTCCAGCATCTGGACAAACTCCTGCTCCTGCTTGGATTGCTCGAGCTCCCGCAGGCGCTCGAAGTTGGCATGGGGAGCTAATTCGGTGGGCAGGGGCCGGTTGGCCTGCAGAAAAAGCAAAGCGGTCGCTTCGAGCCGTTGTTTTCCTTGAGCTTGGAGGAGCCGTGGCCACCAATCCTGCCCGGGAAAGTCTTTTCGGGCCAGCGAGAGTTTCTCGAAATAATCTTCCAGCAAAAGCCAGGCCCTTTGGGAGTCGGCGCAATTGGCGAAGAGAGACAATAACTCGGTGCGTTCGGCGACGGCTGCTTTGGAATCGGCCAGTTCGCGCCGCAGATCGGCCAAGGCCCCGTAAGTCTTATTGAGTACGGTGTGGTGAGCATCGTACTTCGTAGCCGTGACGGAGCGTGAACCTTGCCCCTCGTTGCGAACGAGTCTTGCCATCGTGTTCGATCTGATGACCGGTGGAGTCTATCTCGACATGAAACCGCAGCGGCGGTCAATGACAAACTTACTCGCAAGCGGCTGTAATCAAGCTGGCCCCACTTCTATATCACTGCCGCTGATTGAGTTGGAGAATCCGGAAGAACCGGCCGGTGCCCGGTCCACGCCCTTCTCCGACCTCCAATTCGATCAGGCCAGGACGGGTGAGTTCGGCTCCGTCTATCTCGTGCCAATGCGTCAGATCCTCCGATGTTTCCA
>JAXMHN010000033.1:0-70830 GCA_046346765.1 Verrucomicrobiota bacterium | reverse complement strand
CTCCCGGGGGGGATCTACCTCTGCCTTCCTTTCGAGTTGACTTCACTCGCTCAGCCGCCTACGAACTGAGTTCGAGATCCACCACTTCGGAGCTGACGTATGAAAAATCGAAGTCTTCCAGTTGTTCTGTTGTCGTCTCTTCTTCTCACCTCTGTTGCTTGGGAAACCAATGCGCAGATCACCAATACGCTCTTCGCGGATGATTTCTCCGGAACGGCGATCGATGCAACCAAGTATGCGGTCGACTCCCCATTCTTCGAAGGCGGTAAGGGTGATATTGCCCCCAAGGTCGAGAGTGGCGTGCTGGAATTCACCGGGACCGTCAGCCAGCAATGGTGGGCCGGCGGCACGCTCCGGCTCCAGCAACCCTTTGTCGCTTCGCCCGAGACAAATCTGATCGTCTCGGTCGATCGAGTGGCCGAGCAAGGGGAGGGAACAGCGTCGCGGAGCGCCCTTTGGATTATGGACGAGACCCGCACCAAGTATGTCCTCTATGCGGAGGTCAGAGGCGAAGGGGGGTGGCACTTCAACCGCTACATCGGTGAGGCCGGCGATGTCCGAACCGGTGGCGGCACCGACATCGTGGCGTTCAACGGCGTCGATGCCGTCACTGGCATCGACTACGATGATCAAGGGCTTCACCGCTTGGCTGCTGTCCTCAACGGCTCCGACATCAAGCTCTACCTTGACGGCAAGTTCGGCACGACGGTCAAGTTCCCCTTCAGTCCGGTGGTGCTACAGCTCGGTAGTTACGCCCGCGCCAACGACGATACCGCCCATACCATCTGGGATAACCTCCAAATTGACGCCGTCGGCACGGTCACGTTCTCCCTCAACGCCCTGACATTGGGCACCGCTCAGACCGCCACCTTGACGGTGCGAATTCCGCCTGGGGCCAATGCCACCAAAGCTGTGCCGATCCAAATTCTCAATCAACGACCAACCGTGGCCGTCCCCGCAGGCGCCACTGGCGGCAACTTGACTCTGACGTTTGAACCGGGCGGTTCCAACACCAAGACATTCGACTTGCAGGGCCTTGCTATCGGATCCAGCCAGTTGAGCCTGACGAATAATCTGGGCCTCCTGGCCGGCAATTCATTGCTGGTCACCGTCGTAAAGGGCCCTACCGTTGTGCTCGAGGACGACTTCGCCTCCGCCACCCTCGATCCGGTCAAATGGAGGGTCAACGACCAGTCCTTCGAAACTGGCACCGGCACTTTTGAGGTCGCGCAACCGAACGGAACCTTGCGTATTGCCGGATCCGTCGTGACTGAACTCTGGCCAGGCGCTTCCGTCCAGACAGTTGGTGACTTCAACGCTTCCAAAGACCTCCCGCTGGTTTTCGAGGTCGACCGTGTTTCCATGGAACATTCCAATGTCTCGGGCACCGACCCTTTCTCGCGCTCGGGCGTTTTCATTACCAGTTATGATACGGATAATCATCGCACTGGCCCTTGGGTTTTCTTCGGTCAGAACCTGGGCGAGACCGGCTGGGAAGTGAATCTTGATCCAGGCAGCCCCACGGGTAGCGGCACGGCCGTCTCTGCTTTCACTCCTATGGCCAGCGATACGGGCAAACACCGAATCAAGCTGCGCGCGGATGGCTCCGAGGTGGAGGTTTTCCTCGATGATGTCTCGGGTGGCAAATTCGCGTTTCCCGCGGCAGCCTTCATTCGCTTTGAGTTGGCCGCATTCGCACGCGGCGTCGACGACGCTGTCACCGCCGTCTTTGACAACGTCAAAGCGCAGAACGTTCTTCCCTGCATCTCGGTGGCGCCGTCCAGCCTTTTGTCGATCCAGGGCGACACCGGCGACACGATTACGGTCACGATTCCTAAGTTGCTCAATGTGACCGGGCCCGCCGTTGTGACGGTCACCAGCCACGACCCAAACGTTGCGGAGCCCGCTGGCGCGGTCAACGGGAGCCTGTCACTGACCTTCCCGACCGGCACAAGCGCCCAATCGTTCAAAGTCAACGCCAAATCAGCCGGCACTACTACCTTCGATCTCAGCAATGACAAGGGCGCCTGCGTTGACGGCGGGGTCAGCGTGGCGGTAACGGCTCCTCCTGTTGCTCTCCTGTCCGACGATTTCGCCGGCACCAGCTTGGACACGGCCAAATGGTCCATCGATACTACCCCCCTGGTCGAAGGCGGGGCGATGACCGCCGAATCGGTGGTCACCCTGACGAATGGACAGGCCCTCCTTGATACCACCACCGAATCCGGCACTTGGCCGGGCTTCACCGTCTTGACAACCAAGTCTTACTCCGCCACGGCCGATTCCCCAGTCGTCTTTGAAATCGACCGAACCAAGATGGAGTACACCCTCGTCGGTGGCGATACCTCCAAACAACGCACCGGTATTTGGGTCCGATCCGGCACCAACTATGTCTTCTTCTCCGATTTCGGAAGCTACAACGCCACCTTGCCCGGTTGGCAGTTTCACCGCGCCATCGGGAGCCCAGGCGACGTGCTCCTCGGCGATCCCGACGCGACTGGCACTTACATCAGCGCTTTCGCGGCCGCGAAGTATACTGATCAAAAGACCCATCGGCTCCGCATCGTTGCCAATGGCGCCACCGTCAAACTGTATCTCGATGGCGTGCTCGGACCCGAAATCCTCTTCCCGTTCGGGACTAACCTTGTTTTCGGCTTCGGCGCTTACGCAAATTTGTCGAATGGCCTTGGCAACCCCGTCAAAGGCTACTTCGACAACGCCCTCGTCCAAGGGTTTCCCGCCCAGCCTCCGCAACCGCGCCTTTCTCTCTCGAGGCAAGGCGCCAATATCGTCCTAACATGGACTGGCTCGGCCACGCTTGAAACGACAGACAGTCTCACTGCTCCAGTCACTTGGACCGCTGTGACCCCGGCCCCAACCGGAAGCACCTACACCGTCGCTCCTTCCGCTGGCATCGCCCGGTTTTACCGTCTACGACAGTAGCTGACCTGAACCTCCGTCTTCACCATTGGTAGCGCTGCGCCAAGCGGCCGTGCCGATCTGACGACGACGCCGCTTCGGCGCTCGGCCTTGCGGATTTTCAACGACGCATCGTCTAAAAACTGGAAAGCAAGCAAGCCCCTGGCGACGGCGCGCCGGCCCTACCGTTAGACCGAATCGGTGGTCCGGTCGGCTACTCCGTTTCGATAATCTCTAACAAGCCGTTCGCGGGGATGCTATCGGTGATCCGTTGCGTCTTGCCAGCGGGCCAAACCACTTCGACCCATTCGGCCTTGACCGCATCACCGAGACCGAAGTAGAGCGGCAAGCTGCTTTGCGAAAGGTAACCGGACTTTCCGTCGGACAGCTGCCCAAACGTTCCCGTTCGGGCATGCACTCGCACCATAGCGCCAAGTCCATCGCGGTTGGACGAGCGGCCATGGAGTTTGATCTTCAGAAAATGCACCGGCTTCTGTTGCGTCAAATCGCTGATCAGTATTTGAGGGCGGTCGTTGAAATCATTGCTGACAATGTCGAGATCGCCATCGTCATCCAGGTCGAAGATAGCCGAGGATCTGCTGCTCAACGTGCCCATGACGGTCTGCTTCCCTGAGCGGCCCTGGCAGAGCGGGTGCCGCTTGTCGGTCCCATCGCAATCGAGAACAAACCAGGGTTTCTGAGTGCGGTGTCCTGCTCGTGGCTCGATGCCCAGGACGAATTCGGCATCGGCAAAACGCGTGCCCGCATCGTTCAACAGGAGCGAGTTAATCCCGTAGCGGAAGGGATAGCCCATCCCAGCAGTCACGAACACATCTTCAAATCCGTCCGCGTTCAAATCGCCCACGCTCACCCCCCATGGCCAGTAGGTTTCCGCATTCAAGCGATCCGATTCCTCCGCGAAGGTTCCGTTCGCCTGCCGCTCGTAGAAGGCGTTCCCGAAAATGTTGTTGGATGAGCCTTGCAGATACGCTTCCGTCCATTGGATTGAGCAAAAGGCCTCGCTTTTGCTCTTCTCCGTTTGAAGCTGAAACCCAAGCGCGCGCTCGGTGTGGTCCTTCGTCATGTCCGAATGCATGTCGGTCACCAGCAGGTCCATCCTTCCGTCCTGATTAAAGTCGAAAAACTTGATGCCCATCGCGCCCCAGGGTGTCTTCGGAAAGTAAGCCGAGGTCTTGTCGACGAAGCCCTGGCCGGCCTGGTTCTCGTAGTAGTGATCATCACCCTGCATATTCAGCACGTACAGATCCGGCCAGCCGTCCTGATTCAGGTCGGCGATGGTCGCATCGCCGCTCCAACTGCCCTCGCGAAAATGGAGCGACTCCGAGACCTCCTCGAAACGGCTGCCGTCCAGGTTGCGATAGAGCAGGCTGTACTCGGTCCGTTCCGGATAGATGTGGCCATAGAAGGCGTCGGGCCGCGCGACGTAGTACCCCCCCGGCCCGACTTGGCTGGTCGTGTACACGCCGACGTTCACCACCAAAAGGTCGAGGCGCCCATCTCGATTGAAATCAAAGAATACCGCTGCTGACGAATGCCCGGAGTATTCCAATCCTGCTTCCCTCGTCACATCGCGGAACCGGCCATTGCCCTCATTCCGGAACAAGTGGTTGCCGTGCCGGACCGTGGTAACGAACAAGTCGGGATCTCCGTCGTTGTCGATGTCCCCAAACGAGGCGGCGACGCTGATCTGGTCGGGCAGCCCAACCCCGGCGCGATCCGTGACGTTCTCGAATTTTCCTCCGCCCAGGTTTCGCCAGAGCTGATTCTCGCCTCGCTGCGTCGTGAAGTACACATCCAGCCGTCCGTCGCCGTCGATGTCCGCGACAGCCAAACCGTTGCCATGGTCGTAATGGGCGGCTTTGTAGTCCTTGCCAGCGTCATCGACAATGTGATGTTCAAAGTCGATTTGACTTTCCTTTTGGCGGTCCACGAAACGGAAGGCATGGAAGGCCTGGACCTTTTGGATCGCCGCCGTTTGTTGCGCCGCTCGCTGCTCCAAGGCGCGTAGGGTCCGTCCTTGCAGCGACTCTGCTTCGGGCGCCGCCGCTTGGGCTGGCAAACTAAAACAGAGCCACCAAGTTGCGGCTCGCGAGAGGTTGGCAAGAGTGGTCATGCGAAACGCATTGCCCTGAACGCTACCAACACCTTGGAAGGCTGGCAATAGGCGGGCACAAGGAGAAACCGTTGCAAAACAGGCGCAGCCGAGTAGCTTGTGCACATGTTTAGAAAAGCTGAGCCGTTCGCTTCTTCAGCCTTGTCTCAGGTGGCGGCGGATGCCAAAAGCTGCCTGCAGGACAAACAAAGCGAACCCGATCACCGTCAGCTCCGCATCGATAAAGTCGGCGTGCGCGGGCTGCGCTTTCCTATTCAGGTCCGGGACAAGGAACGCACCCTGCAGAATACGATTGCGACGATTGGGATGTACGTGGATTTGCCCAAGGAGTTCAAGGGCACCCATATGAGCCGCTTTGTGGAGGTGCTCAACGCCCATGGCAATGTCGTTCATGTGGAGAACATCACCGACATCCTCTACGCCATGCAACAGAAGCTCAATTCCCACACCGCTCACCTCGAAATGGAGTTTCCCTATTTCCTGATGAAGAAGGCGCCTGTTTCCGGCCGCGAAGGATTGATGGATTACACCGCTCGCTTTGACGCCACCGCTTGCGGCAAGGAGATCGACTTCGTCCTCGCCATCCAGGCGGGCGTCACCACTCTCTGCCCCTGTTCCAAAGCAATCAGCCAATTTGGCGCTCACAATCAGCGCGGAATCGTCACGGTCCAGATCCGGTCGCGCAAAGCGATTTGGATCGAGGATTTGATCGCTATCGTGGAAAACTCCGCCAGCTGCGAATTGTATTCGTTGCTGAAGCGGCAGGATGAAAAAGCCGTCACCGAACGCGCCTACCAGAACCCCGTCTTTGTTGAAGATTTGGTGCGTAATGTGGTTGTGAAGCTGAACGGCCATCCGGACGTGACCTGGTACAAGGTCGAGGCGGAGAATTTCGAGAGCATCCACAATCACAACGCCTACGCCTGCATCGAAAAAGGGTGAGAGCCTGGAGCGCGCTTCAGCTCCAGTCCGCCCGATTCAACGGCGCGAATCCTAATGGGGAATCCCGACGGCTTTAGTCTGTCCTCCATCCACGGTCCGGCCTCGGCTTTGGCGGGCTAAATCCCCACAGTCCGCCTGAGGCACGGAGCGGGATCGAGGCACGATAGGGGCGTCAGTCGCTCCCTGGGCCTGGACCCCCGCCCCCGCGCGGCCCTCGGGGCCAATACTTTTCTGCATTTTTTAGTGGCGCTTTTGCTTTCGTTTGCTAGATTCTCCCGCTCTCAAACGGCGATTCGAATGCACTAATGCCGGCGAGAGTCAGATTTTTGCTACGGACGAAGAAGAATCACATGGTAAAAAAAGCAAACTCGCTCTCCGGCGGCCGGCCCAAGTCGGTCGGCTCGGCTACAGCCGCATCGATTCTGGGTGGACCTGTTAAATCTGCCTCCGGTCCTGCTCAAAATGGCCAAACGGAGGTCAAACCTGAGTGGGTCAAGTATCAAAAGCACCTCCTCGAACTTCGCGAACGCCTTCAGAATCAAATGAGCGGCCTGGCCAAGGAATCCGCCGAGGAATTGGCTGGCTACAGCTTGCACATGGCTGATTCCGGCACCGACAATTTCGACCGGGACTTTGCCTTGAGCTTGCTCTCGTCGGACCAGGATGCCATCTACGAAATCGAAGAAGCCTTGAAGCGGATTGAGAAAAATACCTATGGGATTTGCGAGTTGACCGGCAAACCCATTCCCAAGGCCCGGCTCGATGCCATTCCTTGGACCCGCTTCACCGTCGAAGCTCAAGCCCAGCTCGAACGCGAGGGGGCTCTGCGTCAACGCCGTCTCGGCGCCCTCGGCACTGTCGACAGCACCGGCGCTACCGAGGTGGAGGAGGAAGAAGAAGCCGAAGAGAAGCCGGCGAAGGAAAAGGAATAATCTATGCCTAGAGAAATTGTCACTCTGGAGTGCACCGAGGCCCGGAAGGAAGGCAAACCTCCTTCCCGCTATCTGACCACCCGGAACAAGAAACTGCAGACGGAGAAAGTGGAGTTAATGAAGTACAACAAGCACCTCCGCCGCCACACCCTGCATCGCGAGATCAAGTAACTTATGCCACGAAAAACCAATCTCGAGAAGAGCAGCAAAGATCGACAAGGCCGCGGCCGCGGTTCAGGCGAACTTCGCACGCCCCGGCCCAAGCCCAAGATCGATTTCACCATCGACGCTCTGGAATACAAGAACGTCAATCTTCTGCGCCAGTTTGTGACCGATCAGGGACGCATCCTGCCACGCAAGTACACCGGCCTTCCAGCCCACTACCAGCGCCAGTTGAACCGTTCCATCAAGCGCGCGCGACAGATGCTGCTCATGAAGTAGCCCCTGTTGCATTCCCCATTTTGCCATAAAAAAAGCCACGCAATCGCGTGGCTTTTTTATTTTGATCTTTTCGAAATCGAGTTTACTTCGGTTCAGTCCAATCTCCCAGATGAATGTACTGCTTTACTTTGCGGCGTTCGTACCGGTTCTTGTGCGGCTTATCAGGTCGATCTGCAACTTGCGGGAAGGGATGCTTAGGATTGCGAATGGCTTCTGAGATCGTCTCTAACGATTTTGACATAAGCTAGGATCCTTTCTCTGGCCCCCGACCAAGCGGGAAGAATGCCAACAGAGGCCTACCGACTGAATTGAGGCTGGATCTACGGGTTCTGTCCGCAAAGGGGCCATCTTTCGTATCTGAGATACAGTCTACCATCTTTGTTCAAAAAAGCACGATCCAAATTTGTCCATCGCCTTGGCTCGATAGAGCCACTCAGGCTAAAAGCTCACACGAGTAGAGAAAAAGCCCGGACTTCCATTCTCCTTCCACATCAACCTCTTGCAGCTTGAATCCACGCCGTTCGTATTCCCGCTGTCCGCTCCAAACTGCCCCGTCAATAGTCCCGCCACGGCCAATCTGCCTCCCGGACGCTGTCGCGCCGAGATTCGCGCCGCCTCCCCCGTCAGTAGGTCATGGACCAGGTTGGCGCAGATGAAGTCATATTGAACTTTCGTCTTCACAGGCACTTGCGTGATGTCTGCTCGGGTAATCGCTACCCGTTCGTGGACCCGGTTCCGCCGGGCATTAGCCCGGGCAATCCGCACCGCGACCGGATCGTAGTCCATCGCTCTGACCACCTTAAAACCCAGTTTTGCGGCCGCGATCGCTAGAATCCCGGAGCCCGTCCCGATGTCTAGGAATGACCCGTTTTGTCCTGTTTTGGCCGCGCCGACCAACTGCCGCAGACAAAACGCCGTCGTCGCATGCTGACCGGTCCCAAAACTCAGGCCGGGGTCCAGTGTGACAACGGCCTGACCGGGGCGGGCCTGGCGACGGCTCCAGCTCGGACGAATCAGCAAGCGAGGGCCAAACTCCAGTGTTTTGAAATACTTGCGCCAGGAAGTGCTCCAATCCTCCCGCGCCACTTTGCGCATGACAACCTCGGCCGGCCTGATCCGCAACTGGCATTGCGTGAGGAACTCCAGCCCTGCTTGCAGCGCTTCTTCCTTGGCGTGGACTTGGTTTATTCGTTCCGGGGTGTAGACCGTGACGACGCTCAGCTTGCTTTCTTCCGGCGCATAGATCGAAGCGGGACTGCCGAATAATCGCTCCAGGAGGCTGGCAACGGCATCTTCGGCTTCCCGGGAAGTCGTGACCGACACCTGGGAAAGGCTCTTTGTTTTCATCGGCTGTCGCGCCACGGCGTGTAATTCAGCAATTGGACCTCCACCTTCCGCGGCAGCCAGTCCACGATCGTCAGACTGGCGTATTCGAAGTCGAAGCCGGCCATTTTGCTTAGTGGCAGATCAAGCAAAACGGCCAGGATCATGCGGATGACTCCGCCGTGGCAAACGACGGCAAACGTTCGTCCTGCTCCCGCGCCGAGAATCTGCTGGACGGCCCGGTCGATACGGGCTCGAAATTGGGGGAAAGGTTCAGCTTCGTTGATTAGCCCTTGCTCCAGTTGCGTCAACCAATCGTAAGCGCTGATCCCGAAGCGGGCTTGAATCTCGTCCCAAGCCAGTCCGGTCCAGCAGCCAAAATCAACCTCCCGCAACTCGCTTAGAACGACCGGTGCTTTGGTTTGGTGCTCAACGAGTTTTTCGACCGTTTGCTGAACTCGCTTCATTGGGCTGACGAATATCGAATCGAATGGCACTGCCTGCAGATACAAGGCAAGCGCGCGCGCCTGTTCCTTGCCCAAGGGAGAGAGTTCCATGTCGATGCGGCCGCCGAAGACGCGTTGATACCGCGCTTCGACTTCTCCATGACGAATTAAATAAAGACGTGTCGGTGAATCCATCGTGCTTGGGACCAGCTGCTCTCCTCACGATTGCAGCCGAAAAAATGCCGCTGCCCTTCGATCAGACCTGGCCGGTCGGGGCAGCTACCGCTGTCTTTTGGAGGTCGAAAAGCTGCCGTAAACCTGCTTTGCCCAACGTCACCATTTGAGCCAGTTGCGCTTCGGTAAAGGTGGCCTCTTCACCGGAGCCCTGGAGTTCGATGAACTCGCCGGTGCCGGTCATGACCAGGTTCATATCGACTTGGGCCGCGGCGTCCTCGGTGAAGCAGAGATCGAGCAATGGCGCGCCTTGGCAGATGCCAACACTGACCGCTGCCACCTGATTCACCAGCGGATTGGCGACCAGTTTTTTTTCTTCAGTCAATCGTCGCACGGCCCAGACCAGGGCGACGTAAATGCCGGTGATCGCGGCGGTGCGGGTGCCGCCATCGGCTTGGAGGACGTCGCAATCCAGCCAGATCGTCCTTGGGCCTATTTTGTCCAGGTCCACTGCTGCCCGCAACGAGCGTCCGATCAAGCGCTGAATCTCCATGGACCGTCCTTCAACCCGTCCCTTGGCCACTTCGCGCTGCTTCCGTTGCAGCGTGGAGTACGGGAGCATCGAATATTCGGCGGTGATCCAACCGCCCGAGACATTCTGCTCCTTCATCCAGCGAGGCACCCCTTCCTCCACCGTGACCGCGCAGATGACGCGGGTATTGCCCCACTCGATCAAAGTCGAGCCGGTGGCGTTCGGGGCGATATGATTGCGGAAGGTGATTGGCCGCAATTGATCGCCTCGGCGGCCATCAGTGCGCTTTGCTTCGGGCTCTCGGGTGCCGTTCATAGAATCAGGCAGCGTACCGAGAGCCGTCCTGCGGGGCAACCGGAAAGCGAGCGCGGGGCGAGGGGGCCGGGTCGCACGGAGCAAGATAGGAGCGCGCCCGCTCCTCCGGGTGTCGCGCTTGCGTCCCGCTAATGCCAACTGGAATCTCGCTGCCGCAGGTCCGACCTATTCCCGTTGTGGGGGACGGCCGGCCCCGTTAGTCCTTGCTTCTTTCGGTTCCTTGGATCCTTGGATTCTTGGTTCCTTGGATTCTTGGTTCCTTGGACGCTTGGTTCCTTGGACGCTTGGTTCCTTGGACGCTTGGTTCCTTGGACGCTTGGTTCCTTGGCTCCTTGGATCCTTGGTTCCTTGGATCCTTGGTTCCTTGGATCCTTGGATGCTTGGATGCTTGGATCCTTGGATGCTTGGATCCTTGGATTCTTGGATCCTTGGCTCCTTGGATCCTTGGATTCTTGGATCCTTGGATCCTTGGATTCTTGGATTCTTGGATGCTTGGATTCTTGGCCGCTTGGATGCTTGGATGCTTGGATGCTTGGATTCTTGGATTCTTGGCCGCTTGGATCCTTGGATCCTTGGTTCCTTGGTTCCTTCTCTCCCCCCCCTTCTCATCCTAATTCGACCAAGGCGAGGCGGGCGGCGCCGATCGCGACGGCTTCGCCGCCTAACTTGGCCGGCTTGACCTTAAGCGCTTTATCCACTTCGGGAACGAGGTGTTTTCGCAGGCTCTGATCGATTTCGCTGACGACCAGCTTCGGCATTTCATCGACCAGCCCGCCTCCGAGGACGAGCAGGTCGGGATTCATGAAATTCACAATATTGGAGAGCGCGATGCCGACGACTTGCATGCGGGCTCGCAGCATCTGTTCGACCCGTTCATCGCCATTCTCGATCGCTTTTTTCAGAATCCCCCAACCGACCTTGGCCAGATCCGTCCCAACTCGTTTGTGCAGGTACGGCGCCCAGTTTTTGACGGCCATTTGCAGCGCCTCAGCGGCAATGCTGGCTTTGCTCGCGATCCGATCCACAATGCCGTGGCTTTGGGCGGCTTCGGGTCCTCCCACCGGTTGGGCGAGGATGCACCCGATCTGGCCGCCGAACCCGCTGGAGCCTTCGTAGAGTTTGCCGTTTATGATGGCGGCCCCTCCCACCCCTGTTCCAAAGAAAACGCCGAGGACATTCGTATGGCCTTTCGCCACGCCCACTTGGTGCTCCCCGTAAAGGCCAAGATGCACGTCATTGCCAATCACACTTTTAAGCCCAGTCTCATCTTCGAGCATCCTGCCAATGGCGTAGTCCTCCAGCCAAAGAATGTTCGGCGCAGTCTTCACCAGGCACTTGAGCTTGTCGACTTGACCGGCAAAGCCGATGCCGATGCCGACCAGATTGGCGCCCTTTTTCTTGGCCGTGCGTTTGAACTCTTTGATCACGGCCACCAGTTCGGCGCTGAAATGCTTCGTTTGCGCGGCTTGGCAGGTTTTAAACTTGGCCCGGCCGATGATCTCGAGATCGTGATTTACCAGCACGCACAGTGTTTTGGTGCCACCAATATCGATGCCGATGCTGAAATGGTCGCTCATGGGTTTGGGTTGACGAATTCAGACCAGGTTGCGGATTCAATCCTCCTATTCGATTTCGCACTGCCGGCTTGTTGGCCCCAAGGTCGCCTGTGCGCCCCGTTCTGTCCATTGGGCGACGCCTGATTTTGCCGACCGTAGCCACCCCGATCTGAAAAGCTGAAATGCTGAAAGCTGAAACTCAAAGCTGAAATGCTGAAAAGCTGAAATGCTGAAAGCTGAAAAGCTGAAACTCAAATGCTGAAATGCTGAAATGCTGAAATGCTCTCGTTGACTTCCGATTTCAAAAGTGGTGAAGGCCGCTGCCTGAGTTCGATGGCGCGGCGCTTCACCGGCCTGGGCGCGATCCTCACGGACCGCAGGCTAAGCACATTGGTCGATTCGATTGATTCAATTGCGTTTAGCCTGAAAGAAGCGGAAGGGCTGGCCTTCGATTGAATAGAACCGGGTGACGAGTTCGCCGTTACCGTTGATGGTCGCTTCGACCGTGGTCCAGGTAACAAGGTCCGAAGACCCCTCAATACGGTAGCTGATCCCCTTGCCAGCATGGAAACGAAACTCCACCGCGGTGCGGATAGACATGGTCGACTCCGGAGTACTGGTGCTGACGGTAGGATCAAAACCGCCGTTGACTTCTACTCCATCGTCGAAACCGTCTTGGTCCGAATCGGCCTGGAGGGGGTTGGTGCCGGTGTTGGTGGTGTTAACGAAGGTGTGGGTATTCGTTTCGACGCCGTCCTTGAGGCCGTCGCCATCGGTGTCATCGCGGAGCGGACTGGTCCCGGTGTTGGTGGCGCTGACGAATGTGCCGGTGTTCGTCTCGATGCCGTCGTTGAGGCCATCGCCATCGGTGTCAGCATTGTTCGCCTTGGTGCCGGCGTTGTATTCGTCGATGTTTTTAAGGCCGTCCTGATCCGGGTCGAGGGCACTGTCGTTGACGGAGGGGTTAAGTCCATTGGCCTGCTCGTAAACGTTCGGAATGCCATCACCGTCTGAATCGTCGGGCAGGCCGATCAATTCATTGACGAATCCGTAGTGATGGAAGGTGTCGCCCGAGCTCACCGCGTCCAACACGACGACAAGAGTTCCGTTGGTCGATGCCACATAATCATACTGGATCGCAGCTCCCGGACTGCCCGCGCCGGTCGCTTCCTGTTGATCCGCATCCGGGCCGGAGGTAGTTCCGTCACGGGCCATTCTCGTGACGACGCCTGGGGCGTCGCTCACGGTGATCTCCACGGCTGGGTTGCCCCACCCGCTGACAAAGAAAGTCAGGCGATAGCTGTGCGCTTCCCTCAGGCCGGTCAGCGTCAGCGTCTGCACTCCACCAGGCCCACCGTAAATAAAGTCAGAGAAGAGATCGCCAAGGCCAGTCCCCGCAAAGGATCCTTGAGCATTGTCGGCGAAATCGGCGGCCGGGCCATCGATCGTGTAGTTGACGCCCTTTCTGGCCTTGGAAGTAAACGCGACACCGTTGATGGTTGCGGGCGTGGTATCGGGCCCGAAGTCGACTAAGTGCGTGTAGGTCTTTGTCGGACTGATGCCCGTATCTTCGTCCGAGGCCAGGTTGGCGAAGCTGAAGGTTCCGGCGGCGGCTTTTGGCGCCAGCAAGCAAAGTGCGACCGCAGTGGAGTACAATAGAATCCGGTGTTGCATATAATGAGTTTTACGGGTGGTGAACCGACCCTATGAGTTTACGTCGCGCAGGTCAATGGGGTTTGGACCAAAGAGGCGTTGAGAGGTCTCAAAGGCCGGAGCGACGCGCTCGGAGAGCGACGGCCCTACCGGAGGGCAGGCCGCGAAGAGCACCGATTGGCTCTCAAGGTCCCGGTTGACGACTCTGACCTTGGCCAAATCTCCGGCACTATCTCTTCAGAGTTGGCGTCCTGGTTTTGATTTGGTTACCCTGGCGACCGTGTCCGACGTCACCCAGTTGCTCACCGAATTGGGCGCAGGCAACCCGCGCGCGGCCGAGGAACTGCTCCCCCTCGTCTATGACAATCTCCGCCAGTTAGCCGCGGCTGGGAACCGCAGGAGCAACCCGGCCAGACGTTGCAGGCGATAGCCCTGGTCCACGAAGCGTGGATTCGGCTGGTGGGCGATCGTGAGCAAAGCCTCTGGAATAGCCGCGGGCATTTCTTTGCCGCGGCCGCCGAGGCGATGAGGCGCATCCTCGTTGAGAGAGCACGCAAGAAGCGCCGCGTGCGTCATGGCGGGGAATTGAAACGGGTGGATCTCGCTCCATGTCACGGTGGCGACCGAGGATGAGGACGAACGCTCCTGGCGATTAACGAATGCCTGACAAGCTGGCCGCTATTTCCCCCAGAAGGCCGAAATCGTGAAGCTAAGGTATTTACGCGTGGGGCATGGAAAGCGACGCTGAAATTGCCAATGTCCTCAGTTTTCGGAACCAACCGTCCGCCGGTGCATTGGAGTTACGCGCGCTCCTGGCTTTATGCGGAATTGAAGAAAGACTTCAGCCAGACCTGATCGTTTTGATCGGCAAAAACGACCTATTGATGTTCTGGGTTGAGCTCCCGTGAACCAAAGGTCAGAACCAGTCGAAGAATTCTCTTTCCAGGAGGCGGCGGACATTCTGGGCGGTACGCGAGGCTTTCCTGGATCGGCGTGGGCCGCGACACGCTGCGCGCCCGGCTCGACTTGCTTTGGAAGGCCATTTCTCTGGCCAAGGTTTTCTGACGGAAATGCCTCGGAACGTCTTAAGAGCGCAGGCGGGAACTGAAATCCGAGGGCGAGCCTTTAGTGCGGAGGATCGGGGAAGGCGGTTTTGTCTGGGAAGCGCGGCAGCACGCCCCTGTCAGCGACACGTGGCCATCAAGGTGCTGGAAGCCGTGGGCAGCGGCTTTCACCAGGCAGGAAGCGTCGATTCGGAAGCCCGGCGCGTGCTTGCTGGATGGGATCCTGCACGCGAAGAGCCTTCGACGCGCGCTGGCGAAACGAAGAAGGATACCATTCACCATGGTCTGGTCCCGGGGACGCAATCACAGAATACCGTCGCGTTGTGCGCCGGGCTTCACGCCGATCGACTGCGGCTCGCTGTGCAGGTCGGTCGAGCCATCCAGCATGCTCATCGAAGGGCATCATCCACCGTGGGATATCAAACCTTCCAACATCCTCGTGACATCGCCGGACATTGCCGAAGGAAGCGAACTCGGAACCCCGACGGTGATCGACTTTGGCATTGCCAAAGCGACCCGGCAGGAGCTGACCGACAAGACGGTCGTGACTCAGTTTCAGCAGTTCCTCGGCACCCTAGCTTACATCAGTCCGGAGCAGGCCCTTGTCACCAGCGACGATATTGATACGCGCAGCGACATTCTGTTCTCTCGGCGTGCTGCTCTACGAACTGCTCGTGGGCACACCGCCTTTCGACAGTCGCGAGCTTTTGACCGCGGGCCTCGACGAGATGCGGCGGATCATACGGGAAAAGGAGCCGGTCCGTCCTTCCCAGCGCCAAACGACTGCCGCGATCGACCCGGATCTGGATTGGATTGTGATGAAGTGCTCGGTGGCCCTCACCGGGGGCGACGATATGGAAACGGCCAACGGTCTGGCGATGCAGCGCTTCCTCGACCATGAACCGATTGTTGCCCGCCGCCCAGCGCGCTTGACGTTTCCAAGGCGTCGTCCGCTGAACCTGATGGTGGCTACCTTTAACGGCGCTCTTGGTCCTCGCCGGCGTCTTCGCGTTGGTGATTGCGACGGTCATGCACTCCGGCTCGCGCGCCGAGCGAGACGGACCGCGCCAACCAACAGCTCGCCAAACGGCTGTTTCTCGAGTCGGCAAGATGGAGGAACGATCCGGAGGCAGGCGCAGCCGATGGCGGGCCGGTATATCGGTTAAGAGGGAATCCCAACGATCGAGCGGCCGCGGCCAGGCTGCTTTCCATGCTTAATCACCGCAGCTTCGCCTTGCCCATCTTCGCTCCCTTGCAACACGGGGGTAAGGTCCACTCTGTCTGGTTTTCGCCGGATGAAAAAGAGATCATGACTTCCGCCGAGGATGGGACAGTTCACGGGATACCCATGATGGACGTGCTCTGCGCGTCATCACTAACGCCATCAGTACTGTGCTGGCTATCGGGCTGGCGGAAACGCCTGCTCGTCGTTGCTGGCGACGCGGTCGCGCGAGTCTATGACGCCCGGATGCAGCATCTGCTCTTCAAGCGCCAAACGTTCGGAACCCGGCTGAGTTACAGCCGAAGGCGGAGATGGTCGGTGGCTTTTCGTCGAGCACGGAACTGGACTATTCCAGCACCTGCGTCCGGTGCACAGGGCTTGAACCGCTTATTCGTTCCCCACGGCGATCGCAGATGGCGGATTACCTGACACTGTTCTCCGCCCTGGCCGTAGTCTGCGCGACCAGAGCGTGCATGTCTGCCACCAGGCCACCGGCGAGTTCCTGGCTACCTCGCGGCTGCTCGACCATCCACCGACTGGTTCGCCGATGACCCGACGGAAAGCGGATCTTCATCGGCACGAGATCCCGGGAAGATGGCCGTTTGGGATTACCAACACGATCGTGAGATCACCGAGGTGCAAGGCCCTGTTCCGCTCCGGATCGAACGCTGGCAATTCACGCCTGATGGACGACGCATGCTGACCTGGACGTGGGATTCCCACCTTCAATTTGTGCGACACGGAAACACCCGTCCGATCTGGCAAATCAGTGAACTGCGGAGTAACCCGGGCTTGCTTGTAAGCCATAGGCGGCTGCCCTGCCGCCTCCATCGGCCGCCGACAGCGGGAATTCGTTCCCGATCAATCTTGAACGTGGTCCACGTTCCGTTAGAACCGGATGCAGTGACGACAACGGTCTATTCCGGCACCGATGCGGCCGACTCCAGGCTCCTGACCGACCTGTCGATGGCGCCGCCCGCCTCTGGACATCTGGATGCGGAACCCGGTCCGGCCGCTGCCGCCGGCGAGCACTGGCGGCGGCACCGCCACTTCAATCATCAGGGTGACAGGTTTGTGGTCAGCATTGACGCCAGTGGCCTGCAACTCTGCGACCTCAAGACCGCTCGACCGCCGGGACCGTGCTTCGCCATCGGCCCGGCGGTCGCGCGGACGAAGGCCTTCGCGACGCCTGGTTCTCTCCCGATGATCGATCGCTTCTACCGTCGGCGTCCACGGCACTCTCGACTTGGGATGTGGCGACTTGCCAGGCCTCGCCGGATATGGCCGTCGGCCACGACCCGAATGTGGCCAAATTCTCGCCGGATGGTTGTTTCGTCGGCGAGATCGTGACGGCAACGCCACGGTCTGGGATGCGGCCTCGAGAAAGCGGGCTGGCCCAAACTCAATACGGTCGCAACGAAGTCCTGAATGTCGCTTTCCATCCTCATTCATGTGCCATCACGTCAGCGGTTGATGGAATGGCGCCTCGGACGTTGACCAAAGGACAACCCGCCCTGCCACCACTAAAGCACGCGGAAACTATCTGGAGCGCCTATTCAGTCCAGACGGCGAGAGGATCGTGACGGCTTCATCCGATAAGACGGCTCAGATCGGGAGGCCGGACGGGCTGGCTGCACCATCCGCTGCGCCATACCAAAGAGGCCTCCTGGCTCTCTTTAGTCCGAACGGGCAACGGGTTCGACCACGTCCGATCGACGGCACGCGGCGGCTCTGGAACGCCCAACGGGCGAGCCTGTCTCCTCTGCTGCGGCACCGGCCAGGATTCGGCTGGGCGCGTTTTCTCCCCGATGGAAGCATCATCGCCACCGCTTCTTCCGCTATCCGCACCGTGTACAGGATCCCGAAAACGGCCCTCCCCATCAGCGAACCGCTTCTTCACCAGGGTTTCGACAGCTCTCCTTCAGCCCCGATGGCCGGACCTTTTGCTCACGTTTGGCGGCCAGCCGGATGCTCTGGGACGTCAGCACCAACCGCCGATCCCAATCCCAACCTGGTTCTTAAGTGATCTGATCGAAGGTCTGGCGGGATATAGACAAGCCGCCGGCGGTTTACCCCGACTACCCCGGACGCGATCGCCAGCGTCCGCACGCGCGTGACCGCAGCAACTTGATTGATTTCCTTACCCTGCTGGGCCAAGTGGTTTCTGAACGACCGGATGCACGACAGCGTTCCCGCGTTCCGCCGAATAGAGCGCCCTTTCAGCTTCGCTGTTGATGAAGTTGCGCCCGCCGAATGGATGTACCGCAGGCACTATCGCCCAACAGCGTTTCGGCAACTCATTGAAACTGCCGGTCTTCGGGACCAGGATGGCGCCCAACTCACCCTGTGATCGTTTTCGCCGCGGATGTCGCACTACATGACCGGAACCTGACACCATGAAACGCACGACCGAAGCGGGCTCAACGATTGGCCTCATGGGACTGCTATTCATCGCATCCTGCAATCGAGCTCTTGCAGAGACCGTGAGCAGATTGACCGGATTGGTCCGGATCGGTGACGCCATCATCACAGAGCAGGCGTTCAAGACGCTCCTCGACCAGCGGGCCCAAAATCATCCCGGAACGATTTGCGACCTACGAGCAAAGCGAGCCCTCCCGAGGAATTGATCCGGGCCGAGGCCATTTACGCCAAAGCAATCGCCAACGGCTTTGAAAAGCGCCCTGGAGATCGCCGCCGCCATCAAGAGGCCTATCGTGGTCCGATTTCAGGAAGACCAACTCAAACAAGCCGCCTCTGCGGAAAATAATGCCCGCGGCGATCGAACGATCTACCAGCAAATGCGGTTTCTTCGGCTGCCCGAGTCGTCATGGGGGCAGTCATCTGGTTGCGCACCGGCCCCAAGATGAGCCTCGAAATCCTCGCGCGCGGCGCCGTTGAAGCGGAAGCGATTCGAGCGCGGGGCCGTGGCCGGCGAGGATTTCGCTTCGCTGGCCGGGCGCAGAGTTATTCGAAGACCAGGCGACGCGCTATCAAGGCGGCCGGACGGGTTGGCCGCTACGCGTCTCCTGCCACCCGTCATGGGACCGCTTCGTTGTCGACGCCTTTTTCACCTGGGCACAGGAAGAAGCGCGATCGCGCCCGCGGGTTGAGGTGCCGGGCGGCTTTTGCGTCGTGCGGTTGTTGGGAGTGGCGTCCAGAGCGCACGCAGCCGCTCGCCCAAGTGCAGGACGTTATTCGGCAGCAGCTAACCCGGTGAGCTGGAGCAGCAGCGCGCGCAGGCCATCTTGACGAGGAAAAGCGGGCTTGAGATCCAGGTTGATCGGCTCTGCTCGAGAGCATTTCGGTTCGTCCTGAACCTGATCGATCGCCGCCTGCGCCTTCAGAAGGTCGATGTTAACACACCATGAACCCTTCCCATCCCCCATCCATTCGCGGACGTCAAGACGCCGTCGACCGTCCTTTCATTCGCTCCGCCATGCTGGCGGTCGGTTTTACGCCATGTTGTCGGCGCCGGCGCCTGCTTCGCGCAGGTCGTGCTCGGCCAATGTTCACTTTGCGGGACCGGTTGGAACGCCATCTGCTTGACCTTCAGCCAACCAACCCGGCCGTTACCGCCGTCTTTGCCGGGGCGCCTTGGTTAAGCGTCTGTGACTTACGCCAGCCGCGAGGCGCTTCTGTCGATTTCGACGAGGACCCGAACGAACCAGTCTGGAACCGCGCGCGTTGGTTGGTCCACGTTCCGACCAATCGGGTCGAGTCTTCAAAACAACCTTTTTGCCCTGTCGGCCAACGCGCCTATCTCGTCCAGCCGATTAGTAATGCCCGCTACCGAGTGGTCACCGGATGGTTCTCGTGAGCGGGAACAGAAATTGGGCCCCTGATGCTTACACAAGCAGTGGATCATGCCCGTGGATCCGGCCAGCCGATGCGCCCAGACTTCAATACCTTCTTGGCCCATCCGGGCGCATTACGACAGCGCTACCTATCGCCCGCAAAAGATCTTCGTTAAAACGTCCCTGGCAGGGCCTGCTCCCCGGGCGACCGGGCGAAGTTAATTATGGCAGTTTATTGACCTACACGTGAACCTCGACTTTATTGCGCCTGGTCGCGCAGGTCGATGCGGGCGATGCCCTCGACTTCGTGGACTTCGGCCGCTACGCGGTGCTGGCGTGGCCAACCACACCAGCGCGATCCAGTCACGTCCGGCCAGGCAAGACGCCGCCACTCCCAGCCCGCTTTCGCTACTAACGATTCAATCCCCACGAACGCCGTTGAGGCGCCAGTTTTCCGGCCACGCTGTATCAACTCGACGAGCCTGCCGCTGGCCAGGCGGCTGGCACTGGGCATACGGCGCAACGACCTGTCGACGGATCAATACGCTTCCATCCTCGAAATCAAAGACGGTCGGGGCATCAAATCGCAACTGGCTGTTTCAGCCCCTGCTGATCGTCCAGCAGAGCGGCGGGGGAGTGGGCCCTAACCAGCCCCGGTTCCGAGTTTGAGCGGGCTTGGGATCGGCAACGCCTGATCAATGCAGCCACGAATTGAACTCATCAAGATGCCTCCACCGACCCGACTTGGAATGCCTTCAGCTTGCGCCTCATCCTCCATGTCGATTCTTCCGGGGCACGCACCTGGCAAAGTCGCAGCTTTTTGCAAGAGGAATGGGACGACGACCACGTGGATATGTGGAGGCTTGGTTTTAGACACCGGACACTTCGTCCTCGCTACCGAAGGTGCCTTTTCCTCAATGGCACGGGACGAGCGGTGCGACGCACGCCCGCGGACGCCGCATCAGCACCGTTGGGTTCGACTTCCTGCGAAGCCTGAGGGTCCAAGGGTTTGATCGGAACCCGGCGGCAACAGCGGCTCGCCGGCCAGTATCACGCTTCGGCCGCAATTTCCGACCAATCCTTTCCGCCACAAATTTCATCCCGACCATGACAACCTCGACGCCTGCTGCCAGCTACAAGCCCGAAGCCTACGAAGTGCTGAGGGAGATTGTTGCAGTTCACGAATGTCGCACCGTCGGGGGTGAGCGCGGTGATTACGGCTACCGTGTTCAAGCCGGACTACTGGGAGAGGTGACGGGATTGAACAAGAATCCGATCAACTGCCAAGGCACGTTCTCACCGACGCGGGTTTCGGAGGTGGGATTGCTCAACCACGAAAGAACCTGTGAAATTACTGCCGCAGAGCAGTCCCAAAATACCGATTTCGGCCGCGCCTCTCCGGGCCGAATGGCGGGCGGCGGCTGATCTCGGCCGCATCGCAGCGGCCGTGGGCGCGGAGGCGCAGAGCGTTCCCATCTCGGGCCGTGTGGTGACAGATGATCCGCATGATGACGTCGGCGATCGGTGTTCGGTGGCGTTCGGGTGGGGATCAAAGGCGTGTCGACCGACATCGGCGCGACCACTGATCTGAATGGCAACTGGACCGCCACCATCACACGCTTTCCCGGCAATGCCAGCTACGTTTCCTACAGCAAGGACGCCTATGCCTTCATCGAAGGCAGCTCGTTTCTGGTGACGGCGACGACCCGGTCGGTGGAGAGGGTCGACGTCGCGGTCTCGACCCGGCCCCGCGATTGGGCGGATCACGGCGGATCAGCGGGGCAAGGTTCGGCGGGCGTGCCCGTCCGTTTGCGGACACGATCTTCATCGTCGAGCAGCCCATTGCTCATGCTCCACCACCACCAAACCCTCAACACCGATCAGGCCGCAACCAGCGCGCCTGGACAGTACCGCCGATTATTTCGGCGCTGTCTACACCTGCTGACCTTTCATTCCGGTCCTCGACCAACCAATCGCTTTGACTGGCATTCCGACGAGGCGATGATGGGCCTGGCTTTTTGTCGACGGACGCCAGCTCGCGGACAACGATGGATCGTATCGGCACCATTCTCCACCTCGCGAGGCTTCCTCACCGGCGCCGGAGGCCCCGCCTGACCTCGAGCTGCGTTACTTTGAATATCTTCACCGCCAGTCCAGTTTGCGTGGGAATTCTTCCGCGCGGGCGATGATCGCCAGGGTCTTCACCAACACTGCTATTTACTGCGCGATACTGGGATTTGAACAATATCGTCATCGCAAAAACTACGCTCAACGATTTTGCAGTTTTCGAACGGACACTTTCGTCGACGCCAATCTTGCCAGCAAAGTGCTGCCGGTGTCCGCTGGTGAATCCCCGGGACAGCTTCCGGCCGAACAGGATCGCCTTTGCCGGCCAGCCGGGCCCTCTGGAACTTCCAGTTGGCCGATTCATCGTCACCGTATCGGAAGACGAAGATGCCGCCCTGGACCGTCCAGTTCACGGTGGAGAGGGAGGCAGAATCCCTCCCGGGGAGCTCGTGGTCGGTGCCGCCTCGGCCAATCCCAGCGTCATGGCCGTCACGCTCTCGGCAACGGAGAACGAGCTGTTCCATCTCACTGACGCCTCGTCCGAACGCCAACGGCCTGGCCGGAAATCACCAGCAACGGTCAACAACGGGTTCCCGTGATGGCCAGGACATTCCGCGTCACGGCAGGTCGCGGGTCAACGACCCACCGTGTTCGGCGTGATTGGTCAATCTGGTCAACCGCCGAGGATACCTAAACCATCTCCTTTACGGTCAACGATGCCGAACCGCCCCGGAATCACTCGTCGTCGCGCTGCGCGTCGTCCGCCACCGCTGTGGTCCTGCCTGGGACAACATCACCGAAGGAAGTGGCGCCAACCGGTCGATTACGGTGACGCCACCGCCCAATGCCAATGGCCTGGACGGACATCACCTTGAGCCTGAGCGACGGCCAGACCACGACTTCCGCGAAGTTCACCCTCACGGTCAACCTGGTGAAATGATCCGCCCGTGGCAGGCGCGACCAGCCCGTTCTCGACGGCGCGGACGATCAAGCCAGTTCGAGCGTGGCCTTCGGTCTGGAACCCGGGCAACATCTCCCATACCATCGAAGCCTGGATCTATCCCGGCCCGCTGCCCAGCGGCCGCAGCTGGCCGCTGTTGTTGGGCCAACAGGCGCGGCGCGCACCATTGGCTGCTGGACGCCGGCCACCGGCAATGGGAAGTCAGAATCGAGATCGGCGCCTGGAACGTGGGCTCAAGTGACCGGTCCAACCCTCCCTGTGAATCAGTGGTCGCATCTGGCTGCGACCTGGTCAGCCGAAACAAACAACTACCGTCTACATCAATGGCGTGCGCTGGCCAGGTGTCCGGACGCCTCGACGCGGCGCGCATGCGCTTCTGGTGCCTGAACCTGGTCTCGCCGCCGCCGTTTCGTGGAGAAGTTCTTCAACGGCTGCCTCGATGAACTGGATCTTCAAATCGCGCCTGCAGAGGAAGAAATCCGACAAAACATGAATGACCCTTTGTCGGCGCGAGAATGGGCTTGTGCTGGCTTCGGCGCTTGACGAGGCGCCGGCAACGTCGCTGCCAATTCCGCGATTAGCCTGGACACCTGGGAAATCGGCAGAGCAACAATGGAGTCGGCCTGGCGCAACTCATGGACTCGCCGTGGGGAGCCTCGGCGTCCGGTCGTCGATGAAGACAATCCGGCCCAGCTTTTCCTCCCGGCCTACGATGTGGAGGTCTATCGCAATGAACTCGGCGCAACCTTGACCAACGTCATTACCACCCCGCCTTCCCATGGCCGATCAGGTATCAGCCAGCTCGTGGGATCCCCGGACGAGTCCAGCCCGCAATCCGGTAACCTATACGCCCAACCCCAATTACAACGGCCCGGATAGTTTCGCCTACGCTGTCACCGATCAGGGCGGCTTGAGCAGCGGCCCGGTGACCGTGTTGCTTCAAGTCGAAGCCCAAAACGATCCTCCCACCATTTCGAGCATTCCCAATCAGCTCATCGAGGAGAACACGGCCAGCGCGGCGATTTCCTTCACGATCGGCGATGCGGAGACCCCGGCAGGACAGTTGGACATCACCGCCGTTTCCACCGACAGCGTTCTCATTCCCTCAACCGGCCTTCAGCTCCAGGGTTCCGGAACAAACCGGACGGTGACGATTACGCCCGCCCCGAACGAGATTGGCACGGCCACCATCACCCTGACGGTGAGCGATACAGGCTCCAATCCGCTGACTGGCTAGTGCGGTTTTTCAGGTCCGGGTCGTGCCGCGGTCCCGCCTACGCCCTCATCGATCTGGGGGCCCTGCCCGGACGGCCTCAGAGTTCTGCGAGCACAATTAACGAAGAGGTTCGATCGGCGGGCGGCCTGGGCTGCAACCTGCCGATGCTACGCTCGTTTAAGGCGTGGGATTGGCCGGGAGACGGACTTTCTGGACCTGGGCACCTCGCGGCCCCAGCATCGTGGCTCGTGCTCGATGAACAATTCGAACGTCCTGGTGGGTTTCCACGACGCGGCCAACAATAATAACCATGAGGCAGTCGTGCGGAACAACGACCGGCTTACAGGCCTCGGCTTTCAGCGGCGGCACCGCGAGCGAGGCGCGCGGCATCAACCTTTCCGGCACGGTCGTCGGCTGGAGTGAAAGTCTGGCGGCGCGGGTGCGAGCGGTGCGGTGGAATGGTGGGGCTCCTTCGGCGCTGGAGGTTCCCTCTGACGCAAACCGAAGCGAGGCTTGGGCGATCAACGATGCCGGAACGGTCGTCGGCTTCTATAGAGCCGCAGACAATCGAGACGTGGCCATCTACTGGAATTCCCAAGGGCCCGCCCTTCCGCTCCCGCCGCCGGCGGGATTTCTCCATACTCGAGCCGTCTCCGTCAACAACAGCCGCCAGATGGTCGGCTATGCCGAAACGCCGAGCGGCGTGCGCCGAGCTCTGATCTATGAACCCGGCCGCGCCAATGTCGAATGGCTGGGGGCTCTGCCCAACAGCGCCAATTCGCAGGCCCGACAGATTAATGACTTTGGCCAGGTCGTCGGCCAGTCCGGCAACGCCTCGACCAGCCCGCGCGCCTTTCTCTACAGCGCCGGCACGATGCACGACCTCAATGATCTGATTCACGACGCGCGCAATCCCGACGGGACCGACTTTGTTTTTGCCAAGAGCAATTGGGTGCTGACCGAAGCGGCGGGCATCAACCGTGACGGCTTTATCGTGGGAACCGGGACGCTCCAAGGCAATCCGCGCGCCTTCCTGGCCATCCCGGCTTGGGAGATCGGCCGCGGCATCGCCCGTCCGGCCGGGGCCGTCGCGCGCCTTCCCGAAATCGAGATGATCAGCGGACAATCGGGTGATACCGCTCAGAACGCTTTCTTCTGGAGCCAGGTCGAGTTGAAGCTGTATGCCATCCGGCCGGTCACCGCCAAGTTGAAATGGTTCACCAGCTTTACGGATTCAACCGGCGTGGGCACAAACCTCGTCGTCAATAACGAACGCATCATCACGGTGGGCAAGACCGTCTGGCCCCAAGAGCCAACTCTGCACATTGTCAGTGCGCCGGTCGATGTCGAGCCGCAGGGCGTTCCTTTTGCCTATAGTTTCCAATCCGTCCTCTATAGCACCACCCAGGGAATCAGCGTCGATTTGGGAAGCAAACGACTGACCAATTCGCTCCCGGGTTACATGGTGCTGCACTATCTGAGGAGCGATGGGTTCGCACCTAATCCTGCCTCGCAACGACCGGTCTTTGACGTGGTCAAGAGTGCCTTCTGGGACAATCCCGACCAGTTGCGGGAAGTGCCCGCTCTGGTTGGCGATGTCCTTTCTTATGACAGCCACTTCGACTATAACGGAGCCAACGGCTATGTTTTTTTCGAGGCTGCACTCTATGATGGAACCGGGTCCGAGCGCGCCCATGATCGCGGAACAAGGCAGGGTCCGATCATTCCCGTCAATACGCGCAAGGCGGAAATCGCGCAGCCGGCCAACCAACTGGTGGTGGTCTGGTCCCACACCAATCGACTGGGTGTGGCCTGGGCGGACACGCCGATTCGCTACAACGTGCAGTGGCCGACGGATGCGCCTAAAATCATCATTGCGAGTGGCCTCGGCTCAGGCCCGCTCGACGCAGTTTCCTACCCGGACTTGCGCGTCTACCAGCAGGACGATCCGAGCAAGGCAGGATACAATCCCAACGAAGAGCATGCGCTCATTCAACCGGTGGAGGGCAAACCCACCCTGTTTGCGCTCCGGAATGACTTGAACAGTCTCTATAGCCAGTCAGATCCGTATGTGCTGGCTAAGTTCCGTGATCCGGCCACGCGTCAATGGCGCCTGAAACCCTATCGCGTGGTCATTGAGGAAGCACCGTATTTCTTCCGTTACGATGGGGAAGCTGGCCTGGAATTGCAGGCGCCCCGGCCACTCCGAGACTTGCCGCTGTGCGCTCCATCCTACGGCGCCGCTGGGCCATGGTGGGAAGACTATAATGGCAAGTTCTACGCCCGCGCGGCCGGACCGCAGGGAGGCACGGCCGACATCGTGATCCGTTATTTCTATCCGCTCCAGCCGGGGTTCTGGTACGACCTCGACCGCGACGGGACCCAGGATGTTCCGGACGGCACCTGCCTGCCGTGGCTGGATCGCCGTCCTCAGGGCACGCTTGGCACACCGATCGATGCCACTTTCCACATCCGGTGGCCGGACGATGCCCCCATCCTCGAAATCGGCTCAACCGTCGTCAACCGACGCAACGGGTTGCCCGGTGTCAAAGGCATGGCCCGCGCCGAAATCATCTACGATGATTTATCGCCACAGTGGGCTTACCTCTCTGATCCCGCGCCCGAGTTCAGCCTGGCCCGCTTGTATGATCCCATCAGCGCCCGCACCGTACGGTTGCCGGAAGGCTGGCGTTGGCCTGCCGCGATTCAGCGGGAGAGCGTCAACGGTCAGGAGCTCTTTCCTCAATTGCCCGCCACCCTGAAACGACGGTTCACTCATGACCCAGTTAACCGGACACTTTCCTTCCATGGAGTCCTCAAAGAGGCTGTAAGCGACGACCCAAATCCACTCCTGCTTCCCAATGTGATCAGCCCGCGTGAACTGGATCGTCTCAAAGCACTCGCCTCGGACAATGCGGCTTGGATCGACGTGCTCGAAAAGCTCTTTTGGGCGACCCGCAATCCCAACGGGGTTGACCTCAACCCCAAAGACAATGCTCCGGACCGCGACCTGCGCCTCGGCCTGACCACGACCTCAGACGATCGCGTCGTCTTCGAACAGTTCGGCGACGGGCCGAAGTCGTTGACCGCCGGCTGGACCAACACGCCGCCCGCTCCTCCTCGGCCCGGGCTTGCTTTCAACAACGGCAGCGGCGACGCGTGGCTGGCCGTCCAAAACTTCGACAACCTGCAGGACGACTTCACGATTAGCCTCTGGGCGAAGCTCGCCCCCACCAGCAGCGGCTCCCTGTTCACCAACGCCCTCAGCAACGGCGGAGGGATCTTTCTTCGGCCGGACCGCACGAGCAATCGAATCTTCTTTACCGACCGAACGTCCAGCACCGGGGCGGTGCATCAAGCGTCGCAACCACTCGACAATGACTGGCACCATCTCGCTCTCGTCCGGGCCGGGACCAACCTGACGCTCTACCTTGACGGCATCTCGATCGCAGCCGTTCCGGCCGCCGGCCAGAAGCAGACCTCGAACTTCCGCATTGCCGATCGCATCCTCGGGCAGGTCGACGAGTTTCAGATCTGGGATATCGCCTTGTCGGGCTCACAGATTGGCTCCCTTCGGAGCAAATCCCTGGCGGGCTCGGAACCTGGGTTGCGCCTTTATTTCCGCTTCGACGATGGCCAAAGCGTGACAAGCTTCGGCGATGCCACTGTCAATAAGTTCCTCGCCAGCCGCAGCGGGGGCTTGGGCAGCATCATCGCTTCCACGGCGCCCGCGGGCGTCCCGCCACGGTTCATCACCATCGCCGAGAACAACGACCCAACCTTGCCGGGCCTGCCCGTGACCTTGCATGTGATCCGGGTCGATGACGGCCCATATCCGGGCGATCTGCGAATCATCGAAAGTGACAACGTCTTTGATGAACGCACCACGCTCCGACACAGCAGCGACTTCGGCGCCGCCCCTGAGCAGGTCGAGTTCGAATGGTACTATAAGCCGGATGCGGCTGACTTTGACGAGACGCTTCTGCCCCAGGTCAATCCCCTCACCGGGCAGATTACCAATCTCCGCGGCTGGAGCCGCTACTCGAGCGCAGGGGCTGGCATCAATGACATCACCATCGGCGAAGGCACTGAGTCGAGCTCCCTGACCCTTTCCGACAACTGGTTTGTTTGCCGCTATCGGGGGTATCAAGTCAGACTCCGCCCGGCAACTCTCTGGAGCGACTGGGTTGGCGAACCGGGCAGCTCCAGCCAACCACGCGCCCATTTGGTTGAGGGCTGGATCAAGCGGGTCATTCGCGGATTGAACCCCTTCGATGCCCGGACCAAAGATTTCCACGCCGCGGCGGTCAATACTTATGCCAGCATGCTGGTGCAGGCCGGCCCCCGCTACGAAGGCCCCATCCCTTTCAACGGCAGCCCGGAGAACTTGAACGCCATCGGGCTGATCGAGGCATATCAAACGGTGCTGGAGCGCGGCAAGGCGCTCAGTCTCGAAGGCTCGCCGCCGCTCAACCTGGATGCCGCCAACAACGCCCTCCTCCTCGTCTCGAGCAAACTCGCCGATCTTTACATGCTCCTCGGAAATGAGGCCTACGCCGATGCGCAGGACCCAACGATTGGCTTCGGCACGAGCAGCGGCGAATATGGCACCTTGGCCCCCAGCATCTTCGCCTTTCAAAACCAGCTCGATTCGTTGCTGGAGGAAGAACTCGTTCTTTTGCGCGGCCGCGATGATCACAATGCCGGGGTGCGCGCGGCCCCGGTCTATAACCGGGCGTTCTGGAACTTCACGTTGGGCGAGGGTGAGGTTGCCTACCAGCAGGCTTACAACTTGAGCGATCAAAATGCGGACGGCTTTATTGATGAGGACGACGCCCGCGTCCTTTATCCCCAAGGACACGGCGATGCCTGGGGCCATTATCTGACCGCGATCAAGTACTACTACGCGCTGATGCGCCACCCGTTCTATACCTGGAAACCGCGCACGGAAAATGTCCTCGTCGGCGGTGTCGCTGTGGAAGTGGACTATCTCGATGAGCGCAAATTCGCGCGCGCGGCGGCGGCCAAGGCAAAGGCCGGGCGCGAGATCGTGGACCTGGAGTATCGCAATCACTATGTCGAAGATCCCGCGGGTCAGTGGCAAGGCTATAAGGATTCCGATCCGGACCGCGCCTGGGGTGTGGATGAAACGGGGCGGCGTGTGGGCCAGGCGGCGTTTTTCGATTGGCTGGCGGCCAATGCCATCTTGCCCTCCGTCGACACGAACCGCGCCCACGTCGGCATTCAAAAGATCGATCGCACCACGGTTGCGGAACTGAACGAGATCATCGGCAATTACGACGCCGTCCAGGCGAAGCTCGACGAATGCGATGCGGGCTTGAATCCTCTCGGACTGGCCAAGAACGCGTTGCCGTTCGATATCGATCCGACCTTCCTGGAAGTCGGTTCCACCGCGCAAATCGGTCGGCGCGCCGTCCAGGGCCTGACCCAGTTCGACCAGATTCTGGAACGCGCCGTCAAAGCCCTGAACAATGCCGTCACCGTTTGGGACCAGGCGAACCGGTCGACCGAGTTGCTTCGGCGTAACCAGGATTCGGCCGACGCCCTGACCCGCAACGTCCGCGAGCAGGAGTTCGATTACAAGAACAGGCTCATCGAGATTTTCGGCTATCCCTACGCCGGCGATATTGGGGCCGGTCGGACCTATCCCAGCGGCTATGACGGTCCGGACCTGTATCACTACATGTATGTGAACACGACGGAAATCACAGGTCAGAATTCGCCCCCCAGCCAAAGCTTTACCGCCTTTTTCACCGCGCCACCGGCTGGGCTTAAAACCAGCGATTTCTGGCTGGGATTCAGCCCGGAGGCCCTCGACAGCAACGTGCTCCCTGTCCTTTTTCCGGTGTCGGCTGCCAGTTACGGCTTGGTGGCTCCGCCGGAGTGGGGGCAGCGCCGCGCCTCGGGCGAGTTGCAGATGGGGCTTTCCGACCTCGTCCAAGCCAATGCTCAGCTCAAGATCGCCTTGCAGAACTATGACGGACTCGTTCAGGACATCGAGGCGGCGGTCGATCTTCTTCGGGCCCGATACAACCTCAATGCCGACAAGATCAAAGTGCGAGAGGGTGTTCAGCGCGAGGTCCGAGATTTGAACATCCTTCTCCGATCATTCAAGGCCCTCGAGCTTATCATGAACCGAACGGCCAGCATTGCCGAGGACTTCTCGGTTGCCGCCGTCGAAGGCTTGCCCAAGAGCGCGATTTTCGGGTTGGCGGACGGCGGCGATATGACCGCGCCGGTCCGCGCCAGTATTCGCTTAGGCGGGCTGGCGCTCAAACAGGCGGCTGGCATCGGCTCGGATATAGCGGTTGGGCTGGAGAATCACTTCGAACTCAGCAAAGAGGAGGCGCAACTCCAGGGTGAAATCGATCTGGAAGTTCTCGACCATCGGTTTGAGGTCCTGCAGCAAGTCAAGGAGCTGGAGCACCTCGTCCGCGATGAAGCGGCCTCGCGGCTCCAGGCCTATACCCAAGCGGAGGTCGTGCAGCAGTCGGCCGGTCGTTACCTCGCGAAACTGGCCGAGGGACAGCGGCTCATCGAGGAACGGGTCCGTTTCCGGCGCGATGCCGCCGCCGACGTTACGGAGGAGCGTTACCAGGACATGACCTTCCGCATCTTCCGTAACGACGCGCTGCAAAAATACCGCGCCGCTTTCGACATTGCGGCCCGCTACGTCTATCTCGCCGCGAACGCTTACGATTTCGAGGTCAACTTCCTCGGGAGCGATCCGCGCGCCGGCCGCCGCTTTTTGACCGATATTGTCCGTCAGCGCAACCTCGGCCAGGTTGTAGATGGAGATCCGGTGGTTGGCACCCCGGGCCTGGCTGACTCGCTCGCCCGCATGGAGGCGAACTGGGCCGTCCTTAAGCCCCGCTTCGGCGTCATCAATCCGCAGATTGCGGACACGCGTTTCTCATTGCGCGAAGAGTTGTTCCGCCTCCGACGCGACTCGGATGATACCTGGCGCGCGGTGCTATCCGCGGCGCGCGTGGACGATTTGTGGGCGATCCCTGAGTTTCGCCGTTACTGCCGTCCCTTCGCGCCCGAGAGCGCTGGTGCGCAACCAGGGCTGGTGATTCGTTTTCCGACCAAAATTCTTTTCGGCTTGAACTACTTCGGCTGGCCCTTGGCCGGCGGCGACAGCGCTTATGACCCGTCGCAATTTTCGACCAAGATCAGCCGTGCCGGCGTCTGGTTCAGCGGTTCGGATGGCACCCAGGTATCGCAGACACCCCGCATTTATCTAATCCCGGTTGGTCTCGACCAAATGCGGACGCCGACGGGCGATACGCTCGCGACCCGCGAGTGGCGGATCCTCGACCAGGTCATCCCTGTTCCCTTTCCGATCGGCCCAAGCGATCTGCAGAATCCGAACTGGATTCCGATGAACGACGCGCTCGGGGGCGCCTTTACTCAACTGCGGCGCTATGCGGCTTTGCCCGCCAGGCATGACCAAGGCATCTACGCGGAGAATGATTTGACCAACGATACCCGCCTCATCGGCCGCAGCGCCTGGAACACCGATTGGATGCTGATCATTCCGGGCGGCACTCTCCTCGCCGACGCCAATGCGGGACTCGACGCCCTCATTAGCACCGTCACCGACATCAAAATCTATTTCCAGACTTACAGCTACAGTGGTGATTAGCCAAGGCCTCCTCGTTGGCTCATCCGCTCCTACCGCCATGAACCTGTTCAAACGAATCGAATACCGCGGCCACGTTCCCGGCGTGCTCGCCTCTTTTCTGGCGCTCGCCTTGACGCCGATGCTCGTCACGGTTCACGCCGACATCGCCGAGCCGGACAACGTGCTTTACGGCATCATTACCCTGGGAGGGGCGCCGGTGACGGCCGCCCGCAGCGACGTCGTCGTCGAAGCGCGAAAGACGGCTAATGGATCCGTCATTTCCAGCTACAAGATGGGAACCGATCCGGCTTTTGGCGACTTCTACTCGCTCCGCGTCCCGCTCGAAGCCTTCAGTCCCCTTTTGGATACGAACGCCCTGCGGGTGGGTGCGCTCGTTTTTCTAAGTGTGCGCGATAGTTCCGGGCCGCGCGACCAGCGGACCCTCTCCATCGTCAACCGCGGAGAAATTGTGCGGGTGGATTTCGTCGAGTTGGATAGCGACGGGGATGGACTCTCAGACCGCTGGGAACAGCAGTACTTCAGCAGTGCCCGCGGCGCAGCCCCCAATGCAGACCCGGATTCTGACGGACGCAACAACCTGCGCGAGGCCCTGGACGGCACCAATCCGCTCGTGGCCGATGGCCGTCATCCCGCCGACATCTCCCCGGGCGACTACGATCTCACGGCCGCAGAAGTGGAGAAATACGCCAATGCCTGGGCAGCGGGAGAGCGATGGGCGGCCTCACCCACCAATATTCCAATCGCTTACGTTTCGCGGGCGGCGTCTCTCTTCATGGCCGGCGGGCGATACGGTTATACGAATACGGCATCGACGAATCTGTCGTTGGCTTGGGTGCCGCTGCTGGACCAGGCGCCGCCGACTCCTGGAACCAACCTCATCACCAGCCTGAATCCACCGACGAGCGGATCAGCGGGGCGTCCTCTGACGCTGACTTTCCGAGCCTCACCGCGGCCATCGACGCTGGCCTATGCCGTCCAACAGACCGTGCCGACGAACTGGACGGTGCAGAGCATCAGCCACGGCGGCAGCCTCGATAATGTGAACCACCTGGTCAAATGGGGTCCCTTCTACGACAACGGGGAACGCGAACTATCCTACACCATGGTGCCGCCGCCGGGCGCGTCTGGCCAGACCTCCTTCACCGGCACCGGTTCTTTTGATGGCGTCAACCTGACCGTCTCGGGCAGTCGTCCTGTCGTCCTATCGGCGCTGGCCAACTTCCGTTGGAGCTTCGCGGCGCTCGATCCGAACGGCCTCGTCTTTCAATTGTCCGGCGTGCCTATGACCGATTACGTGATCGAAAGCAGTGCTGATCTTGTCCATTGGGACTTCGAGCAGAAAGGCTCCACCGGCACGGAGGGCATCTACTCTTTGCGCGTGGGCAATACCGCTGGAAGTGGCCAACGCTATTTTCGAGCGCGACTGGATCGGGAAACGTCTTCTGAATTGCAGGACAACAGGTAGACTTAAGCCCGCGGTCCGGATAAGAGAATGGAGCGCGGGACGTAAGCCCGGGGTCCGCATAAGAGATTGGCGCCCAGGTTACTAACGTCGAACGTAGGAGCCTGTTGAAAAACGAACATGAGCGCTGTTTTTGAGGAAAAGGTTGGATGGCAAGGCGCGAGCACGGGAGCATCCCCGCAGCGGGCTGTGACCGTGCGAGCAACAAAGCCAGACGGCCTTTTCCTCGAAAACCCTTTGGGCGGCGGTTCTTTTGTCCGCATCCGGCGTTGGCTCGGCCCTTACAGCCCGCGGCGGGGATGCTCGGGCCTCGCCGCCTAGCCTGCAGCCAAAATCCTCGCCGCAGCGCCCATGGTCGTTTTTCAACAGGCTCCTCGGCGAACGATAGGTAAACCCAACGTTCCCGCTGACTTCCGTCTTCCGCCCTCCGTCTTCCGGCTTTCGTCCCCACCGCTCCATACTTGTCTTTGCCTCCCCACCCCTTATGCTCTCGACCGTGAATGATAAACGGAAACGGTGGATGCCTATCCTGCTCATGGCGGCTTTTGCCGTGACGCGTTGGCCGGGTGTCATGCCGCCAAACTTCAGTGCGGCTTATGCGCTGGCGTTTTGTGCTGGTATTTACTTTCCACGCCGCATGGCTTGGTGGCTTCCTTTGCTGACCCTGTTCGTGACCGACGTGACGATGAACGTCTTTTATTACCAGGTCTCGCCGATTGACGATCGGATGGCCGGCAATTACATCGCTTATGCCGCCATGATCTGGTTCGGGCAGCGTTTCAAACCACAAGCTGCCTGGCTCTCCTTGCTCGCCGGCGGTGTGCTCGGCGCCCTCCTTTTTTACTTCGTCACCAATACCATCTCGTGGCTGGTCGATCCGGGTTACGCCAAGACTCTGCCAGGCTGGATCCAAGCCTTGACCATCGGCAAACCAGGCTGGCCGCATACGTGGGAGTTCTTTCGCAATACACTCCTAAGTGGAGGCTTGTTTACGGGATTGTTCGCCGGCGCCATGAAACTCGGCGGCGCCACTGAGGAAGAAGAAGCGCAGGAGGAAGACGAACCAGCGGCCGACCCGGCCGAATCGGATCAGCCGGTGGCGGATGAAGCGAAAAGCTGACAGCTGTTGCGGGTAGCCGCTGGAAGGTAACGAGGCGGATTTCCCGAGCCAGGCCTGCTTTCCGCCTCGTCACCTCGGCGGCGACCATGCGAATTTGATTTCACATCCGGGTCAATCGCGGTCAGACTGAGGACTGGTCCCAGCATGGCATTGCTTTCATCATGACACGAATCGGCGTTATTTCCGACACACACGGCTTTTTGGATCCGAAAATTCCCGAGCTTTTTGAGGGAGTTGATCACATCTTGCATGCTGGCGACATCGGCTTGCCCTGGTTGATCCTCGAGCTGGAAGATATTGCCCCCGTCACAGCGGTAACCGGCAACAACGACGAAGGTATCAACTACAAAGAAACCGAGCTGATCGAGCTCGGCGGCCGCAAGTTCCTCATCCATCACGTCGTCAATCCGACTGCCACTGACGAACTGATCAATCGCCGCATTGTGCGGGAGAATCCGGATGTGGTTGTCTTCGGTCACACCCATAAACGCTTCTGCGAGACGATCGGCAAAACGCTCTACTTTAATCCGGGCTACGCGGGCAAGCAGCGGTTCAAGCTCGCCCGCAGCGTCGCGGTCCTGACCTGCGACGACAGCGGCATGACGGCCGATTACTTCGAATTGTGAGCTGAAACGGAGAGCTGAAACACTGAAAAGCTGTTCTGAAAAGCTGAAAAGCTGAAAAGCTGTTCTGAAAAGCTGAAAAGCTGAAAAGCTGAAATGCTGAATTCTGAAATGCAGAATTCTGAAAAGCTGAAATGCTGAAACTCGCGGGCTCCGCTCCTTGCTCGCCAGCTTTCAGCTTTCCAGCTTTCCAGCTTTTCAGCTCAGCTCTTCGTTTCCGCCTTCCGCCCCGCTCCACGCTTGTCGCGGGCCCTCGGTCCCAGCTACTCTCCCGGAAACGCGCGGCATTACTTTGACCACGACCATGTCTTTCCTCTTCCTCGTTTCGGCCCGACGACGGCGCGGGTGTTCGTTCGCGCTTGCTTTGCTCTCGGTTTTAGTCCTGGTTGCAGGGTGTTCCAAGGAATCGCGCAAGGCCCGCCACCTGGCTGATGCGGACCGCTATTACGACCAGCACCGTTTCGCTGAGGCCCGGCTCGAATACATCAATGTCCTCCAGATGGATCCTAACGAGCCGCGCGCTTTGGAACGTTTCGGAGCTATCTGTTACGAGCAAGGCCAAACCCACCAAGCCTTCGCCCTGTTGCACAAAGCCAAGGAGCTTCGCCCGACCAACGCCGTCACCCGGCTTAACCTCGCCAGGCTTGATCTCTCCATGGGCCAGGTCGATGCCGCTCGCGAAGAAATCATTGCCGTCCTGAAAACGGCCCCGGACAACGCCGATGCCATCCTGCTCCTGACTGATGCTCTCGCTAATGCCGCCCACGTGACCGATACCGAACAGCGCCTGCGTGAGTTCGCGGCCAAAAATGGCAATAAAGCGGCCGTCCATGTCGCCTTGGGCAAGCTGGCCCTCATTCGCGGCGACCAGGCCACCTGCGCCTCCGAGCTGCAACAGGCCCTGGCGCTTGAAACGAATTCCATTCCCGCCCTGCTCGCCAGCGGCAGCTTGGATTGGGCCCGAGGCGCCCTCACCAATGCGGCTGACCATTTCAAAAGAGCGGCCGATCTCGCGCCGCAGGATTGGGCAACGCGCCTCAAATATGCCGAGTTCAAGATACGCACCGGCGATTTCGAGAATGCCAAACAGATTGCCGGGGCGATCATCCAGCAATCGTCCAATAACATCCCGGCGTTGCTTTGTCTGGCGCGTCTCAGCCTGGCCCAGGCCCGGCACGATGACGCCATCAGCTTTACCGACCGCATCCTGGCGGACCGGGCGCCCGATCCGGAAGCGATGCAGCTGCACGCGCAAGCGACCCTCGCCAAAGGCGATGCGGCCCAGGCCACCAAGGAGTTCGAGCGGCTTCGGGACGAGTTCCCCCGTGCTCCCCAGTTTCAATATAACCTGTCGCTGGCTTATCTCCGCGGCAGGCGTATTCCAGAAGCGGTTGCGACGCTGAAACAGGCCCTCACCCTCCAACCGGCTTTCACGGAAGCCATTCTCCTGCTGGCCGAAATATCCATCCAACAACGCGAGTTACCTGCGGCCGTTAAGTCGCTGACGGAACTATTGGAGAAGCAGCCTAAGCTGGAGCGCGCTTATCCGCTCTTGATCGAGGCCTACCGATCTCAAGGCGCCATGGACCAAGCCATGGCCGTCTGTGACAAATGGACCCAACTGTTCCCGTCCACGCCGCAAGCGCCTTATTTTGCCGGCGTCTTGCTCCGGCAGCAGCAAAAGCCGGCCGAAGCTGTCAAAGCATTCGAATCCTGCCTCAAGCTCGCCCCGAGTTATGAAGCGGCTGTCGAACAACTGGTCGATCTCGATGTGGCGGAGAAGCGCATCCAATCCGCCGCGGATCGCGCCGCCGAACTGACCAAGCTTCGCCCCAACTCGGCCCGGGCCTGGCTTCTCCTTGGCCGCATGCACCTGTCTCAGACCAATTCAGTGGAGGCCGAGAAAGACTTGGAGAAAGCCATCGAGCTGGAGCCTGGATCTTCGGCGGCCGGCATCCTCCTGGCGCAGCTCTACGTGCGCAGCAACCGGCAGCAGGAAGCCATCGATCGACTCGAGGCGCTCATCGCTAAGACTCAAAACAATTGGCCCGCCTTCTCCCTCCTCGCACTGATTCAACAGGAAATGAAGCAATACGCCAAAGCCCGCGAAAGCTACGAAAAGGTCGTTCAGTTCAATCCCAAGGCCGCGGCTGCTTACAACAATCTGGCCTATGTTTGCGGTGAGCATCTCCATGATAACCCTGCCGCCTATACTTACGCCCAGAAAGCGCGCGACCTGGCTCCGGAAGATCCTTCCATTGCCGATACTTACGGCTGGATCCTCTGTCAGCGGAAGGATTATGCCTGGGCTTTGACCGCCTTGCGCCAGTCCGCCGACAAGCTCCCCTCCAATCCCGAGGTCCAATACCACCTCGGCACCGTTTATTATATGATGGGCGACGAAGCCCAGGCCCTCGGCCCCCTTCGTCTCGCATTGAAAGCGGAAAACGATTTCCCCGGCAAATCCAGGGCCCAATCCCGTCTCTGGGCTTTGGAACTTGACCCGGCCACCGCCGCCCCCGCCGATCTTGAGAAGCTGAACGGCCTCATCAAGGATGATCCCGACGATGTCATCAGTCTGTTGCGCAAGGCGGCCATCGCGACCCGTGACGCTACCCTCGATCAGGCGCTTGAAGCGTATCGCAGCGCCGTCAGGGCCAATCCTAAATCGACGACGCTCCTGCTGAAGCTGGCCAGGTTCCTGGCTGACCGCATGCACGACCCTGCCGGCGCTTACGACCAGGGCAAGTTAGCTGCCGAACTGGCTCCAGCCGATCCAGTTGTGGCCCAAACCGTCGGGCGGCTGGCTTACCAGGCTAAGGATTACAAACACGCTTATTCTCTGCTGCAAACCAGCGTCAAGGAACAGGCCACGCCCGATCTCTGGTTCGATTTGGCCCAGGCTGCTTATTATGCCGGACGCGTGCCCGAGGCGCTGCAGGCAGTGCGTCAGGCCGTGGCCGCTCCAAACGGTGCGGCCAAAGGAGATACGGCCAGACGCTTTCTCGATATGTTGACCCTGGCCGAAGAGCCGCCGCGTGCCGCGGATGCCTTGCCGCGCCTCGAAACGGCCCTCCAGAACCAGCCGGACGATCTGCCTGCCCTCATGGCCGCCGCGGCCGCCTACGAATTCAAAAACCAACCCCAGCAGGCGAAGGAAATCTACGAACAGAAAGTCCTCAAGATCGTGCCTGACTACGGCCCAGCCCTGCGGAAGCTGGCTTATCTTTACGGCAAACAGCTGGCCGATGACGACAAAGCCAGCGACGCCGCCACCAAGGCGCGCGAATTCTTTCCGGACGATCCCGGCCTGGCTGAGATCCTGGGCAAAATCGCTTATCGGCGGGAGAACTATACCGTTGCTGTGCAAATGCTGCGGGACACGCTCGGGCAGCGGCCCAACGACGCAGAGGCCTACTATTATCTGGGAATGGCCCAATACAAACTCAAGCAGCCGCAGCAAAGCAAAGAAAATCTTCAAAAGGCCCTTGCCCTCAATCTCGACCCGCAATTGGCTGTCGAAGCCAACCGCATCCTCGCTGAGAAATAGGGTCTTGCGCCGCGCTTTCGTCGCCCGCGCGCCACCGCCACATCGGACCGCGGGCTTAAATCCCGCGCTCCAATTCGGATAGCCGGACCACCTCCGTCCTCCGCCTTCCGTCCTGCGGTCCTTCCTGGCATTGCCGATCAACTCCCAATGCAAACCCAATCGGGAATCAGGTTCCATCGGCTTCGGATCGGGTCTTGATCGGGTTTACTCCGAAGGACGCGCGCGTCAACGCCCGCTTCACGGTCGCTTCAATGGACGCGGCGGGTCCGGCGGATTTATCCTGATTATTGCTATCCATCCGTGGTTCACCTGCACCGCAAAAACTGCCGTGTCTACAATTGTAGACGCCGTTATCCCCGAAAATCGGTTAAAATAGCCTAAAATTGACTCATTCCGAGACAGCCGTATCCAAAAAATGGACAGTGCCATCATTGAAGGCCGCTTATCGATCGGGTCTAGTCCCCGTTAATCCTCGGCACGAAGTGTGCCCAAGTCTGAAACGCTGAAAAGCTGAAAAGCTGAGACGCAGAGCTGAAAGGCTGAGAAACTGACAACTGACAGCTGAAAAGCTGAGCAAATAGAGGAGATCAGGAGATCAAACCGATTTCAGCCTTTCAGTTTTCAGTTTTCAGTTTTCAGTTTTCAGTTCCGTCATCCTTTGTCCGCATTTCAGCATGTCAGCATTTCAGCGTGTCAGCGCCAGCGTGTCAGCTTTTCAGCGTGTCAGCTTTCCAGCGTGTCAGCGTGTCAGCTTTTCAGCGCCAGCGTGTCAGCAACCGCCTTATGAAAAAGGAGCCAATTATGGTCCCGCCGCAAACAGCAGCACCATCAGCACAACCATCGACCGAGTGGACCCGGCAGCAGGTGCGCCAAGCTTTCAAACCGGTCGCCGTCCTTTTATGCGGCCGCGTCTCCGGCGTTTTCGCTGGTTACAAATGTCGCACGGGTGACGACGGCCAGCTCCTTCTGACCAAACGTCCAAAAGTGGGATGGCCCCGCCCGTTTTTTCCACCTTTCGTCCCGCCACCGAACAGCCCGCCCGCCGAAGCGTCATGAGCCCGGATGATTTTACCTTTTTAGGTTTTCAGCGTTTTCCGCAACCATGTCCACACTTGCCATCAGTTCCATTCTCGGCGTGGTCCAGACGCTGACGCTGGAACAGCGCGCCCAGTTGGAAGCTTGTGAAGCGGTTCTCTTGAAGGGATGGACTGCGTCCGTCGAGGCTGGACGCGCCCTCAAGGAGATCCGCGACGCTGGGCTTTACAAGGAGAACTTTAATTCCTTCGAGGATTACTATGCGAAGAAATGGGGATACCGCCGCGCGCGGGTGTATCACTTGATCGCGGCCGCGGAGGTCATGGAGAACCTGGCCGGGTTGCCCGATATCATCCCACCAACGCATGAGGCGCAGCTACGCCCGCTGGTTGGCGTGCCGGCACCGCAAGCCCAGCTGATCTGGCAATGCGCTTGCGCCAAAAGCGGCGGGCAGCCCGTCACAGCCCAGTTAGTGAAAAGCGCGATGCGCGATTTGCAGTTGGCCAAGGAAACGACTTTGCTTCCGCGGCCCCGTATCGATCGGGTCGCACTCCGGAAAGCGGTCGACGATTGCATCGGCGAGCTCCTGACCTTGATCAGCCAGCACGTGAGTTACGAAACCCTGACCGCCAAAGTGGAAGAACTGCACGGCTGTGTCCGCAGGCTGGTGGCTGAAAGAGTGAAACGCTGAAAGCTGACATCTGAAAGCTGACATCTGAAATGCTGACATCTGAAATGGTGACACGCTGAAATGGTGACACGCTGAAATGCTGACACGCTGAAATGCTGACACGCTGAAATGCTGACATGCTGAAATGCTGCGAAGCCGGGGAAAGTCCTTGATTGGCCTCTTCCTTTTTCCAGCGCTGACTTTTCCCATTTCCGTGTTTCCGATATCAGCTTTTCAGCTTTTTAGCGTTTCAGCTTTGTCCCATCCTATCCTACCCTCGTCGACGATGAGCGAACGAGCAGTGGTGACCGGATCCTCCGGTTTGATCGGTTCCGAAGTGGTGGATTACTTTTGCCGGCTCGGATGGGAAGTGCACGGCTGCGATAACAACATGCGCGCCGACTTCTTCGGTCCGGGCGGCGATACCCGATGGAACCAGCGCCGTCTATTGGCGACTCACCAGCGGTTTGTTCATCACGAGCTCGATATCCGTGACCGGGCGGGCGTCAGTTCGCTCCTGCAAACTTCGCGGCCGGCGTTGATCGTCCATACCGCGGCGCAACCGAGCCACGACCTGGCAGCGTCGCGTCCGTTCGACGATTTCGATGTCAATGCCAGCGGCACTTTAAACGTGCTCGAGGCCGCTCGGCTCCATGCTCCCGGCTCCGTGGTCGTCCACATGAGCACCAACAAGGTTTACGGAGATCGGCCCAATACCATACCGCTGAAAGAGCTGCCAACTCGCTGGGATTACGCCGACGCCGCATTCGCCAATGGCATCCCGGAGACATTCTCGATCGACCAGAGCAAACACAGCTTATTTGGCGCTTCCAAAGTCGCCGCCGACGTCATGGTCCAAGAGTACGGCCGCTATTTCGGGATGAAGACCTGTTGCTTGCGGGGCGGTTGCCTGACCGGACCGAATCATAGCGGGGTCGAATTGCACGGCTTTCTGAACTACCTGGTGAAGTGCAACGTGCAGGGGCGCACCTACAAAATCTACGGATACAAGGGCAAGCAGGTCCGGGACAATATCCATTCCTACGATGTCGCGCGGTTTATCCACGCGTTTTATGAAAAACCGCGCCATGGCGAGGTTTACAACATCGGCGGCGGCCGCGCCAACAGCTGCTCAATCCTGGAAGCGTTCGAACGCATCGCGACCTTCACCGGCAAGAAGATGCAATCCGAGTATGTCGACAAGAACAGGGAAGGGGATCACATCTGCTATTTCAGCGACCTAACCAAGGCCCGGACCGATTATCCCGGCTGGGACATCACCAAATCGCTCGACACCATCTTTGAGGAAGTTGCTGACAAGCTGACACGTGAAAGCTGACACGCTGGAAAGCTGAAAAGCTGAAATGCCGGGTACGTGGGGCTCTCAGGGCGCGCCGCTTGGAGATTGCGAACACCGGAACGGCTCGCGACGGAGCGCAAGCCCTACCTTGGGTTGGGGCACCAACTCTTCGCCTCAACCGCCTGCCGGGGTGATGGCTTTGTGAGGAATAAACGGATGCGCCTCCTGCGGCGCGATGTTGACGCTGTTGTCCGTGACTGTCCCAAGAGCCAACTTGCCGTCACAGGTATTGGTGGGGACAGAGCGTCGTAGGCTAAACCGGATGCGGGTTGCTTTTTCCCAACGGGCCACGCCTTTGATCCAGGTCTCAGCGGCAATTTCGCTGAGCAACTCGAGTTGATCTGATCCGAAGCTGCTCGGCATGCCAACCTCCAAGACCCCGCCGCAAGGCAGCTGAAATCGGCGACGCCGCTGCTCATCCGCTTCCGTTCCATGGTCCGGGTTGATCCAGGCGCGTTGCGCGTCGGCCAGAGATAAGCTGATGTCCGTGAACCCAAGCTTGCCGCAGACGAAAGTGAAATCCTGCCACAAGACCTCAGGCAACACATCGCGTTCAGCTTCGAGCTCGAACCAGCGCTCGAGCACCAGTGCGTGTCGCGTGTCCTTCCGCACTGCCTGAGAGTTGCCCAGGACGCGCCTGACGTCAAACCACTCACGGCTGAATTCAAAGGAGCGGGCGGAGATGAATAAGGGCCAAGTAAAATCGGCGCCCGCGATGAGCGGCAGCCAGGCGCCATTTAAGGAGGATGACGGACAGACTCCAGCGCCAGAAAGCGGAATGTGGCTATTATTCAAGCAAAAGATCAGCACAACCCGCCGCCGCGATAATCCCGTCTGCGCCAGCCGATGATGCAGATGACGCCGGTCCGGACGAAACACTGGCATACCTTCAGGCCGCGACGCAGGATGGCGAGGGTCACGTCCACGATGGGCAAGGCGCCAGGACGAAGAGCGGCGCCACCAGCGAGGCGGCCACGGTGGCCTTTCGAGAATGCACTAACGCGAGAATCGCAGCCAGGAAGCCGAGAAAATAAGCGCCGCCGTCGCCAAGATAAATGGTGTCGGCGGGAAGTTAAAACGCAGGAAGGCGATCAGAGCGCCGCAGGTGGCAGCGGTGCAAACCACCGCAAAATCGCGGCCCGTTTGCCGAAGCCGAGGAAGAGGAGTAGGCCCATGACCATGAGACTGATGCCGCCGGCGAGGCCGTCGATGCCGTCGATGAGGTTGATCAGGTTGGTGAGCGTGATCAGCCAGAGAACGGTGACAATGTAACCTACGCCCGTGATCGAACTTTCGACCCCGAACGGATTCGAAACAGCATCAATATGAATGCCGCCGGCATAAACGCAGCTGGCAATCAGGATCTGAAAAATCAGCTTCTTCTTAGCGCCGATTGGCTGCACATCATCCCAGAACCCGACGAGGAACATCGCGAAGGCGCTCCCGAAGACAATAGCGGCTTGTCCCAGCCGTTTGGCTTCGCTCCCGAGAAGACCAGCCACGTTGCCGCGACGGCCATGAAGCGCCATCATCAGCGCGCTTACGCCGCCGAAACGCGACACCGGCTGTGCGGGTCTGATGTAATCGTCTCCCGATCGGCCGGAACTGACGAATGACGGGAATGCTGAGCCAGCTGATGACGAATCCGCAGCCGGCTGCCAGGACGACAATGCCACTATTCATTCCGAAAACGGACTATTGAACCTTATTCCTTGCTAAACGTGAATCGTCACAGAAGGCACACCCGCAGTTCGCGGAAAACGGTGTCCATCATTGAGACGTCCACTGTCGGTTGGCAAGAAAAAAGACACGTTTTCTTGGCGCTACCAGCGATTGTATCTACGGTTGCCCTGTGGTGTCCGGCGCCCCAGCCGGAAACGCTGCGAGCATGGGTAAAGCCGGCGCTAAACGTCAAGAGAAATCAAATTTTCCACGTGTTGTTTGTGCTTTTGCTACAAAGGCTTGTAGCAAACATGAACTCTTTGCTACGCGCGCGGGAGATACGCACTTTTACGCAGGATTTTTTTGTTAAATTTGTTGACACTGTCGCTGCTTCCGCCTACACCGGAGACACCATTCGAGGGTAAGACTCAAACGAAGGTTAATCATGAGCTACAAAACATTCTGCAGCCGTTTCGCGCTGGCAGCCGCTGGGCTGATCGCCTGTGCCTCGATCGCCCATGCCGCCAATCAGCCCGGAACTGCTGTCGCCAAAGTGGTGAAGGGGACAGCCACTTACATTGACAACCTCGGCAGTACGCATGTGTTGAGCGAGGGCACACTCCTGAAACAAGGATACACCGTTCAGACCGGCGCGGGTGCGTCAGTTGATCTGATGATGGAACAGAATGGTCGGTTAGTTGCGTTGTTTGACAACACCGTCCTGGGCTTGGATAACTTGTCCTATCAGCCTTCTGTTCTCGGCAACGTTTTCGACACCCGTCTCGATTTGAAGAAAGGGCGGGTGTTTGTCAGCGTCAGCAAACTGCTCGCCGGCGCGAAATACGAGATCAAGACGGCGCATGGCATCGCCAGCGTCAAAGGCACGGAGGCTTACATTGACGGTGTGAGCGGCCAGATCTGGGTCGTTTCCGGCACTGTCACGTTCGAATGGTCGTTGCTCGACGTTTTGGTTCCGCAGCCACCCGGGAGCCATTCGGAAAAGCAGACGGTGGTCATTCCAGCGGGACATAGCTTTTTCGTGACGCGCGAGATCGATATGGTGAATTTCCGCAATGGAACCATTATTCCGCTGCCGACCGGTCCGCCGTCGCAGTCGGTGATCGATCGCATCAATGCTTCGGCGCTTGGATATCACTACAACAATCCCGGCAACTCATCGATCACGGTGAAAGGCGCCTGGTTCACGGAGCTGAATCCGAAGCTGAACGTGGTTAATTTGGTCGGAACACCCGCATTGGTTGTTCCGAGTCCGTAGTGAGCAGTCAGGGAGGGTGTGCCTGGCAAGGGGCGGAAGTTTATGAGCCTCTGCGATGGCAGGGGCGTGGGTAATTGAAACGAAATTGGTAAACGACAGAAAGGAATCAGAATGAATCGTTATCTTCTTTTGACTGCTTGTGTCGCCTCGCTGGCGCCTATGGCAGCTTTTGGTGGCAATTTCCAGGACCTGGACACTTACGTCGGCGGCAGTGGCGTGGGGCAGTTGGTCGATTCGACTACTCCATTGACTGGCAACTTCAATTTCATCACGGGTGGTGATCCGAGCGATACAACGGGTAATGTGCTTGGGTACAATCCGGCTGTGGAAACGGTGACCGGCTTTGAATTGGCGTTTCAGGTCACGGACGGGAGCACCTTGCAGACGGTTAACATCAACCTCGATGGTGTGTCGCTTTCGACCACGTTCGTTGGGTCCATTACGTTCGGTGGCACCCTCTCGCCGGCCGACACGACTGCGATTCTGGCCGCGGCTCAGGATGGCAAGCTACCTTATACTCTGTCTGCTCCGGCCGGCTCTTCTTATAATGTCAACTATGCGTTGATGAAGATCACCACCGGGGCCAAAGGCGTGCCGGAAGCCGGCTCAACTCTGGCTCTGTTTGCGGCGGCGGTCGGCGGGATGGGCCTGGTTCGCCGGAAACTCTCCCGCTAATCGGCTTACCGGTTTCGCCAATTCTGAATTCCTGAACGGGAATACGCGCGAGCGTATTCCCGTTTTTGTTGTGTCGGGCAGGGCTGCGCCATATTCCTCGGCGCGCGCGCTGGAAAGGTAGGGCTGGCGCTTCGTCGCCAGCCGGCTGACTGAGGTGATTCGCAATCACAGAAGCGGCGCGCTCGGAGAGCGGCGCCCTACCAGGCTACTGCGAACATCGGAGCGGCGCGCTCGGAGAGCGTTTCAGCTGTCAGCATTTCAGCTTGTCAGCTTTCCGCTTTTTCTCTTCAAGGTGCCTGCAGAAGCACGAGGGCAAAGCCGGCGTTGCCGCGGGTGCGCGCAATATCGATGACATTGATCAAACCGCTCCGATCAAAATCGAAGAGTGAAGTGATCGCAGCGCTCTGACCGGCTGCCTGCCTGGTCAGCCCCACATCCTGGACGTTGACGGCGCGATTGCCCGTGCACTCGCCAATCGCATTGCCGAAGTAGAAAACGTCGGCGCTGGCCAAGCCGGTTGCGGCCGAGGCTTTGACCGTCACCTTCAACCACTGATTCTGAATGGCGTTGTTGGCCCAGACCAACGTCACTCGCGACGCCCCATTGACACCAGCACCCGCCCGAGTCAGGACTTGTGAAGCAGCGGGAGCGGCGCTCCAAGTGACCGGATTCTGGTTGTTGCTCACTTTGAGGTCAAAATCGACGGCTGCGGGCGAACCAGGGAGCCCAGCAATGTCGACCATTATTCCAGTAATGCCCTTGCTAAAACTCGTGTAATTTGCGGCGGCAGCCGTTTGACCCGGTAACAAGGCCGTCTTGTCTGTCGCGATGGCACCATCATCCGCGCCGTTGGCCGACGCATTATTCCCGTCGAAACTAGAGTTGTTGTAAAAAATATACCGCCCCGCGACGGTCGCATCGACCTGGACCATGAAGATATCATTGGCTGAGTTGGCGCCGTCGCTCACCGTCACGCTGATATAGCAATTGCCCGAACGATTCGCCACCGGAGTGACTGTAACCGAGCGGTTGGTGCCGCTCCCGCCAAAGACGATGTTGGACAACGGCACAAGTGCGGTATCGGTCGACGCCGCGCTGAGCGTCAGGGACGAAGCGGGAATCTCCGAGTCGTTAATCAGGAATGGAATGGCGCTTGAGGCGAGGCTGAACCCTCCGGCCGTCAGGTTTTGGTCGGGGATATCCGAGATTACCGGCGGGGTGTTGTTCACCACGATGGCAACGCCGCCAGGGTAGGGGGTTTCATCCGAGTCGCTGGATGTGACAATGACCTGATTGGTGGTTTCTCCCTGAGGCGCCCGGGTAAAATCGGCGGTGACCATGACGGCCTGGTAAAATCCGGCTGGAATTTGGAACGGCCCGGCCGGGGCGAAGTGAATCCAAGGGGTGTTTTTGGCCGTGGTGAGCGCGTTGACCGCCAGAACCCCTGGACCATCGTTATAGATCCTGAACGTCTGGCTTTCGCTCTGCAGACTCTCGATCGCTCGCTCCAGGTTGATGCGGGGCTTGGTGAGGGCAGCCTTTGCATCCGTCAGCGGATCTCCTGTGCTGGTGAGACGAGCGATGACGTCACTGACGCTAAGGTACTGGCCGGTGAGGGCTTTGGCGGCCGATTGAAGGCACGCGACCGCCCCGGCGGCATAGGGACAAGCGGCGGACGTGCCGCCGAAGCCGGAAACGAAATCGCCGGAGCTGTACCCCGAAGCGCCGACATTATCGGTGGTGTAGCATTGGCTGGAGGGTGCCAGGAGCCGGACGAGAGGGGACATGTTCGAATAGCCGGTGACCGCGTCCAGAGCGGTTGATTCGTCGACCGCATAGCCGGAGGTGCAGCCGGCGTTGGCGTTTTTGGTGATGCAAGATGCGGCATCGACACAGAAGGTCAAGGTGCCGACGGCGGCGTCGTAGGTGCCTCCGACAGCGATGACGCTGGATAGACAAGCAGGCTCCGAGACGGCATCGCAATAGCCGTCGTTGCCGCTGGAAGCCAGGACCGCAATGCCCGCGGCCACCGCATTGTTGGCCGCCGCCGCCATGATCGAGTAATTGCTGTCGCAGGCACTGGCATAGCGGCCGCCACCGAAGCTGGTGCTGATGACCAGGATGGGAGTGTTCGGATCATCATTTTTGTGGGTGACGCACCAGTCCCAGGCGTGGGCGATCGTGGCCGTCGAGGCGTCGTCGGAAGGGGCTTTGGAGATCTTGACGGCGTAGAGCTTGGCGCTGGGCGCAACGCCGCCGATGTAATCACCAACCGTGCCGAGATTGCCCGCCGCGATGCCGGCACAAGCCGTTCCGTGCGGGTTGGAATGAGCGATTGGATCGAGATCATTGTCGCCCAAATCCTCGCCGCCGATCACCTTGGAATTGGGAAAACCGCCGCCGCCCAAGTAAGGGTGGTTGTAGTCGATGCCCGTATCGCAGATGGCGATGGACACTCCAGCGCCGTTATAAGAGGACCGATATGTCATGCCATGGATCGCGGGGATCCCTTGGGCCAAATGCGGCTTCAACAGGCGGACGGGCTCGATCGCTGCGACTCGTGGATCCGATTGGAGCGCCAACAGGCCCGCCTCGGTCACTTCGCCGGAAAAGGCGGCGAGATTGTCGAAGCGAAAGTGAAGATTCAGATCATCCATCGGCATGCCCTCAAGGACTTCCTGCTGCAGCCGCCGGATTTCCGGCTGCAAGGCCTTAACTACACCCGGGACGCGCAGGTCATGCGGCCCGACAATGGCGTGCGGCGCTGCCAGCCGCACGATGACGTCGACCTTCGACTCGGTGGCAAGCGCATGCGCAATCGTCGCGGGCTCGATCAGCTTGTCGATGGGAATCGCCGCGGCGCTGGCCTCTTGGGACATATCAGCTGGAGCAGGGCTGTTGGCCAGGGTTTGCGGAGTCAACAAGCCGCTCGGGGAAACAACGCCACCGAAGGAAAGGCTGAGCGGCGTCACGCGGATGTCTGCGGGAGCAGGTTGGATAGTGATGGTCTTGGTGTATTCGTTGTCGGCCTCGTTGCTTTCAGCGACGGTATTGTCGGCGTCAACTTTGAGCTTGAACGAGTGAGTGCCGGCGCTCAAGGGAGCGACAGCGAGTGGTTGGGCGGTGATCCCGCCCGAGTTCTGGTTCAACTGGCCCTGGAAGGTCCAGCTGGCATAGAAGGAGCCGTCGAGGAAGAGGTCGATGTCAAAATTAGAGGTCGAAGGTGCCGTGCCGACATTTTCGATGACCCATTTGACGTAGAGCGTATCACTGGAAAGGAGGGTGGGAGAGTCGGTGGTGAACGTGGAATTCGTCACCACGACCATTTTGTCTGACCAGCCGACTGCGGTATACGGCTGGAGGTTCGGGCTGGCCGCTTGAGCAGTGATGCTTCCCAAAAAGAGGCCCAGCAAACTCAACAACAAGGTGACCTGGCTGGCGGCCCGGAAGAGACGATCTGCAACAGACTTCATTGCGCACCAAAGAGGCGAATCGGAGCAGCTGAGATGCCGAGCGCCGCTTTTGCGATCGCGCCATTTGGACGGGAAGCGATCTCGCCTGACGAGACCTTCGTGATTGACCGTGAGCCAGGGGGTAGTTCGCTGCAAGCGTGCGACTTGCGATTCGCTGCGTAACACAAAAACCGGCCCTAAACTGACCGGTCCGGTGTTAGCAATCCTGGTTTCGCCTAACCTCCGCGGAAGAGGAATCGTCAAGAACCGGCCGTCCGGTGTGCAAGACAGGGACAACCTCATGGATCCGTTTGCCCCTTCTTCTCTTTGGCCGACTTCCAACGAGGAGCTTCGATTCGAGCAGTCTTAAGCGGTGCGGCGGCAGCATCGACGAACCGAGACAAAGCCGAAGGCCAGAATGCCCATCGCCATCGCGTAGGCAGCTGGTTCGGGCACAATGGCCAGTGTTCCATCGGTAATGTTGCCAGGAAGCGGGTCGAAGTTCGTATCGTAAAATTGGGTTGGGCCATTGTGCACCGTGCCGACCCGGAGGGCCCAGCTGCCGCTGTTGAAGCCGGTGGTATCGATGGTGACAGTCGCCAATCGGCCGGAGCCGGAAACAGTGCCGGTTTGAGTCAACACGCCGCGATACTGATGCTGGAGGCCCAAACCGGAGCCGACTTGGCCGCCATCATTATTGCCATCAAAGAGCGTCCCCGTGACGATGTCGACCGCAGTAATGTTGGGGCCATTCTGGGTGGAACCTGGGACGTCGGGAAAACCATCGGCAATTTGGACATAGAAGTCCAAGGCGCCTGCGCTGGAAACATTGGAGACGTCGATAAAGATTTGTTGATTCGCTTGATTAGGCTGGACCTGGACGGTGCCGATATTGATGGCGAACTGGGCCTGGGCCGAGAGCGCGGTCGCGAGGAGGGAAGCCGAGAGGGCCAGGGGTTGGAGAGGAAGGCGTCGTCTATTCATGCGTCTTGGGTTAATCGCGCTTATGAGTTTTATTTATGGAGCCACCAACAGAGCGAGTGTGAACCCCGCATTGCCGCGCACCCGCCCGATATCAACAACGTTAATAAGGCCGCTCCGGTCATGGTCGTAGACAGAGGTAATGCCGACGTTCTGGCCGGCGACTTGCCGCGTTAAGCCGATATCCTGGACGTTAACGGTCCGATTGCCGGTGCACTCGCCAATGGCATTGCCAAAATAGCAGACGTCGTTGGCGGCGAGGCCGGTGTTGGCCGTGGCCAACGTCGTTACCTGCAACCATTGGTTTTGAATGACGTTATTGGCCCACACAAAGTGGATTCGAGTCGAGCCGCTGGTGCCTGCGCCATTTCGGATCAGCATGGTCGGCGCGAGAGTCGTTGTCCAGCCTGCCGGATTGCTATCGTTGCCGACGCGAAAGGTAAAATCGTTCACCGTCGGTATTCCGGCAAGTCCGGAGATGTCGAGCATGATCCCTGTAATCCCTTTGCTAAAGCCGGTGTAGTTGGCGAAGGTGGCTGTTTCCCCGGGGCGCAGGGCGGTTTTGTCGGTAGCGATGGCGCTGTCGTCGCTGGTATTGGCGGCGGCATTATTGCCGTCGTAGCTCGAGTTATTGTAAAAGATCTTGCGTGCGACGACCGAGGTGCCGGCTCCTTGGATCGTGACGAATAGTTTGGTTCCGGCGGCGGTTCCCCACGGGGCCGCCTGGCCCGAAGAATACAACGTGCCCGTGGCGCTGGAAAAGACGTCGAATACCTGCAGGGTCCAGGTTCCGGCGGCGGTTTCGCCATTAAAATGCGATAAACGCAGATTAGCGCCATTGGCGTAGAACTTCGGCCGGTAACTGGTCCCGCCGACATGGTCCGGGCCTTTAAAAGGGGCCGAGCCGCTGACGCCAATCGAGCCCCCAGCGCTATCGTCTAAACGCGTATCCTGCAGGTTTGGGCCGTCATCGATGCCGGCGAGCAAATTGACGATCGTCCCGGCGGGAGATTTGAGATAGATATCCAGGTCGAACAGGTCGGGATGGGCGATGGAAAGCTGAAGATCAATATCACCGACGTTCCCAGCTGTCCCTACGGTGAAGTGGAACTCGGTCAAAGCCGGCTCGGTGAAAGCCACTCGATCGGCAATAGGGCCGGGGTCGTTAACGTCGAAAATCACCGGGGCGGCGGACACGGTCGCCACGGCGCAAAAGACCGCCATCTGGCAATACGCGCGTATTGCCATTCTCATCACCTCCATAAACCTAGTGAATTCCTTTCAAGCCTATAGGCTCCGCCGGGGTGATGTTTATGGCAAACTGCTGGTCAAATGTAAAGAAAGATTGCAGCTGAAATCTGGAAACCTGACAGCTGAAAGCTGAAACCTGACAGCTGAAACCTGAGCTGAAAGCTGACAACTGACAGCTGAAATCTGAGAGCTGACAGCTGAAATCTGAAAACGGAGAGCTGAAATCTGAAAACGGAGAGCTGAAATCTGAAAACGGAGAGCTGAAATGCTGAAACCTGACAGCTGAAACCTGAAAGCTGACAGCTGAAAACGGAGAGCTGAAATGCTGAAATCTGACAGCTGAAATGCTGAAAACAGAGAGCTGAAAGCAGAAAAGCTGCAGAAAAGCTGCTGAAAGCTGGAAACCCGAGAGTCGAAACGATCCAGCCTCAGTATTTCAGCTCATGGTCAACAGCTGAAAGCGGAAGGAGGAGCAGGCGGGAACCTGAAGCCTCTTTAGCGTATCTCAGCTTTCAGATGTCCCCTTCCAGCTCTCCGTTTTCAGATGTCCGCTGTCAGCTGTCAGCTCTCCGATTTCAGCTGTCAGTTGTCAGCTTTCAGCTCAGCTTTTCAGCTATCCTGCCTTCCTCTTTTCCTCCAACCTCTCATTGAAGCGCCGTGGATTCAACACATCGCACCGCCAATCTGTCTCAGGGAATCTGGAGCGTCGATTATCTCATTGTCGTCCTGGCCTTGCTCGGACCGGCCCTGGGCGGCGCCACGGAGCTTTGGACCCAGGCGCTTTTGGTTGCTGGGGCCGCAACTATCATGCTGTGGCGCCCGCCCCATTTCCCCATCTCCCGCCCATTATTGATGCTTTTTTTCATCTTGATGGCCCTGGCGTGCTTGGGCTTCCTCCCAGCCGCCTGGTTCCGGACAATCCCCTTTCGAACCAATCTAGTCCAAATCCAGCAGACGACTTTGCCTGGCACTTTGTCGATGCAACCATGGCAAACACTCGAAGGTGCGCTGCTGCTGGCCGCGACTTTGACCTGGACAGGGTTCCTCCTCGCCCATGCCTGGTCGGCGCACCGACGTTCCCTCCTCGCCTTTTATGCTGCCGGGCTGGTTGCCATGACCATCCTCGCTTTCTTTTCTATCTTGCCGGTCCAAACCGATCGCTCTGGCGTCCGGTCAATGGCGCGTTTGGCTTTTTCCCGAACCGCGCGCAGACAGGCCTGGTCTTGGCCACGGGCGGCGTGGCATGTCTGGCGCTGGCCTTCCGTCAATTGATCGATCGGCATCAGAAAGGCGGTTACCTCTGGGTGGGCGGCTACCTTCTCATGATGGCCGGGGCTTATGTCAACGGGGATGGTCCGAGCTGGGTCCTGTTTGCCATCGGTTCCGGCCTCTGGCTGGTCTGGGCCACCTGGCCGAAGTCGCGTCATCGCTTGATGGGGATTGCCCTCGGGCTGGTTATCCTCGTCCTCATGGCGGTCGGATTGCACGTGCAGCACATACATGCCCAGTCGAAAGCCGTCCCTGGCGCGCCCGTGCTCTTGCCGGACAGTTCTCCCGCCCGAATCCAGCTGGACGCCCTCAGGCTGCTCCGGGAGGCTTCCTGGCACGGACTTGGGCTCGGGAATTTCGAGCCGGTTTTCGCCCATTACCGGGTCGCTTCGAAGGCCAATGACCGGGTCCGCCATCCGGAAAACGACCTGCTCTGGGCCGGGATCGAAATGGGGTGGTTAGCTCCGGCCGTGCTCCTGGCGGCTTTAGTTCTGTTCCTGGGCCAAAACTGGCCGCGGCATTCCCGTTCGGATTTTCACGTGCGATCGGCTTGTGCCGTTTCCGCGTTGCTGCTTTTCACGGCCGGCTTTATCGGTGTGCCAGGGCACCGGCTGGGAGCGATTTGGCCGGTCCTTTTCTTGCTTGGGCTTTGTCGTGCCACGCCCGCCACCGGGCTGGAATCCAAGCGAGTCCAGTTCAGCTTTCGCCTTCTTGGCTTGAGCTGGGCGGCGGTGGCGGTGGTCTGGATCGGGTCAGTCTTTGGACTTGTCACGGTCCCGACATCGGCGCGACCCCAGTTCGTCAAGCAGACATTCGATTCCGCTATCGCCACCGGCCGCTTCCAAGACGCGATCGCCCAAGCCGGCGAAGGCCTGCGCTGGGCGCCTTTGGATTGGACATGGTACTTTCAACGAGCAGCCGCGGAGCTTTATGCAGACCCCTTTTCCAGCGCCGCTATTTTTGACTTTCATCGGGCCCGCTTCCTCGAGCCCAATTCAGTTCAGGTGCCATTCGAGGAATCGAAGGTTTGGCTGGCCCGCCATCCGGCCCTGGTTTTCTCGTCCTTCTTCGAGATTCTCCGCCGCGCTGGCCCGGCCAAGATCGAGTATTTTCGGCAGATTCTGAAAATGGGGAAAGGCGTGCCGGCTGTCGAAGAGGAACTTTTCTCCCTGGCCTACAGAGATCGCGAGCTGCTCGTCGCCTTTCTGGACTATGCCAGCCCCAACGAATTCAAACAGGAGCTCGACAAATTGCTCGAGGAAGATCCCGACCTTCTTTCCCTCGACAAATCGCAGCAGCGCGAGGTCTTTCGTCTCTGGCGGGAAAAGGGCGATTCAGCCAGCTACGAGCAACAGCTAAATCAGCATCCGAAATGGCTCGAAAATGCCTGGATGGGGTTGGCCGCGATTCGTGCCGGCCGCGGCGAATTCAAGGCGGCTTGCGAACTGGCGCAACGCTACGCAACCCCTCCAAACCTGCCGGCAAATATCAAACAACGGCCGGTCCCGGAGATGACCCGGGCCTTGCTCTTTGCCAAGGACGACTTTGCCACCGGCTACGCACTTTATCGCGCTTACGCCCAGGCGAATGACGTGGACGCCGCGCTCAAGGCCGTCAGCAGGATGACAGAACAGGCCAAATGCCCTCTTTATTTCCACTTCCTCGAGGCGAACCTGCGGGCGATGCGCGAAGAATGGGAAGCGGCTTGGAAAGCGTGGGAAAAGTTCTTCTGAAAAGCTGAAAGGCTGAAAGCTGAAAAGCTGAAATAGGAAGATCAAACACTGGAAGGGTGACCTTCTGAAAAGCTGAAAGGCTGAAAGCTGAAAAGCTGAAATCAAACGATCAAACACTGGAAGGGTGACCTTCTGAAAAGCTGAAAGCTGAAAGGCTGAATTAAGATGGTGAAAGGGCGAGCGGAGAGGGCAAGGGGGGAGAAAAACCAGACAAGCTGAAACAAACTGAGACTGATTCAAGAACGATCGGAAGAACCCGAAGACGAACGCCGGATTTTTGACACCATGCTCGTGAAAATCGCGAGCAATTCGTCCGTTTCACACCACAGTCGCTTGATCAAGTCTCCTTCGATCCGGCAGTCTTCGCGCAAAAGCTCCAGCCAAAGTGCCGACTCATCCGCCTCCTGTAACAGCACGTCCAACTTCGAACAAAACTCCGCATTAGAGCGAGCTCGCGAGGCTTCGCGAGCATGTCCTGCGACCGACGTGCCGGATCGAAGCAACTGGACACCAAGGATCTGGACGTCTTTTCTATCTCGCGGCAGCTCCAGATAAAGCTTGATAGCTGCAGACGCATACCGCTTCGTCCTCCAGCGTAGTTCCTCAGACAGCCGGCTCATCCTTAACCAACCTTGCGGAGATGGATGGCCTTCTTACAGCATTTCTGCTTCCGGCGCTCGATCCTTTCAGCTTTTCCGCTTTTCAGCATGTCAGCATGTGAATTGGTCAGCTTTTCAGATGTCAGCTGTCAGATGTCAGCTGTCAGATGTCAGCTGTCAGCTTTCGGCTGTGTGCATGTCAGCATGTGAATTGGTCAATTGGTCAGCTCTTCAGCTGTCAGCATTTCAGATCTCCGCTTTCAGTATGTGAATCGATCAGCTTTTCAGCCTTTCAGCTTTCAGCTTTCAGATCTCAGCTGTCAGCATTTCAGATGTCAGCTTTCAGCTGTCAGCTTTTCAGATGTCAGCTGTCAGCTGTCAGCATTTCAGATGTCAGGTGTCAGCATTTCAGCTTTCAGATCTCAGCTTTCGGCTCTTTCATGGCGTCGAGGCTCTGTAGAAGATCTGCGGTGGATTCGTGGTGCGCGCGTCCAACAGAAGCTCGGTTGCCTTTTGTGCAACGAGATTCGTCCAAAGATTCCATTGCACCAGGTTTGTCGATGACAAGATCGAGTAGGCTGTCCCAACCTGCCCGATTAAGTTCAACTGGACCGCGCCGGTCGGAGACGGAGCGACCGCCTCCAGCCGAAACGAGCCGGGTGTCGAGACGACTAACCGGCCTGGATTGGATGTCGTGGATCCGCAGGTGCCGGTGACGACGACATCATAATTTCCCTCATCCTCCGCCTTGACCGCGGCGAGCTTGTAGGAGGCCCCTGACGCCCCGGAGATTGGCTGCCCGTCTTTACGCCATTGATATCCCGAGATGCCCGCTCCGCCAGCAGTTACCGAGAACGTGACGCTGTCGCCGACGATTGCCGCCCAATTCTCGGGATGCTTGACGACGGTCACCGGATCATTGATCGCGAGCACCGCCGGCGTCGATGTGACCGGTCCTGCCGCCCCAGTCACCACCACATCATAGGTGCCGGCGTCGGCGGATGCGACCGAAGGAATCGTGTAGCTGGAAGCGATCGCCCCGTTGATCGGCCCGCTGTCTTTGCGCCATTGATAATTCAGCGGGCCGGTCCCGGTAGCTCCAACCGATAGCGTCACGCTCGCTCCGGCGCAAACCGTTTGGCCCGTCGGTTCCGCGGTGATCACGACCGGATTGATCGCTTCCGCCTCGCCAAATAATCGCGCGATGCCTCGCCGAGCCGTGCGATTGACGGTAGTGAAGTCGCCTCCAATCATCACCTTGCCGTCGCTCTGCGGGAATACCGTCAGCAACCCGGTCTTGGAACCTCCAGAAACACCGAGCCCTGGATCAAAGGAGCCGTCCAGGCCGCCGTCGCTGTTCAGACGCGCAATTCCATTGCGGGCGACCCCTGCGATGGTTTTGAAATAACCGCCCAAAAGAATCTTCCCATTCCCTTGCACGGCGACGGAATTCACCTGTTCATCAGGCGGGGTTTCCCGGCGGAAACCGGGCACATAGCTGCCATCGCTATTCAAGGCGGCGACGCTCGCGAACTCGCCCGTGACCGCATTGACGAACAGCCCGCCGATCACGATGCGCTCGTTGCCCAGCAAGTCGAGTGCGGCGACCGCGCTGAATTCGTCAAACTTCGCGTCAAAACTGGTGTCGAGGACACCGCTGCCGCTGAAACGCGCGATGCCGCTCCGGATGACGCCATTGATCTTGGTAAAAACGCCCGCCGCGATAATCTGTCCATCGTTTTGCACTTTGACGTTGAAAACCCACTTGCCGGAGCCTTCTTCGAACTTGGGATCGAAGCTTGCGTCCAGTTTGCCGGTGGTTTCCAGACGCGCCAGGTGGTGCCGCTCCGTCCCAGCGACGGTGGTAAAAGACCCGGCAACCAGGATCCTGCTGTCGTTCTGCAGCTCGAGCCCTAGGACCACAGGGGTCCGGGTGCCGTCCAAACCGCTTCCGGGATCGAACGAGGGATCCAGACTGCCATTCTCGTTCAGACGAGCGATTCGGTTGCGCGCGACGCCGTCAAAATGCGTGAACTCTCCGCCGACGACAATCTTGCCGTCCGGTTGGACAATCAAAGCGCTGATGCCGTTATCGGCGCCTTGTCCCGGGTTGAAGGTCGTATCGACGGCGCCGGTCGACTCCAGGCGAGCGATCCCGCGGCGCGCCACGCCGTTGATATTGTTGAAATAGCCGGCGACCAGGACTTTGCCGTTGCCGAGCCCCACGACCCGTTTGACCAGGTCATCGGCGCCGGAGCCGGGGTCGAAGCTTGGATCGACGGAACCGGGCTGAGCGGCATGATGCGGCAGAGCCAGGAGAGTGGCGCACGTGAGGGAGAAGGCGAATAACTTCATACGGCTATCTTCAACTGATGGCTGCGGGTTCCGAGAGGCACGGTTGCTACAGAAGCATTAAAGCGGCGCGACGTCAAAGGAAGAGGCGGGGAGAGCTGAGACAGCTGAGACGCTGAGACGCTGAGAGCTGAAATGCTGAAATGCTGAAATGCTGAGAACTGAAATGCTGAGACGCTGAAAGGCTGAGAGCTGAAAGGCTGAGACGCTGAAAGGCTGAGAGCTGAAAGGCTGAGACGCTGAAAGGCTGAGACGCTGAAAGGCTGAGACAGCTGAGACGCTGAGAACTGAAATGCTGAGAGCTGAGACGCTCAGCTTGTCAGTTTTCAGCCTTTCAGCTGGCTCTGAGCTTGTCAGTTTTCAGCCTTTCAGCTAGTCCTTAGGCGTGCCGTTGCGTTGATGGTTGCTCTCAAGTTCAAACCGATGTCTTCAGATTCACCTCGCTGGAAACCCTTATTCGAGCCCCGCGTGCCTTGGGTCGATTGGTCGATTGTTTTGCTCACGGTGCTGGCTCCAGCTCTCGGCGGCGCGACGCAGCTCTGGGCGCAGGCATTGATCGCGCTCGGCGCGGTCGCGCTGATCTTGATCGCTCCGGCTTGGAAATTGCCGCCCCGCATCATTACCGGCCTTTTGGTTGGCCTCATTTGCCTGGTCATCATCAGCTTTCTGCCCGCTGCCTGGTTTGGGTCGATGCCTTGGCGCAAGGCCCTGCTGCCATCGGCTGGCCTCGATTTGCCGGCGACTTTGACGCCTCAGCCCCGGCTGACGCTGGAGAACGGGCTATTGCTGTTGGTCAGCCTGGTCTGGACCTCGTTTTTGATGAGCCGGCGTTGGACGGTGAAGCGGCGCGTGCTGCTATCCATCTACGCCCTTGGGATTGTCATTCTAACGGCTTTGGCCTTGCTCTTCTTCGTGTTCGATTGGCTGCCGCCCTTCTGGCAGGTCTACATGACCGGCTTTGGCTTTTTTCCCAACCGCAATCAGACGGCCAATGTGCTGGCTTTGGGCGGAATCCTGACGCTGGCCTTGACCTTCCATGAATTCCTGCGCAAGCGCGACATGGGGTACCTTTGGGCCACGGGCTACGTTCTGATCGGCGTGGGGTTGGTCATTTGCGGGTCGCGCGCCGGCATTCTGCTTTATCTGATGGGCTCATTTCTCTGGGTGCTGTGGACCGGTTGGGGCAAACACGAACTGAAGGGCTTCAGCATCGGAGCATCCGTGGTGCTCTTCGGGCTGACCCTCTTCTGCACTTTTGGCGGAAAGACGCTCGATCGTTTTTCGAAGGCTCCAATTGAAGTGGTCAATCGCGTGCTCATCCAAAGCGACGCACTACGGGTTCTCAAAGATACCTCCTGGCACGGGACCGGCCTGGGCAACTTCGCGCCGGTTTTTACGCAGTTCCGCAAAGATTATATTCGGCAGAATCGCGCGGTCCATCCGGAAAGCGACTGGCTCTGGCTCGGCATCGAAATGGGCTGGATCGCGCCAGCACTCGTCCTGGTCGGATTCATCTATTGGTTCGCCAGGAACTTCCCCAAACCTGACGAACCCGACTTCCGCCTGCGAGCTGCCATCGGCGTGTGCCTGATCGGCTTCGTCTTGCATGGGTTCGTCGATGTGTCCGGCCATCGGATGGGGTCCGTTTGGCCCGCCCTGCTCCTCCTGGCACTGCTAAGACCAGAGATCGGCCTGCCCGCCGACTTGTCCGCCATAGCTTCAGCGGAGGAGGAAGCGTCTTCGCGAAGGCGGGGAGTTGGAGCAAGGAGCGGCGCGATGGGACGCGGTGGAACGCGTCCCTACCATTTGCTCTATCGGCTGGCGGCCATCCCAATAGGGGCGGCAGCCCTCTGGTGGCTGGTTTCGCTGCTGCCGTTGCAGGTGCCGCTCACCTCGGCTTCGATTCGAAGATTGAAAGGCCAAATCAAGGCGGGTGAATCGTTTCGAGCCGACGCCCAGGTCATCCGTGACGCAACTCAGGGCGCAGAGTTTGCCCCTTTGGATTGGGAATTTTACTTCAGTCGGGCCATCGCCGAGGCGCGGTCGATGGACGATGCCATCCCCGCTGCGACTGACTTCCGCCGCGCCAAGCATCTGGAACCGAATGTGGCCGATTTGCCCTTCATCGAAGGTTTGGCGTGGATGGAACGCCAGCCGCGCCTCACCTTCGGCGCGTGGCGGGAAGCCCTCCGCCGCATCGCCATCGCCGGACGCAATGATCCCGTCCTGGTGACCGAGCAGACAAAGGCCCTTTACGATCGGATGCTGTCGCTGACGCCGCCGGTTGATGCCTTTCGCGATGAAGTGCGCACCCTGGCTCTGGATGACCGCGATTTGATGCTGGTCTACATGAAGTACGCGGGCGACGAGGAATTTCGGATCGAGCTGGCCCGCATCCTGATGGAAGATCCGGAATTGAAGTCCCTGGACCGCCAGCAACGCGCCACGCTGTTCGATCTTTGGGGCAAGAAAGGCGATGCCCAAAACCTGGCCCAGAAGGTTGCCGCGCATCCGGATTGGGTCGACAGCGGCTGGTTTTGGGTGGCAGCGAATCACGCCAGCCAGGAAGATTATCGGACTGCATGCGAGATGGCGCAGCGCTATGCCACGAATCCGCTGTTGCCGAAGATCGCGGGATCGACCCGGCCGCTGGTGGAACTCCGCACGACCTTTCTTCTTCTCACCAACGACGTGACGACCGGCTATGCCCTTTACACCGCGGAAATGGACGCAGGCCAAACCAACGACGCCTTGACCGTCCTGCAGCATGTCACGGCGCAGCGTTCCTGTCCCAGCTACTTCCATTTTCTGGAGGCGGAGCAATGGACCCGGCGCGAGCGTTGGCAGGAAGCGTGGGAAGCGTGGCTCCGGTACCTGCGCTGAAAGCTGAAACCTGACAAGCTGAAAAGGGTTTCCGAAAGGGTAAATGCTGCAACCTGGCCGAGGTGAGGAGGCTGATCGGCGCATTTCAGCGTTTCAGCTTTTAGAAACGCGTTTCCGCTTGCGATGTTGGCGCCTGTCCGTTTTTATTGAACCAGGTTCCAGGTGGAGCATTCCACGGGTTTCTCGCCAAGCTCCAGGGCGGAGCTTCCCTTTAAGCGGTGCAATGACCGGATATTGGCGCTGGCTTTGTCACTTGTTGGTTATTGGTTGTTAAAGGTTTAAGCAACTGAAACCCATGACCGATAAGACCAGAACTGAGCGTCTGTCGCCGAGGGAAAATGCTGACGCGAAGCGACCGGCACGAAGTGTGTTCTTTGCCCTCTCTGCTTCCTGCCCTTGAAGGTAGGGCTGGCGCTCCGTCGCCAGCCGGCTGGAATTGATGATGGGCTATCACCGAAACGGCGCGCTCGCAGAGCGACGCCCTACCTGCCGGCTTCGAACACCGAATCGGCGCGCGCGGAGAGCGACGCCGGTACCACTCCCCTGTCCGCATTGCTACACGTTTGCTACGTAGACATTACGAAAGCGATGAGCAAGTGCTACCGGTTCGTTTCTTTTGAAAGATGCCTTGACTGGAAAGGCCAATTTTGTCACAAAACTGGACTGTGCCTCGGGTTGTTCTGAGGAAAATTGTGTATTAGCTGGTTCTGCTTCCTGTCCACAGCAGGAATGTGGGTCAAATGCGTTTGGATTCGATTGTCAGAAGGTTGGCGTTCCCCATCCATGGCATAGCTCCGAGGCGGACTTGGGTCACCTTGAGTTCCAAGATTTGTCGAATGCGTATGCTGAAGGTGGCTGTTCCATTGTCTGAATCGTTTAGGCTCGGTTATCTGCTTCGAACTGTCATCGCAGCGGCGTTGTCCGCTCTTGTTCCGATCGTAGCCTGGCCGCAGGAAGCGTTGCGGAATTCACTGGCCGGGGCGGAGGCGGCTGCGGCGCAGGCCCGCGCCCTCGAGCGGCAGGATTACAACCTCAAGATCGGCAATGCCAAACTCCTGGCGAACGCCTATCTCGGATTGGAGTATAACGACAATATCCGTTACCTGGATGCACAAAAGCAGCAAGATTTCATCCTTCATCCTCAGGTCAATACGTCTGTAACCTGGCCGGTCACAGTTCGAAATGTGCTCAGCTTCTCGCTTGGCTTAGGATATACCAAGTACCTGGACCATTCAGAGTTTGACTATATGGTAGTGACACCAGGCTCCCAACTCGCATTTGACATTTTCATTAGCGACTTAAAACTCACGTTCTATGACCGCTTTTCCTACTATCAAGACCCTGGTGTCGAAGCATCCGTTAGCGGTGTCGCTGCATATGGAGGGATTGAAAATGCTGCCGGGCTAAATGTCTCTTGGGATTTGAACCAAGCGATACTGACTGGGGGTTATGCTCACACGGTCTTTATTCCGGATCAAGATATATTCGATTACCTCACCCGATCCTCCGAATTGTTCTTGATCCAGGCTTCCTTCCTGCCAAACCGGACTATTTCCCTAGGTCCAGAGGGTACCGCCGCATTGACGCACTACGATCACAGCTTTTTACACGATGCCGTGTCTTATAGCGCGGGCGTATTTGTGGAGGGGAAATTATCGCAATATATCCGAGCGGCCATGCGTGCGGGCTATGTCGCTTACGACTTTGATCAAAACCGTTTTGCTTTAGTGGCCCAGAATCCCAAAACCTACTATTTTAGCGTCAGTGCTGCTCATACAGTAAGTCAATACATTCAACATACACTTAGTGGAGGACGTGAGGTTCGCCTAGGGACTTTCGCCGACTTTCAAGAGCAATTCTTTGCTCGGTATACCGTGAACTGGAATATTTTTCGTCAAATTGGCTTAGCAACGCAGTTTTCCTACGAGCATGGCCGTTATCCGGCTGTTGCGCTCGGAACTGGGGGAGTAACACCGGTTTACGTTGGCGGCGAGGAGTATAACCGGATTGGGGGGATTGTTACTGTCAAGTACCAGGTGATGGAAAAGCTGACGTCAACTCTGACTTATCGGTATTGGCTAAAGCAATCGGATGTGCATTCGCGCGATTACACGCAGAACTCGATCACTGTGGGTTTAACTTATCGTTTCTGAGCGCGTTGGGCTTCAGTAAACAGGAGTGAATCCTCATCTTGCGGGCGGGATTTGAGGGCTGGTAATGATTCAAAATATCTTATCGACCAGCATTGGGGAACCGAAGGCAGACAAGACGCTGCCAGCGGGCACCGAGCACCGCCAACTCGAAGGCTGGCTGCGAAGTGATCGGCACGAAGTGTGTCTTCGGCGGCCTGTCCGCCATAGCCTCAGCGGAGGAGGAAGCGTCAGCGCGAAGGTGGGAACGCAGAGCATGAAGCCAGGAGAGGAAAGTTAAGGCCAGAGGACGAAGGATTGATGAGATGAGAGAGAACGAAGAAATGAATCGGAGCTGGTGGCGTGGAAGCGGCGCTTTTGTGTGGTTCCTGGCACTGCTCGTGGCCCCGAGTCAACTTATTGCCCAAACCGCTCCTCGTCCCGCGCTCGCTGGACCAGGCTCCCAGCTCCAAGCTGCCACCTCCGGACTCCAAGCTTCAAGCTTGCTGCTTTCGCCCGAAATTCCCCTGACGACCAACGCCAACCTGTTCACGTCCATCGAATCGCTCGATGACAAGCAGCAGCTTCGGATTGGCGATCGCGTCAGCTTTCGGGTCATCGAGGACAAGGAAGATGCCAAACCGCTCATGGTCACGGATTCCGGTGAACTTGACATCCCTTACCTGGGCCGCGTCAAAGCCGCCGACAAGACCTGTCAGGCCGTCGCCAAGCAAGTAAAGACTGCTCTGGAAAAGGAGCTCTACTATCGAGCCACTGTTATTTTAGCCATCGATCAGTTGAACAAGAAGCGCGGCAGCGTCTATCTCGTCGGCCAGATTAAAATTTCCGGCGCAGTCGAGATCCCGAGCGACGAGGTGTTCACCGTCAGCAAGGCCATCCTGCGCGCGGGCGGATTCGGTGAATTCGCGGATAAAAAGCGGGTCAAGATCACGCGCCAGGCGCCAGGTGGCGGCCAAAGCCAGGTCTTCACCGTCGACCTTAACGAGATTTTGGAAAAGGGCCAGACGGACAAAGACCTCAAGCTGGAGCCCGGCGATCTGATCTTCGTGCCTGGAAGATTGATTAACTTTTGAGGGATGAAACCTGAAACCTGAGTTCGACTGGTTTCAGCGGCTCAGGTTTTCCGAGAGACATGGATTCGCGCAAACAAGAATTTCGGCAACGAACAAAGGCGTTCGCCTCGGGAACTGCGGTTGCAGCTCGGAGCAGAATGATTGGGTCTGGCGTGAAGCCGACGAGCTCATCTCGTCTTCCCTCACGATGTCCAGACGCGTGAAATACAAGACGGGGCCGGAGGAGAGAAGGATACGATGAGAGAACAACAACGAGTTCCCGCCGAGCGTGCGGTGCAGACGGAGCCCGCCGGCTATGCGGCGTATGGATACGCCGGGGTGGCATCGTCGTTGCAGCTGCCGCGATATGTCAAGTATATCAAGCGCCTCTGGTGGGTGCCTGTGCTCACGCTCGCTGTCGCTCTTTCTGCGGCGGCAGTGCTGGTGACGCTCCAGCCGCCGGCGTTCAAGTCCAAGGCGCGACTCCTGGTCACCGGCAAAATGAATATCAAAGACAACGCCACAACCTGGACCGAGGAACTCCAGTTCTTCTTCGGCACCCAGGTTGAGTTGCTTCAGAGCGACAAGATCGAGGATGCGGCCAAAGTGCGGGTGCAGACCATGAACCCCAACTTGGCACCCAGCCCAGTAGCGCTGCGCGTCAGCCAGACGCCAAAGAGCGCCATGTTCGTTCTCGAGGCCAAAGGCTCCGAGCCTGCTTACACTCAAGCCTACCTGAATGCAGTCATTGATGAGTATCTGACCTACAAAAAGCAAGTCCGAGCGGGCAGCTCCGATGAAACGCTCACCTCCCTTTCCGAGCAGGTGTTTCAGCACGAGAAAGAGCTGAAGGCTGAACAGGAGAAATTGACCAAGTACTTGCGCGAAAACAACGTTCCGGTCCTGCAGGAACAGGCCGCCGCCGCCGGGCAGTATCTGGGAAGACTCAATGCCCAAATGTCCGACCTGCAGATGGAGAATCAGTTTCTTGGCTCAGCGGCGACCTTGAGCACGAACGCGGACGGGACCAATGTCCTGACCGCGGCCAGCTCGGCCATGCTTCGCACATCCGCCCTCCCAACCGTCAACGTGCCGCCCGAAGTCGCGCTAGCCCGACAGCAGCTGCAAATCCTGAAGCTGCAGCGGGATGAGCTCGCGCCCTTCCTGCGCCCGCAGCATCCCAAGATGCAGAAGTTCGAGGAAGACATCGCCCGCGCCGAGAAAATGCTGGCCATGTTCGACCAGGAAAGCCGGGATCAGATGGAGCCAACCCGCCAGGCACAGCAGCTCAAAATCGACGCCGTCAAGGACCTGATCGGACAGTGGGAGGCCAAGCTGCTCGAAGCGACGGGCAAATTGGCCGACTACGACCAGATGAAGGCGAACGTGCAACGGCTGCAGACGGTCAATGACCGGCTGGTCGGCATGCTGCAGAGCCTTGACGTTAATAAAACTCTGGATCAGGAGGTGGTGTCGGTGATGGAACGTGCCAGCATCTCCGAGCCGGCCAAAGTAAGTCTGACGGTCGCGGGAGCTGCAGCGTGCTTTGTGGGCGTGCTCGGCGGGCTCATGCTTGTCTTCCTAGTGGCCCGACTTGACGACCGCTGCACGTCGATAAACGAATTGATGCAGCGCTTCGAGGAGGAAATTGTCGGTCAGGTGCCGGATGTCCGTCGGCTGGGGCGAAAGAAGAGACTGCAATTGGTGGAGACTGACGACGAGCGGCATATGTTCGCCGAGTCCTATCGCAACATCCGGTCGTCTATCCTTTACATGCCCACCGAAGGCGTCAAGCCGAGGACGCTATTGATCACCAGCGCCATCCCCAACGAAGGCAAATCCACAGTCTCTGCCAACCTGGCCCGCACGATGGCCTTTGCTGGTGGCAAGGTGCTCCTGATCGACGGCGATATGCGAAAAGGCAAGCTGCATGAGTATTTTGGTCTGGAGCGCGGGGCGGGTTTCTCCAAGTTGCTCTATGAAAGAGGCAAGTTGGAAGACTACCTGGTGGAGACGTCGCTTCCAAACCTCTTCCTCATTCCGAGTGGCGACCCGATTCCAGACGCCAGCGAGCGTTTCCTCAGCGACCATTTCGCCGAACTGCTGAGGAATGCGGAGCAGTCCTTCGACCATATCATTATCGATAGCGCTCCAGTTTTCGCTGCGGATGATGCGCCAACTTTGGCCCCCAAAATGGACGGCGTCCTTTTCGTCGTGCGGGGCTCTTTTACCAAGGCCGCCATGGCCCAGCAGGCGCTCGATATTCTCTATCAACGACAGGCGAAGGTTCTGGGTCTTGTTTTCAATCGCGCGGATACCAAGGCGGGCTCGTACTACTATTATAAATACGCGGACTACTACTATTCGGGCCATACAAACGGTAACGTTAAAGCGTGACATCCGCTTTAGTGGGACCGGACACGAACCTATCAGAGGCCCCTTAGTGTTGGCCCCATAAACTCAGCCAGTGTCGGACAGGACTGGAAAACCAGTGAATTGCTTACCAGGGAGCCCAACGCGCTTGGCAGAGCCACTGTGATTACGTTGATTGACCATTGGTTTAACAATCTGCGCAGACTAGCGCGAGCTAAGTGTTATAAGGCCGTCCTTGAAACTTACGATAAGGAGACGCATACGCAATCTTAGGAGAATTCTCCGATGGCTGAGTTGGCACGCTATGTCCTTTCCCGACTTCTGCCGTTGGATTTCCACGTCGGAGCGTGAGCTGAATGGACCGCAAGAGAAACGTAACACCGAGCCTATAATAGTATATGTCACAGCTCGCGTGCGAGTGCGTGAGAGGAAACTGGCGCACGCCGCGGGTCTTGCCGGGTTTAAGGTAATTATCATAACTCTGTCCAATTACTCTAGCTTAGCAGATATCAGCTCGCCTCATGTAAGCTTTTTGGTGGCAAAGAACTGCTGGGAGATTCTAGTCCTTGTGAGGCGCGCGCAGGCCGATTTGATTCATCTGTTCGTGAACTACGATAACCTAGAACTTTTTCCTGTCTTGTGCTGTGCAAGCGTCCCAGTCGTATATGATCCTTATGATTGTTTGGCCGGGATGATGGCCGCCCCGTTTCAGCAAGCTTCGCTAGAGTTGTTAGCAGAGCGCTTATGCTTCTCTCACGCCGCGCACGTCTGTGCCCGGAGTTTGGAGCCTGCGTACTTGCGCCGAAAGCTGGGCTACCGCATGGCTAAGTGTAGCTACTTTCCGGATTACCCATGGAAAGCACCTCACCACCAGTCGGAAGTGTCTAGAAAGCGAGCTGATGGGCTGCATGTTGTTTACTGTGGTGCGATTTGGCCCGAAGACAAATTTTCGGCGGCTGAGTTCGGCTATTCTCAATACCTCGAAATTTCGCGGGTGCTCGCGGAGCAAGAAATCCATTTACATCTTTATCCTGCACCCATACCCCCTTCTAGGCGCTTTGAAGAGTTCTTTGCTAAATACATTTTGGAAGCACAACAGAATCCGTTTCTTCACCTACATCGCTCTGTTGCCGCGGATGTACTGAGGGCGGAGTTACGGCAGTATGACGCTGCCCTTCATGTATTTGGCAAAGACCTAAATGGTCAAGTCGGAAGAGTAACAAGAGCTAAGCTTGACTACTCTTCGGCGAACAAGATTTTTGATTACATTGAGGCAAACCTGCCCGTTGTCATTCACAACGGGCGTCTGCAGCGATGGATTCTCCGACATTACGGGTACAGCATTGAGATCGAAAACCTCAGCTGCCTGCGAGCCGCCATTATAGAGTTCCGGCACATGCGATATGGCCGGGTGCCGGATCTGGAATCGCAGTCTGGGAGGCTAGGCTCTATGTATCGTGCTCTCATTCCACTATGCGCGTTCTGATAATTGGAGCGCGCCAAGATGGACAAGGTAAAGTTGTCCTTGAGATCCTGCAGTCAATGCCAGGTATGGAAGTCGTAGGATTCCTGGACGACGATCCGCGGAAGCAGAGCCTCGTGATGCGAGGAGTCCCTGTACTCGGACCCACGTCCGCACTGCGGGATGTTGCACGAAGTGTCGACGCAGAAGGCGCCATTGGCGCATTTGCCGACAATGTAAATCGACGAGGCGTCGGCGAGTTAATCGAACGAAGCGGCTTGATCCTTATCAATGCCATTCATCCAACAGCACACCGGGATTCGGACGTTAAGCTTGGATCTGGAGTAGTTTTGTGTCCGCGTACGTGCATTATTGCAGGTTCGACTATAGGCGACTGTGTGAACATACACACAGCGGCTACAGTCGATCACGATAATGTGATTGAAGAGGGTGCCAATCTCGGACCAGGGGTACATACAGCGGGGCGTGTTCGCATCGGTCGGGACTCTATGATCGGTACAGGGGCTGTGGTTATCCCAGGCGTAACGGTCGGAGCGGGAGCGATCATCGGAGCCGGAGCGGTAGTGATCCGAGATGTGCCACCACACAAGACTTTTTGTGGTGTTCCCGCGCGAGCTATTGAAAAGAAAGGAAATGTATGACTAGGAAAGTATTAGTGACCGGCGGAGCTGGCTATGTTGGCGCTGTCCTTGTGCCTCAACTACTCGGACGAGGCTATGCTGTTAGAGTATTGGATCTCTACATTTATGGCGAAAATGTTCTTGATTCAGTGAGAGATCATAAAGATTTGGAACAAGTCAAAGGCGATCTCCGGGATATGCGAGTGGTACGGGAGGCGGTGCGTGGATGTGACAGTGTGATTCACTTGGCATGCATATCAAACGATCCTAGCTTCGACCTTAACCCGCAGTTGGGCCGATCGATCAACTATGACGCCTTCGAGCCTTTAGTACAAGCGAGCAAGCAGGAGGGAGTAAATCGGTTCGTCTATGCTTCATCCTCCAGCGTCTACGGAGTGAAAGAGCTGGAGAATGTAGACGAGGAGACGCCGTTGGAGCCGCTCACCGACTATTCGAAATTCAAAGCTATGTGCGAGGAGCAGTTGATCGCCCACCGATCACGTGATTTTGTAACTACGATCGTCCGTCCCGCAACGGTTTGTGGGTATTCGCCCCGGCAACGACTCGATGTGATTGTGAACATTCTGACGAATCAGGCGGTGAGGACTGGTCGTATCAGGCTATTGGGCGGAGATCAGAAGCGGCCCAATATTCACATTCAAGACATGGTTGATGTTTACTTGATGTTAATGGAGAGGCCGCGTGAGCGGATTGACGGAGGTGTATATAATGTAGGATGCGAGAATCATACGGTCCGACAGTTGGGGGAGCTCGTGCGAACAGTGGTTGGGCGTGAGAAGGTGGCGGTTGACGTTGTTCCAACGAACGATAATCGATCGTATCATATCTCGTCGGAGAGGATCGCTCGTGAATTGGGGTTTCGGACGCGGTACACGATCTCCGATGCCGTCGGCGAGTTGGCGTTGGCGCTTACAGACGGGCGATTGGTAGACTCTCTAAACAACTCTCGATATTTTAATATTAAACGGATGCAGGAGGTGCACTTGATATGATACAGGCAGTACCATATGTCGATCTGGGTCTGCAGCACCGTGACATCGCGGATGAGCTTGTCTCATCAGTTAGGCGCGTTTTAGAGAGCGGCGGGTTTGTTCTGGGCGAGGAGCTCGAGGCTTTCGAGCGAGAATTTGCGGCGTATTGTGGTACACGGTACGCAGTTGGTGTTGCCAACGGCACGGACGCAATCGTTCTGACGTTGAAGGGTCTCGGGATCGGGAAGGGGGATGAAGTTATCACTGCGCCAAATTCGTTTTTGGCATCGGCCTCAGCGATTGCGCTGGCGGGTGCGGTGCCGGTTTTCGCAGACGTGACAGATGATTACAATTTGGACCTTGGGCAGGTGGAGGCGGCTATTGGGCCTAAGACCCGTGCAATTCTGGCTGTGCACTTGACGGGGAGGCCCGCCAACTTGAGTGGGTTATTGAATTTGGCCGAACGACACGGCTTGTGCCTGATTGAAGATGCGGCGCAAGCGGTAGGAGCGAAGTTCCAGGGCCGAAGAGTTGGAACGTTCGGTGCAGCTGGATGCTTCAGTCTGCATCCGTTGAAGAACCTGAACGCATGTGGGGACGGCGGTATAATAGTGACAGATGACGAACAGCTTCGCGGCTATCTGCTAAGAGCGCGAAATCATGGGCTAAAGACGCGAGATGAGTGTGAGTTTTGGAGTTACAATAGTCGACTCGACACAATACAGGCGGCGATGTTGCGGGTGAAGTTGAGATTCTTAGATCGATGGATCGAACAACGCCGAGAGAATGCTGCGAGATATTCAGCGACCTTAAATGGGACTGTCAGACTTCCTATTGAGGAAAGGCCTTATGAAAGCAGCGTTTTCCATACGTACGTGATCCGCGCTGAACGCCGAGATGCGTTGCAGCGACATTTGGCAGACAGGGGCATTGGTACTCGGATTCACTATCCGACCCCAATCCATCTGCAAGAGGCCGCTCAAGGTTTGGGCTATAAGCCCGGTGACTTTCCGATAACGGAATGCCATTGCCGGGAGATTCTCAGTCTGCCCGTGTATTCGGAGCTGAGTCACGAGCGCTTGCTGAGGGTGGTCGACGAGATAGGCTGCTTCTACGGCTCTGCAGGCTAAGCTGCGGCTCGGTGTCCTCGTAAATTCGGAGATCGACTCATGGAGAATTGATGAAATGATTGAATGTGAACGGAAGATCCTTGGTTTGGAGGCTCTGGCTGGAATGCTACGAAAGTATGAGCGTCAAGGGCGTTCAGTGGTTCATTGTCATGGGTGCTTCGACCTGCTGCACCCCGGGCATTTGCGGTATTTGAAGGCTGCGCGCGAAATGGGTGATTTATTGGTTGTGACGTTGACTCCGGATCGCTACGTCGACAAAGGTCCTGGTCGGCCTGTCTATAACCAGCAATTGAGGGCGGAGTGCCTAGCTGCTCTAGAATTTGTGGACTTCGTTGCAATCAACGACTGGGCCACCGCTGAGCAGACTATCCGTCTGATCCGACCCCGCTATTTCGTGAAGGGTCAAGAATTCGAGGGAAAACCTGATCAGACCGGTAAGCTGGAACGCGAAATTACGGTGCTGCAGGAGGTTGGTGCTGAACTTCGATTCACACACGAAATTGTCTTTTCATCCTCCAAACTTCTCAACAACGAGTTTGGTCTGCTGTCTCCAGAACTGAAGGAATATCTTGCGTCGGTAAGATCGCCTAACGGCAGTGCCGAGTTGGAGGCACTGTTTGAGCGCATTAAATCCCTTAGGGTTGGAGTTATTGGCGACGCAATTATCGACGAGTATCATTTTGTGCAGCCTTTGGGTATGTCCTCTAAGGCGACCATGCCGACATCCCGGTATCTTCATTCGGAAAAGGGAGCAGGTGGCGCGCTGTGTATTGCAAATCATCTGGCCAGTTTCTGCTCGAATGTCCGGTTAGTGACCTGCCTTGGTGCCGATGACAGCCAGGAGTCATTCATTCTCGGAGCCTTAAATCGAGATATTGATTTTAGGCATTGCGTCCAGCCAAAACGAGTAACGGTAACAAAACGTCGCTATGTTGGAAAGGCGCTTCACGAGAAGCTGTTTGAGGTTCAATATTTGCAGGATGAGACAATGGACCGAGAAACTGAGGATAGGCTGGGTCGATTGATCGATGCAGTCATTAAGGATTCTGAGATGATCATCTTGGCTGACTTTGGGCACGGCATTATGACACCAAGACTGATGAAGGAGGTGACAAGGAAGGCAAAATTCCTTGTGTTATCCGTGCAGACAAACAGCGCAAATCAGGGCTTTAACTATTTGACAAAGTACTCGAAGGCTCACTATGTCGTGGCTAACGAACGCGAAGCACGGCTCGCATGTCAAGCGCGGTCAGAAGCATTGGATGCGGTCGCAAAGAGGATTCTTTCGAAAATGGGCTGTGACAGATTATCTATTACGCTAGGCAGGGGCGGATCGAGAATATACTCAAAGAATGAAGGAAGTGTAACGGCCCCGATTGTGAGCGATGCAATGGTTGACACCATCGGAGCTGGTGACGCCTTTTTGGCGCTTTCGGCGCCGGCCTGTTACTTGAAATCGTCACTACATCTTTCCGCGTTGCTGGGGAATGTTGCTGGAGCCTTTGCTGCCAATGTGCTTGGCAATAGCCAAGCCATTCGCGCGTCCGAGTATCTGAAGTTCGTAGAAGGCTTGTTAAAATAGAGCAATACTATGCATCGCCCCTACTATCTGCTGTTGGAAATGGCCGGATCGTGAGCTGCGCCCTGCTTGGCTATGTAGTGTTCCGCAATACTTACGCTGTCAGACTATTCTGGTGTCGGCGGCGTTAACTCAATG